>DAOTYJ010000070.1:0-22915 GCA_034434875.1 Dehalococcoidia bacterium | reverse complement strand
AGCTTTTCCGAGGACCGGCTGCATGGTCGGAAGGTTGGGCCTGGGCTGAGCATGATTCGGAACCTGGCTCTGAACCTGGTAAGGGCGCTGGGTTATCGGTTCGTTGGGGACGGGTTCCGGGCCCTGAGCGCCCGGGCCGACCGGGGCCTAGGCTTGCTAATCGGCCAACAATCATGAAAGCTGGAAAGCCCTGCCACCGTGGCCCGACGTCCCCGGCCGCGGCCGGACGTGGTACAGTAAAGGGCGACCCAATCTTAGGGAGGGGGCATTTGGTCCGGACTTTCCGGCTTAAACAACTCGGTCCCCTGGTATTTTTGCTCCTTGCCCTGACCCCCGGCCAGGTTCCGGCCGGGGGTGCCTTTCAGCCGCAGGTGGATGCCAAAATCCAGGTGGTCTGGCCCCACGACGGCCAGGGCCGGCCGGCGCCCCTCGAGTCCGCCCGCTTCGTTAACGTCGAGGCCTATCTTTTCGAGCGGGGAACCCTGGAGCCGGTGGCCTGCAACTTCCCCAACCGGGTTATCCTTCGCTGGACCGTCCTGAGCCTGACGTCCGGCGGCTTCCTCGGGGGCACCCTCATACCGGCCCAGGACTACCCGGGGCATCCGCCCGGCGCCGTGGGGGAGCGGGTGATAAGGGTTGTTGAGGGCCGAACCTTCCCGGCCTGGGTCTTTAACAACGTGCCGGTGGCGCCCCCCACGGAATTCCGGGCCAAAGCGATAACTAACATTACGTACTTTTTCGTCGAGGTGGAGGGGGCCGAGGCCCGGACCAGCGTCTGGGCCCACGGCCAGCAGGTGCTCACCCGCCTACCCTACCCCCGGTTTATCGGCGGTGCCGACGAGGGGCCCGTGGATGCGGTAGACGCTTTAATCCAGGTGGTCTGGCCCCACGACGGCCAAGGCCGCCCCCGGGAGGTCACCGAGGCCCCCCTGGTCAACGTGGGCGTGGACCTTATCCGCCACCCGGTCCTGGCCCCGGGGGACGCCGTCTCGGTGGGGTTCGGCTTCGACCGGCCGGTCTGGCTCCTGCGGGCGCTAAATAACGGCTACCTCGAGCCGGTCAAGGTCGGCGAAAAGGTCCAGACGACCACCCCGCTGGCCGAGAACGTAAGCTGGCCCCGCTGGGTCTTCAACGACGTGGACGTCGCGGCCGCCCGGGACCCCGCCAACAAGTACTACTTTGCCGTTCGGGTGGAAGGGGTCGCCACCCACACCACCGTCTGGGCCCACGGCGCCGACCCCCGCACCTACTTTCCGCAGAAGGACGTCCCCACCCGGAGCTGCCGGTAGACCCGCCGGTCAGGTCAGCCTTTGCCGCCAGGCCTCCAGGGCCGGCAGGTGCTCGGCGTAGTGCTCGGAGGTGTTCTCGGCGATAAGCTGCCAGAGGGGTCGGCCCCGCAGCTGTTTAAAGTGGCGCGGGTCGTTAACCTCCTCTTCCGAAAGGAGCCGGATGCGGTTGACGAGCTGCCGGTAGCTCCCCTCCAGGTCCGCCAGGACCTTTTCCAGGGGCCAGTCTTTAAGCTCCTGGTAAAAGCGGGCGTTGAGCTCGTCGACCTTTTTCGGGTCCAGGTTGGCGTAAAGGAGGGGCTGGCCCCGCTCCAGCCGGAAAAGGTTCGTGACGGTGATGCTCTGCCAGGCCGCCAGGTGGGCCAGCACGTCCTTCACCGTCCAGCCGTTGAAGACCGGCTCGGCCGTAAGCCGCCCCGGCTCGACCCCGGCAATAAGCTCCCGCAGGCGCTCGTAAGCCCGGGTTATGCGGTCGATAAGCTCTTGCCGGGTCATATCAGGACCGGCCGAAGGCGGAGGCCAGGTACTGGCTGGGAAGCCGCCGGAAGATGTGGCGGCCGTGGGGGCAGGTGGAGACCAGCTCGGCCGACTCCAGCCGGTCGATCAGCTCCTGCATATCCCGCTCGGTGAGGGGGTCGCCGGCCTTTACGGCCCGCCGGCAGGCGAGGCGGGCGGCCACCCGGTGCTCCCAGGGGCCTTCGGCGCCCAGCAGGGCCCCCACCGCCTCTTTAAAAAGGCCGGCCGGGTCGACGGCCCCGGCAAAGAGGGCCGGGATTCCCCGGAGCAGAACGGCATCCGGCCCGAAGGGCTCAAAGCTGAAGCCGGCCGCCTCGAGGTTCAACCGGGCCTCGGGGGCGGCCAGGATGGGCGCTTCCCGGGCGGTGAGCTCCACCGGCACCGGGTCCAGGAGGCCCTGGGTCTCCACCCGGCCCGAAGCCAGGGCCCGGCGGAAGGCGTCGTAAAGGACTCGCTCGTGGACGACGTGCTGGTCGAAGACGTAAAGGCCGTCGGGCCCCTCGGCCAGGATGAATTTGCCCTCGAACTGGCCGATGACCCGCAGTCGGGGCAGACGGGTCGGGGCCGCCCGGCCGTCCGCCCCCGCCTCGAGCCCGAAGGCCAGCTGGGCCCCATCCCCCACCCCGGCCAGCTCCAGCTCCGGCCCAAGACCGTGGGCCTTGAGGGCCTCCCGCACCGCCTGCCGGAGGGCCGTGAGGACCTCGCCTTCGTAGGCAAAGCGAACTTCGGCCTTGGCCGGGTGCACGTTCACGTCCACTTCCGCCGGGTCCAGAAGGATGTTGACCGCCCCCACCGGGTGGCGGCCGGCGGGGATAACCCCCACGTAGGCGGCCTCGACGGCGGCGTAGAGGCGCCGGTTCTGCACCCAGCGCCGGTTAACGAAGAGGGCCAGGTCGTTGCGGGTGGGGCGGTGCAGGGCCGGGGGACCGACCAGGCCGGTTACGGCCAGCCGGCCGGCCTCCACAACCCGCCCCACCTCGATGAGCTGGCGGGCTACCCCGTCCCCCCAGACTTCGGCCGCCGCGCTCCTGAGCTGGCCGTCGCCGGCGGTTCGGAGGCGGACCCGGCCCTCGGAGGCGAATTTAAACTCGATTTCGGGGTAGGCCAGGGCAAACCGGCCGACCACCTGCCCCACCTCGGCGGCCTCGACCCGGGGGTCCCGCAGGAAGCGGCGGCGGGCGGGCAGGTGGGCAAAGAGGTTGCGGACGGTCACCACCGTGCCGGGGGCCGCCGGCCGCCGACCCTCCTCCACCACCTCCCCGCCCACGACCCGGATGTAGCTTCCGGCCGGCTCGGCCCGGGTCCGGGTGACCAGGGTCACGTCGGCGGCCTGGCCGATGGCCGCCAGGGCCTCCCCCCGGAAGCCCAGGGTGACGATGCGGCCCAGGTCGGCCGGGCCCGAAAGTTTGCTGGTGGCATGCCGGTGGAAGGCCAGCCGCACCTCAGGGGCGGGGATGCCCGAGCCGTCGTCCCTGACCCGGATGAGGTCGATGCCCCCCCGCCGGATCTCCACCTCGACCCGGGCGGCCCCGGCATCCAGGGCATTCTCGATGAGCTCCTTGACCACGGCCGCCGGGGAAGTAACCACCTCCCCGGCGGCGATGCGGGCGACGACCTCGGGCGGCAGGATGCGAATGCCCATCGGTAAGGATTATATAATTCCCGAAGAGCCTATGACCGGCCACCAGCGGTGCTGAAGCGGTTCGCCGGCCTGCTGGCCGTCCTCCTGCTGGCCATTGCCGGCCCGCCCCCGGCCGAACCGGCCCGACCCGGCCTGGCCCCGGCCGATTTCGTCCCCGGGGAAGTGCTGGTCCGGTTTAAGGCCGGCAGGGCCCTTTCCGCCCTGGCCGAAGTGGGGCCGGAGGTCCTCGGGGTTGAGGAGCTCCCGGCCCTCAGGCTCCACCGCCTCCGGGTTCCGCCGGGCCGGGAGCGGGAGTTTATCGAAAGGCTCCGGGGCCGGCCGGACGTGGAGCACGCCCAGCCCAACCACGTTTACCGGACCCTCTTCACCCCCAACGACCCGGACTTCGGCCAGCAGTGGAACCTTCCGGCCATCCACGCCCCCGAAGCCTGGGATGTCACCCTGGGGGCCGGCGTAAAGGTGGCGGTGGTGGACACCGGGGTCGACTGCGGCCACCCGGACCTCCAGGGTCAGTGCGCCGCCCAGGCCAATTACGTCGGCGGGTTTCAGGACGACAACGGCCACGGCACCCACGTGGCCGGCATCATCGCCGCCCGGGTTAACAACGACATTGGGATTGCGGGGGTTGCGCCGGGCGCACGGCTCATCGCCCTCAAGGTGCTGGACCAATCCGGTCAGGGCACCACGACGACGGCGGCCGCGGCCATCGTCGACGCTGTGAGGGTTTATGGGGCCCGGGTGATAAACCTCAGTTTCGGCGGCCCCGATTTTGACGCTTTTTTGCAGGAGAGCATAAACCAGGCCCACGCCGGCGGGGCCCTCGTCGTGGCCGCCGCCGGTAACTCCGGGAGCTCCGCGCCCATCTACCCGGCGGCGATGGACCACGTGGTGGCCGTTGCGGCGGTCGACCCTAAGCTCCAGCGGGCGGGGTTTTCGAATTACGGAAATTATGTCAAGCTTGCGGCCCCGGGCGTAGACATCTGGAGCACTTATCGGGGCGGCCAGTATGACCTGGGAAGGGGCACTTCTATGGCGGCGCCCCACGTCAGCGCCGCGGCCGCCCTGGTCCTCTCCCTCCGGCCGAACCTCTGCCCGGATGCCGTCGCCGCCCTGCTTTTTCAGACGGCCGACGACCTGGGCAGTCCCGGTTGGGACCCGTACTACGGCTACGGCCTGGTGAACGCCTACCGGGCCGTCCGGGCCGCAGCCCCGGCCCCCAGTCCGCCCCCGAACCTGCCCTACCGCCTCTTCCTGCCCCTGGTGGCCCGGACCATCTGCTGACAACCCCCCCGACCTGACACGGCTTATGTCAATTTGGTATGATCGTTTCCGGGATGTCTCGCCGGGTAAAATCGGAGCTTAAGGGAATCCTCGACCTTCTGCCGGTGCCGGCGGCCGTGGTCAGCCGCCGGGGCGCCGTTTTCTACGTCAACCCGGCCTTTCTCGCCGACTTCGGTTCCCCGTCCGGGCCCCTGCCGGCGTTTCTGGGCCTTACCACCGCCCAGTGGGACCGGCTCATCGCCGCCGGCAGTTTAACCCTGCCCGACGGCCGGAGCCTTTCGGCCGCCCGGGTGGGCATCCGGAGGTTTTTAATCGCCTTCGGCGGCGACGGCCGCCTTGAGGGCCTCCACCAGCTGACCGCCGCCCTCTGCCGGGACCTGACGGTGGACCCCATCTGGGTGGTGGGGCCCCGGCTGGTGGAGCTTTCCGGGGCCGACCAGGTGGTCCTCTGGCTTCGCCGCTCCCTGGCGGGTGATTTCGAGGGCCACGCCTGGCCCCCGGAAGCCCCCGGCCGTATCCCCTACCTGGGCATCACCGACTTGGACGAGCTGGAGCGGGACCCGGCGGGGTCGGCCTGGCTGGGACGCCTTCTGCGCTGGGGCGGATACGGGGCCTACTGGCTTCGGACCCTCCGGGTGGATTGGGACCGGCTGGGACTGCTGGTGGTGGGCCGCTTCGGCAACCGGCCCTTCTCGGCCGAAGAGCAGGCCCGCCTGGAGGTGGCCGCCGGCCTCATCACCCTGGCCTGGCACCGGCGGCTGCTGACCGACCGGCTGGCCCGGAACCTGGCCGAGCTCAACGCCTTCTGGCAGGTGGCCAACGTGGGCCTGGTCCTGGTGGATGCCGAAGGCCGGGTGGTGGCCGCCAATCCGGCTGCCCGGGAGCTGGCGGCCGGCGCCGAGACCAGCGTTGCCGGCCGGCTCTGCCGGGACGTCTTTCCCCTGGTGGACGATTCGGGGGAGCCCATCTGCGGCCGTCACTGCCCCCTGGCCGACCTGCGCAACGGCGACCGCGCGGCGGTCCGGGCTTATATCCCGGTGCCGGGCGGCCCCCGGCGAACGGTCCTGTGGACGGTGGCCCCCATCCGGGACGGCTACGGCCGGCTTCGGGGCTGGGCCGAGGCCATCCAGGACATCGGGCCCCTCCACGCCGAGGACGAGCTCCGGGCCGGCTTTATCTCGGCGATATCCCACGAACTGCTTACCCCGGTGGCCATTATAAAAGGCTACGCCGTCTCCCTGGCCGAGCGGCCGGCCGGCCGGCGGGATAAGGTGCTGCGGGCGGGCCTTGAGGCCATCGCCGACGAGGCCGACCGCCTCTCCCGCCTCGTCCGCAACCTGCTGGACGTGGCCAAGGTCCAGGCCGGGGCCCTCCGGCTGCAGCTGGCGCCCCTCAACCTCAAGCCCCTCATCGAGCAGGGGGTTGAGCGGTTCAGCAAGCGCTCCCGCCGCCACACCTTCGTGGTGGAGGTCCCCGACCAGCTGCCCCTGGTGACGGCCGACCGGGACCGGATCGAAGGGGTGCTGTATAACCTGCTGGATAACGCCGTAAAGTATTCTCCCAACGGGGGCACCATCCGGGTCTCGGCCACCGTCCAGGGCAACGAGGTGGTGGTGGCGGTGAGCGACCCCGGGATCGGCATCCCCTACGCCGAGCACGAGCGGATCTTTCGGCCTTACCACCGGGTGACCGGGCCGAACCAGCCGCCGGTGGAGGGCAGCGGCCTGGGCCTCTTCATCGCCCGGGCCGTGGTGGAGGCCCACGGCGGCCGGATCTGGGTCCGGAGCCGGCCGGGTCGGGGCTCGACCTTCTATTTCTCCCTGCCCCGGGAGGCCCCGGCGGAGCTGCCGGCCGTATACCTGGCACCTAATCCGCAGACCGAGGGAAAGAACGAAGATGCCGAAGACGCGAAGAAAGATCCTGGCTGTTGACGACGAACCGAGGGTCCTGGACTTCATCAGGCTGAGCCTGGAGCGGGCCGGCTACGACGTCCTCGAGGCGATGGACGGCCTCGAGGCCCTGCAGAAGGTCCGGGAAGAGCTTCCCGACCTGGTCCTGCTGGACGTGGGCCTGCCCCAGCTGGACGGCTTCGAGGTGCTCAAGCTCGTCCGGGAGGTCTCCCAGGTCCCGGTCATCATGGTGACGGTCCGGGGCGAGGAGGCGGATAAGATCCGGGGCCTGGAGCTCGGGGCGGACGACTACGTGACCAAGCCCTTCAACCCCAACGAGCTTTTAGCCCGGATCAAGGCGGTCCTGCGGCGGGTGGAAGCCACCTCCCCCGCCACCCGGGGGGTCCTTAAGGTGGACGATTACCTGACCATCGACTTTGAGGAGCGGGAGGTAATCGTCAACGGGCAGCGGATACCCCTGCGGCCGACGGAATACCGCCTCCTGTATCACCTGGTCCAGAATGCCGGCCGGACCATCCCCTACGAGACCCTGCTGGTCAAGGTTTGGGGGCACGAGTACCGGGACGAGATCCACTACGTCCACCTGTACGTAACTTACCTGCGGCGCAAGATCGAGCCCGACCCCCAGAACCCCCGGTACATCCTGACCAAGCGGTCGGTGGGCTACGCCTTCCGGCCCCTCGAGCTGGACGGGGAATAGGGGCGGCCCACTTCCAAGAAAAATCTAAGAGTTCTCTTACCGGCCGCAGAGTTTTGATTGCCTATCCTTGAAGTGAAGCCTTTAGAACACCGGGCAGCGGAGGTCGCACGATGACGCGCATTCTGGGAATCGACCTAGGAACTACCAACTCGGTTGTGGCCATCTGGGAGGGCGACCGGCCGGTCGTCCTCGAAAACGCCGAGGGTTCCCGGCTTACGCCTTCGGTGGTGGCCGTCAACCCCAAGACGGGGGAGCGGCTGGTGGGCATCCTGGCCAAGCGCCAGGCCATCATTAACCCCGAGAACACCATCTTCTCCGTCAAGCGGCTGATGGGCCGCAAGTACAACGACCCGGAGGTCCACCGGGCTAAGGAGCGCCTGCCTTATAAGATTGTGCCGGCCCCCAACGGCGACGTCCGGGTGGTGATGGGCGGCCGGGAGTACTCGCCCCAGGAGATCTCGGCGATGATCCTGCAGAAGCTCAAGATGGACGCCGAGGCCAAGCTGGGGGAGAAGGTCACCAAGGCGGTCATCACCGTCCCGGCCTACTTTAACGACGCCCAGCGGCAGGCTACCAAGGACGCCGGCACCATCGCCGGCCTGGAGGTGGTCCGGATCATCAACGAGCCCACGGCCGCATCCCTGGCCTACGGCCTGGACAAGCGGCCCAAGGACGAGATTATCGCCGTTTACGACCTGGGCGGGGGCACCTTCGATATCTCCATCCTCCGGGTCGGGGAAGGCGTCTTCGAGGTGCTGGCCACCGCCGGCGATACCTTCCTGGGCGGCGACGACTTCGACCAGCGGATCATCGACTGGGTTTGCGAGGAGTTTAAAAAAGAGCACGGCATCGACCTCCGCCAGGACCGGATGGCCCTTCAGCGGCTTAAGGAGGCCGCCGAGAAGGCCAAGATCGAGCTCTCGACGGTGATGCAGACGGAGATCAACCTCCCCTTCATCACCGCCGACGCCAGCGGCCCCAAGCACCTGCTCATGACCCTCACCCGGGCCAAGCTGGAACAGCTCACCATGGACCTGGTGGAGCGGACCGTCGGGCCGGTGATGCAGGCCCTCCAGGACGCCGGTATCAAACCGGAGCAGGTAAACGAGGTCGTCCTGGTGGGCGGCCAGACCCGGATGCCCCTGGTGCAGGAGCGGGTCCGCAAGATCTTCGGCAAGGAGCCCCACAAGGGCATCAACCCCGATGAGGTGGTGGCCGTCGGGGCGGCCATCCAGGCGGCCGTCCTCCAGGGCCAGGTCAAGGATATCCTGCTCCTGGATGTCACCCCCCTCACCCTGGGCATCGAGACCCTGGGCGGGGTGATGACGCCCATCATCCCCCGCAACACCACCATTCCGGTGCGCAAGAGCCAGATCTTCACCACGGCCGCCGACAACCAGACCTCGGTGGAGATCCACGTCCTTCAGGGGGAGCGGCCCCTGGCCAGGGACAACCGGTCCATCGCCCGCTTCATCCTGGACGGCATCCCGCCGGCCCCCCGGGGCGTGCCCCAGATCGAGGTCACCTTTGAGATCGACGCCAACGGCATCCTCACCGTCTCGGCCAAGGACCTGGCCACCGGCCGGGAGCAGCGGGTGGTGGTCCAGCCCTCCAGCGGCCTGACCAAGGAGGAGATCGAGCGGATGGTCAAAGAGGCCGAGATGTACGCCGAGGAAGACCGGCGCCGGCGGGAGCTCATCGAACTGCGCAACCGGGCGGATTCCCTGGTCTACACCGCCGAGCGCACCCTCCGGGAGCACGGCGAACGGATCCCCGCCGGCCTGCGCTCCGACGTGGAGGCCAAGATTCAGCGGGTCCGGTCGCTGATGGAAACGGAGCAGTTCTGGGACCTGCAGCGGGCCGTGGAGGAGCTGGAGCGGTCCCTGAGCCAGGTGGGCGCCCACCTCTACCAGGCCACGGGCACCACCGGCGCCGCCGGCGGCCCCGAATCCGGGGGCCGGGAGGAAGGGCCCATTGAGGGCGAATTCCGGCCGGGCGACTAAATCCATTTAGTCGCCCGGCCCGACCCAGCCCAGGGGGTCGGCGGGGACCCCGAACACCCGCAGCTCCCAGTGGAGGTGGGGGCCGGTCGCCAGGCCGGTGCTCCCCACCAGGCCGAGGGTTTCCCCGGCCCGGACCTCCTGCCCCGGCCGAACCCGGATTTCGCCCAGGTGATAGTAGGCCGTGTAAACCCCCAGGCCGTGGTCGATGACCACGGCGTTTCCCCGCACCCGCAGGCCCTCCGCCAGGGCCACCCGGCCGTCGGCCGCGGCCACCACCGGCACCCCGGCCGGGGCCGCCAGGTCCACCCCCAGGTGGGGGGCCGAAAGGACCCCGCCGGCGTAGCCCCGCCTCGCCCCGAAGGCGGAGCTTACCTGCCCGGCCACCGGCCGCCGGAAGCCCCCCGCCCACCGGGGCGGCCAGGTGACCTGCCGGAAGACTTCGGCCAGGTAGGCTTCTTCCCGGGCCCGAACTTGGGGGTCAAGCAGGGGGGTAAGCTCCGGGGCCACCGGCACGTAATCCACGGGGAAGGTCCCGGCCTGCACCCGAACCTCGACGGCCAGCCGGGCCTCGTTGCCGGCCGGGTCCCAGGCGGCCACCTCCAGCCGCCGGGTTCCGGGCGGGTCGGCCGGGCCGGCGGCCACCGGGACGAGCAGACGGGTAAGTTCGGCGGTGATGGGGACGGTGAAATCGGCCCAGCGCAGTTCCGCCCGGCCCAGGGGCTCGGTGCTTACGATTTCCACCGGCCGGGCCTCCCCCTGTCTTATCAAGACCGGCCCCGCCGGGGCCGTTAAGGTCGGCGGGGTGTTGTCGGTCCTGAAAACCGCCTCCGCCCGGCCCACGTTGGGCCGGAGGGCCACGTCGGCGGCCAGCACCGCCAGCCGGTGGTCCCCGTCGGGCAGGCCCGCCGTGTCCACCGCAATGGCCGGCCCGGCCGGCCCCAGAAGCCGGCCGTCCAGGTAGACCCGGGTCTCCCCGACCCGGCAGTTGTCGGAAAGGCTTACGGTCACGGTCACCTGGCCCCGGACCGGCCGGTCCGGGACGCCGATTTCCGCCCGGGGCGGCTCCCCGTCGGTCAGGTAGCAGCTGAGGGGTAGGCCGCCGGGCCGGAGGCCGTAAAAGGCCAGGGCGGCCCCGGCGGTGAGGGCCAGCAGGGCCGCCCCGAGCCGCCGGAGCATCCCTTTAACGGTTGCGGGCGACCAGAAAGACCACCAGGCCGGCCAGGGCGGCCAGCCCCAGCGCCCCCAGGACGGCCGCGCCCAGCAGGGCCGTCAGGGGGATGGCCACGGCCGAGGGCTGGGCGGGGACGGCCGGGGGCCGCGGGGCCGGGGCGGGCGGCGTCTGGGCGCCCGGCTGGGTGCCCCCGCCCCCTCCGCCCGGCTGGGGCGGCAGGCCCAGGCTCTCCCGCCACCGGGCGTAAAGGCCGTCCCGGTCAAACCCGTAAACCCGGCGGAGGGCATCGTCGTCGGTCAGGCCCTCCTTGTAGGCCGCCAGCAGCTGGCGCATCTTCTCCGGACCATAGCCCTCGACCAAGAACTTCACCAGGCTGTGGGCCTCGCCGTAAAGAAGGATCACCTCTTCGGGCCGGCCGGGCATGGTGGTCATCTGTTTGACGGATAAGAGCCGGTCCTGGCGGACGGCGTTTTCCAGGGCCCGCTTGTACTCGCCGTAGAGGTCCCCTTCGGCGTACATGGAGAGGCCCTCATTAAGCCAGGCCGGAATCCTGCTGTAGGGGTTGTCCGAAAGCTGGTGGGTTATCAGGTGGGTAAGCTCGTGGGCCACGGTCCGGACCACATCCCGGCCGACCCCCAGAACCAGGATCAGGTCGTGCTCGGAATAGGCCTGCCCGGCCGTTATCAGCTCCCGGCGGCTGGTGGCCGAGGTGAAGGGGATCGCCCCGTCCATATCGGCCTTGGTGTTGTAAAGGACCGCCTTAACCGGCCGCTCCAGGCTGATCCCCGCCTCCCGGCCCATCTTATCCAGGGTCTGCAGGGCCGTATCCAGGACCACCTGGGCCGTCGGGTCGGCCCCGCCGTAATAGAAGACCGTTACGGGGCCCTTCTCCAGGGTCTTCCAGACGAACCGGGTGTCCTGGTAAAGAAAAGACTTTTCGGCCGTCTGGACCCGTTCCCCGTTGGGGCCCTCGAAAACGTACCAGTAGCGGATGGTGGTAAAGGGGGGCAGGTAGTTCTGGTTGTTCTCACCGCCGGCGGTGCGCAGCCGGTAGGTGGCCTTCACCTGGGTTCCGGGGGTGAACTCCGGGTACCCGTAGCGGGTGGCCAGGGTGCTTCCGGCCCGGAAGTTAAGGGTGACCCTGGTTATCTCGAAGGGCGCCTCGGCCTCGAGGCTGAAGACCACCTCGTTGGGAAAATTTATGATGTAATTGTCGACCTTAACGTTTACGGCCGGTTCGGCCCGGGCCGGGAAAAAGCCCCAGCCCGCCAGCAGGCCGGCCAGCAGAAGGAGACCCCAAAATCCCCGCTTTATCATCGGCCTTCACCCCCGTCGCCCACCCCGGCCGCGGCCTTCGTTCCGGTCAGCGACCAGCGCAGGTATTCCCGGATAAAGTCGTCCAGCTCCCCGTCGAGGACCCGGTCCGCCTGGGTCGTTTCGTACCCGGTCCGGTGGTCCTTGACCAGCGTATACGGGTGCAGAATGTATGAGCGGATCTGATTGCCCCACTCGGCCGAGACCCGCTCGCCCCGGAGGCGGGCGATCTCCTCTTCTTTGCGCCTGAGCTCCAGCTCCAGAAGTTTAGCTTTTAAGATTTTGAGGGCATTTTCCAGGTTCTGGGCCTGGGACCGCTCCGACTGGCAGGTGACCACGATGCCCGTCGGGATGTGGGTAACCCGAACGGCCGTGCTCACCTTCTGCACGTTCTGTCCGCCGGGACCGCTGGCCCGGAACCGGTCGACCTTTAACTCCTCCGGCCGGACCTCCACCCGGAGGTCCCGCTCCACCACGGGCAGGACCTCGACCAGCGCAAAGGAGGTGTGCCGCCGGTGGGCGGCGTCGAAGGGGGAGAGGCGAACCAGCCGGTGGACCCCCTTTTCCCCTTTGAGAAACCCGTAGGCGTCGGGTCCCCGGACCTCGACGGTGGCGCTCTTTATGCCGGCCTCCTCCCCCGGAGTGAGGTCCAGAATCTCCGTCTCAAAGCCGTGGTCCTGGGCCCACCGGAGGTACATCCGGAGGAGCATCTCGGCCCAGTCCTGGGAATCCGTCCCCCCGGCCCCGGCGTGGATGCTCAGCAGGGCGTCGCCGGCGTCGTACTCGCCCGAGAAATACTGCTGAAACTCCAGCCGTTCGAGCCGGTGGGCCAGCTTTTCGGCTTCGGCCTTCGCCTCCTCCAGAAGGGAGTCCTCGCCCTCTTCCTCGGCGAGCCTGGCCAGCTCCAGCAGCTCTTTCACCCGGCCCTCCAGCTCCCGCCAGGCCCGGATCTGCTCCTTGAGCCGGGCGAGGCGGACGAGGGTCGCCTGGGCCTGGGAAGAGTCGGCCCAGAACTCCGGGCTTGCGGCCTCGGCTTCGAGCCGGGCCACCTCCTGCTCCAGGCCGGGGATGTCAAAGACGCACCGTCAGGTCCTGGATTCGGCGGAGAAGCTCTTCGAGTTTGTCGACGATTTCGGCCATGGGTTGCGCCTCCACTCTTCGGGCCGGGAACGGGCGGCCGCTACTTAATGACTACCACGGCCTGGCCCCCCATTACAAGCCCGGCGGGTCCCGGCGACTGGGCGCTGAAAGCCCTGGGCCCGGCCTACCAGAGGGTCGGGGGTCGGCCGCGGGATGCCAGGTCGGCCAGGCGGGTGGGTTCCGGCAGCCGGTGGTCCCTGACGCAGGCCAGGGTCCACTCCACCGCCGCCTCCAGGTCCAGCCGGTGGCCCACCGAAACGTAAACGGGCGGGGACCCGGGCTGGGTCCTCACGGCCGCCCCGACCGGCCCATCCCGGGCGTAGAGGATGACCCGGTCACCCCGGTTCGGCCCGGGCTCGGCGGGCCTTACCTCCCGCCAGATGAGCCAGGACTTGGCAACCCCAACGGTGGGCAGGTCGAAAAGAACCCCGAGGTGGCAGGCGATGCCGAACCGCCGGGGGTGGGCGACCCCCTGGCCGTCGACGAAGATAAGGTCGGGCGGGGTCTCTACCTGCTCGAAGGCCCGCAGGACCAGGGGCGTTTCCCGGAAGGAGAGCAGGCCCGGAATGTAGGGGAAGGTGAGGGTCCCCTCCGCGGTGACCGCCTGCCTCAGCCCCAGGTCCGGGTAGCCCAGCAGGACGACGGCCGCCCGGGCAAGGCCGTCCCGGCGGCCGGCAGCCAGGTCGACCCCGGCCACCAGCCCCACCTTTTCCGGCCGGCCGCTCCGGATGACCCGTCCGGCCAGCTCTTTCTGAAGGGCGGCCGCGGCCTCGGGCGAAAGGCTCCAGGGGTGGTCGAAAACGGGCTTCACCGCGGGCCCGGGCCGGGGGCGGGGTTTAAGTGGGACTGCCGAGCCGCTCGGCGATGAGGCGGGCGGCCGCCACGATGAGCCGGGCGGCCCCTTCCACCCCGAAGCGGGCGGTGTTCACCGTCAGGTGGTAGAGCTCGGGGCTACGCCAGTCGGCCCCGTAGTAGGTCTTAAAAAAGTCGGCCCGCTCCCGGTCGACCTCTTTAACCCGCTTTTCGGCGGCCTTAAGGTCCAGCCGCTCCTGGGCGGCCACCTGCCGGACCCGGTACTCGAAGGGGGCGGCAACGAAGACCGTAAGGGCGTTAGGATGGTCCTTTAAAAGCACCGGGGCGGCGTGGCCGACGATGACCGCCCGCCCCCGCTCCGCCACCGACCGGATCACCTGCTCGATGAGGGCCCGGTAGGCGTCATGGGTCAGGGCCGGGGTGGGGGGCAGGGTGCCCACCGGGACCGCAAACAGCTCGTCGGCCGGATACCGGCCCAGAACGTCGGCGACCCGGGCCAGCAGGGACGGAACCTTTTCGGCCTCCTCCAGGGCCTCCTCGGAGACCCCGGCCAGCATCGCCGCCCGGCTGACGATCTCCCGGTCCAGATACTGAAAGTTGAGTTCGTCGGCGACCCGCCGGGCCACGGCCTCCCCGTCGGCCCCAAGCTGCCGGCTTACGGCAATTACCAGGTCCATGGTTAAAACCCGGTATAAAGATACATCAAGGATACGCCGTTTTCAATGCCTAAAATTGACCCGGCCACCCCGGCCGGGCCGGCAATCCCCAGCCCTCCCAGGAGGCCGCCCAGGCCGCCCCGGCGGCTGAAGTTTTCCAGCCGGGGCTCCCCCCGAAGGCCCCCCAGTTCGGCCGCCAGCTGGACGGCCCGCCGGAAATCCCCCAGCTCGTCCACCAGCCCCAGCTCCTTCGCCTGGGCGCCGGTGAGGACCCGCCCGTCGGCGAACTGCAGTACCCGGTCCCGGGGAAGGCCCCGGCCTTCGGCCACCACGTCCACGAACCGCTGGTAGGCCTGGTTCACCAGCTCCTGCATCAGGGCCTCCTCCTCGGGCCGGAGGGGTCGGGTGCCGCTGGTGGTGTCTTTAAAGGCGCCGCTCCGGAAGACGTAAACCTTCACCCCGATCTTATTAAGCAGTTCGTCGTAGGTGGGGAGCATGATGATGACGCCGATGCTCCCCGTCAGGGTATTGGGGTTGGCCACGATGCGGTCGGCGGCCGCCGAAATATAGTAGCCCCCCGAGGCGGCCACCGATTCCATGTAGACGACCACCGGCTTGTGGAACTCCTGGCGGGTGCGCCGGACCTCCCGGTAGACCTCGTCGCTGGCCACCGCATCCCCGCCCGGGCTGTTCACCCGGATGAGGACGGCCCGAACCCGGGGCTGACGCCGGGCCCGGTCGAGCTGGGCGATAAAGGTCCGGCTGTACGCCCCCGAGCTGAAAAGTCCGGCCTGCTCCCCCGACTGGATGGTGCCGTTCACCTCCAGGACCGCCACCGTCCCCGGAAACCCGAGAAGCCCCCCGCCGCTCAGGACGACCCCGACCAGCAGGCCCAGGACGAAGGCCCCGGCCAGGAGGAAGAGGGCCGCCAGAACGATGACGGCCCAGAGGCAGCCGCGCCTTGCGGTCAACCCTGCACCAACCGGGCAAACTTCCGGCGGCCGACCTGGACCACGGCCCCCGGCTCCACCGTGAGGGGCTCGTCGGGGACCTGCCGGCCGTCCACCCGGACCCCGCCCTGGGCCAGGAGCCTTTTGGCCTCCTTCTTGGTGGGCACCAGGCCGGCGGCGTAGAGGAGGTCGGCCGGCCACACCGCCTCCCCAAACCACTCCGGGCCCAGCCGCACCTCGGGGACCACTTCGGGCAGCTCCCGCCGCTGGTGGACCCGCTCGAAGTTCTCGGCGGCGGCCAGGGCCGCCCCTTCGCCGTGGAACTGTTTTACGATTTCGATGCCCAGCCGCTTTTTAAGAAGCATCGGGTTGACGGATTTGGTTTCCACCTGCTCCCGGATGACGGCCAGCTCCTCGTCGGGCACGTCGGTAAGCAGTTCAAAATACTCCACGATCAGGCCGTCGGGGATGGACATAATCTTCCCGAACATCTCGTCGGGCGGGTCTTCGAAGGCGATGTAATTGTTCAGGCTCTTGCTCATCTTCTGGACGCCGTCGGTGCCCCGCAGGATGGGGGTTAGGAAGGCCTCCTGGGGCCGCATCCCCAGCATGGCCTGGAGCTCCCGCCCGACCAGGATGTTGAATTTCTGGTCGGTTCCCCCGAACTCCACGTCCGCCCGGACGGCCACCGAATCGTAGGCCTGAAGGAGGGGGTAAAGCAGTTCGGTAAGGGCGATGGGCCGGTGCTCGGCCAGGCGGCGGGCAAAATCTTCCCGGGCGAGGAGCCGGGCCACAGTGAACCTGGACGTCAGGTTGATGACGTCTTTAAGGGTGAAGTGGTCGTACCAGGTGCTCTGCCAGACGACCTGGGTCCGGGCCGGGTCCACGACCTTATAAAACTGGCGGAGGTAAGTCTGGGCGTTGGCTTTCACCTCCTCGGCGCTCAGCATCGGCCGGGTCACCGATTGGCCGCTCGGGTCCCCGATCTGGGCCGTCCAGTCGCCGACGATGAGGATGGCCAGGTGGCCCAGGTCCTGGAACTGGCGCAGTTTCCGCAGGACAACGGCGTGGCCCAGGTGGAGGTCGGGCCGGCTCGGGTCGAACCCAAGCTTGAGCCGGAGGGTTTCACCCGACTCTAAAAGTTTAATAAGCTCCTCTTCGACGATGATCTCGGCCACCGCCCGGCGCAGCAGGCGGTGGAGGTCAGGGGGAAGGGTTCGGGTCGCCATGGTCGGTCACCCGCTGGGTTAAAAGCTGGCGCACCTGCTCCACGTCCCGTTCCAGCTGGTCGACGAGCTCGGCCGCCGTCTCAAACTTAAGCTCCGGCCGGAGCCTTTTTACCAGCTCTAATTTAACATCTTCGCCGTAGATGTTGCCCTGGAAATCCAGCAGATAAGCCTCGACGGTGCGGGGCCCGGGGCCAAAGGTGGGCCGGACGCCGATGCTGACGGCCGCCGGGTAGCGGGCCGACCCCACCTCGGCCCAGGCGGCGTAAACGCCGTCGGCCGGCAGGAGCACATCGGGGTCGGTGCTTAAGTTGGCCGTGGGGAACCCGAGCTTCCGGCCCCGGCCCTCACCGGCCACCACCCGGCCCCAGAGGGTGACGGGCCGGCCCAGGAGGGCGGCCGCCCGCCCCACCTCCCCCGCCTCGATAAGCGCCCGGATGGCCGAACTGCTCACCCGGGTGTCGAAGGCGACAAGTTCCACGACGGTCAGGTCAAACCCGAGCTCAGGCCCGAGCCGCCTCAGCACGGCCACATCCGCCTCCCGGTTCCGGCCGACGGTGAAATCCGGCCCCACCACCAGCTCCCGCATGCCCAGGGCGTCGACGAGCAGCCCCAGGTATTCGGCCGCGGTGAGGCGGGCCAACTCCGGGGTGTACGCCATGGGTATCACCCGGGCCAGACCCAGGGATTCCAGGAGCCGGACCCGCTCGGCGAAGGGGATGATAAGCTTCGGGGCCGCCTCGGGCCGGTGGACTTTCAGGGGGTGGGGGTAGAAAGTTATCCCCACCGGGGCCCGCCCCGTCTCCCGGGCCCGCTCCACCGTCCGCCGAACCACCCACTGGTGGCCCAGGTGCACCCCATCAAAGACCCCGATGGTTACTACGGCTTCGGGGGCCGGCCGCAGTTCGGCCAGCTCCGCGGCCAGACGCTCAACCTTCTCGCCGATGAGGCGCATCTTCGGACTCCAGAATCTTTTCCGGTCGGAGGGCCCGGTGCGACCGGTCGAATTTTAAAACCCCGAAGAAGTTTCCGGCGGCGGTGTAGGCCCGAACCCGCTGGCCGTCGGGGAGTCCCCCCCGGAAGGGCAGAAACTGCCCGCTCTTTACCCGCCGGGCCGTCTCGGGGCCCAAGATGGCCGCCGGCCACCGGAGCAGCGGCTCATCCGGCGGATAAAGGATACCAGAACCCTGGCCGGAGCCGAGAAGCCCCTTAAGGGTTTCTAAGTCAACGGCGTCCTCCAGCCGGAAAGGCCCGACCCGGAGCCGGAGGAGCCCCGAAAGATGGGCCCCGCAGCCGAGCCTCTCGCCGATATCCCGGGCCAGGGCCCGAATGTAGGTGCCCCGGCCGACCTCGGCCTCAACGGTGAGCCTTGGGGGCTCAAATTCGACGAGGCTCAGCCGGTAGACCACCACCTCCCGGACCCCCACCTCCACGGGCACCCCCCGGCGGGAGAGCTCGTAGGCCCGGCGTCCGCCCACCTTAACGGCCGAATAGGCCGGGGGCCGCTGGCGGATGCGGCCGACGAACTCGGCCAGAACGGCCCGAACCCTGGCCTCGTCGATGCCGGTGAGGGGCCGGGTGGCGATGACCCGGCCCTCGGCGTCGTCGGTATCGGTGGTTACCCCGAGGGTGATTTCGGCCCGGTAGACCTTGGGCTGTTCCAGGATATACTCGACCACCCGGGTGGCCGGGCCCACGCAGACGGGCAGAACCCCGCCGGCCATGGGGTCGAGGGTTCCGGCGTGGCCGACCCGCCGGGCCCCGGTGAGCTTGCGGACGATGCTCACCACCCGGGCCGAGGTGATGCCCGGGGGCTTGTTTATGTTAAAAATTCCGTTCCAGCCCAAGGGCCTAAGATTCGGCCGGCTCGGCCTGGGCCCGGGCCTCCCGCTCGGCGGCCACCTCCCGGAGAAGCTGGGCGATCCGGGCGCCCCGCTCGATGGAGCGGTCCCGCTCGAAGATGAGAACCGGGACCTGCTTCATCCGGAGGCGGGCCGAAAGCTCCCGGCGCAGAAACCCCGCCGCTCCCCGCAGGGCCTCCAGGGCCTTTTCGCCCTCGGCTTCGGAGCCGTAAATGCTGACAAAAACCTTCGCCGTCCGGAGGTCGGGGGATGTTTCCACGCCGGTAATGCTGACCATCACCCCGAGCCTGGGGTCTTTCAGCTCCCGGGTGAGAAGCTCGGCGATCTCCTGCTGAAGCAGGTGGTTTATGCGGTCGAGCCTGCGGCTCATCGCACCCTCCCGGTGGGCCGGCGGGACGGCCCCGGCCTCAGGCGACGGCTTCCTGCCCGTAGACTTCGAGGATATCGCCGGGGCGGAAGTCGCCGAAGCCCTCGATGCCCACGCCGCACTCAAAGCCGGCGGCCACCTCCCGCACGTCCTCCTTGAACCGGCGCAGGCTGGTGACCCGGCCGTCGAACACCACCTTGCCGTCCCGGAGGACCCGCACCCGCTGGCCCCGGATAATCTTGCCGTCCAGCACGTAGCAACCGGCCACCTGCTGGCCGGTCCGGCCGATGACAAAGACCTGGCGCACCTCGGCCCGGCCGTAAACAACCTCCCGGTAGGTCGGCTCCCGCAGGCCGGCCAGGGCCTTCTCGACATCCTCAATCAGGTGGTAAATGATGTCGTACTGGCGGATCTCCACCTTCTCGGCCTCGGCCAGGGCCCGGGCGCCGGGCTCCAGGCGGGTGTTAAACCCGATGATAATCGCGCCGGAGGCGGCGGCCAGGAGCACGTCCGACTCGGTGATGGTGCCGCTGGCGGCGTGAATTATGCGGATGCGGCTGTCGTACTTCTCGTTGAGCCGCTCCAGGGCCGTCCGGATCGCCTCAACGCTCCCCTGGACGTCGGCCTTAAGGACCACCAGCAGTTCGGCGGGCTTGCCCGCCTGAGCCTGGCGGGCCACCGCCTCCAAGGTTACCGCCCGGGCGGCGACGGCCTCCCGTTCGGCCCGGCGGGCCTCCTTCCGTTCCTCGGCGACCCGGCGGGCCTGGTCCTCGTCGTCGACCACCTGCAGGATATCCCCGACCACCGGCACCTCTTCAAAGCCGAGGACTTCGACCGGGGTCGAAGGCCCGGCCTCCCGCACCCGCCGGCCCCGGTCGTCGACCATGGCCTTTACCTTGCCCCAGGTCTCCCCGGCCACGAAGATATCGCCCACCCGCAGGGTCCCGTTCTGGACCAGGACGGTGCCCACCGGGCCCCGGTTTTTGTCCAGCCGGGCCTCGATGATGGTGCCGACGGCCGGCCGGTCGGGGTTGGCCTTAAGCTCCAGAATTTCGGCCAGAATCAAGATATTTTCAAGAAGTAAGTCGATTCCTTCCCCCGTGCGGGCCGAGATGGGGACGGTGATGGTATCCCCGCCCCACTCCTCGGGGATGAGGCCCAGCTCGGCAAGCTGCTGTTTGACCCGTTCGACGTTGGCGTCGGGCCGGTCGACCTTGTTGATGGCCACCACGATGGGCACGCCCGCGGCCCGGGCGTGGTTTATCGCCTCCACCGTCTGGGGCATAACCCCGTCGTCGGCCGCCACCACCAGGACGACGATGTCGGTGACCTGGGCCCCGCGGGCCCGCATGGCCGTAAAGGCCTCGTGGCCCGGGGTATCGATGAAGGTGATCTTCTGGCCGTTAACTTCGACCTGATAGGCCCCGATGTGCTGGGTGATGCCCCCGGCCTCCTGCTCGGCAACCCGGGTTCGGCGGATCCGGTCCAGCAGGGTGGTCTTGCCGTGGTCCACGTGGCCCATCACGGTGACCACCGGCGGCCTGGGCTTCAGCTTGGCCGGGTCCTCCTCGGCCAGCATCCGTTTGAAGCTGGCGTAGTCGGTGACCAGCTGAACCGTAGGCTCGGGCCGCTTAAGCTTGATGGTCACCCCGAAGCGGGGGCCGACCCGGGCGGCCACCTCGTAGTCGATGGCCTGGTTTATGGTGGCGAAGACCCCCTGCTTCATAAGTTCTTTGATGACTTCGATGGGGCTTGCGCCGATGAGTTCGGCCAGCTCGGCCACCGTAATCACCGGCGGGACTTCGACGGTTCTGGTTTCAGCGACGTGGGACTCCATCGGTGTGTCTCCTTAAGCTGATGGGCCGGCGGATGCGGCCGGGGCGGCCGGTTCGCCCAGGGTTTCGGCGAACGCGGCCAGCCGGGCCCGGTCTTCCGGGGTCAGGGTCGTCCGAAGGGCAACGTCGAGGATGTTAGATTTAAGGGCCCGGTCCCAGCAGGCCCGGCGGGGACACAGGTAGGCGCCCCGGCCGTTCTTCTTGCCGGTCGGGTCCACTTCCACCGGCCCGGCCAGCGTCCGGACGATGCGGATAAGCTGGCGTTTGGGCTGCGTGGCCCGGCAGGCCACGCAGGTCCGCATCGGGACGTGCTTGGGCCGGGGTCCGCCCTTGCTCATCGGATGCGCCTCAGTAGCTCTTCGTACTCTTCTTCCTCTTCGAGCTCGACGGTCACCCGCGGCCGCTTGGCCTTCTTGGCCTTGCCCGGGGGCGTCCGCTCCTCCTCACCCTTTTTCTTCTTCACGTCAAGCTCCCGGGATATCTGCAGATCCTCGGCAAAGCGCAGAACCCGCGGCGGCTCCGCAACGGCCTCGGGGGCCACGGCCACCGGCTCCGGGGCAGCCCCTTCGGCGGCCGGGGCCGGCTCCTCCTCGGCGGCCACGGCCACCGGCTCGGGCTCCGGAGCGGCCTCGGGCATGGGGGCCGCCTCGGGCGCCGGCGCCACCGCCACCGGCTCAGGGGCGGGCGCCTCGGCCGCGGCCTGGGCGGCCGCGGCGGCCTCCGCCTCCCGGGCCAGCCGCTCGGCCCGGGCAACCGACGCCGCCTTAATATCGATCCGCCAACCCGTCAGGCGGGCGGCCAGGCGGGCATTCTGGCCCTCCTTGCCGATGGCCAGGGAGAGCTGGCGGTCGGGGACGATAACGGTGGCCGTCTTTTCGGCCTCGTTGATCTCCACCGAAAACACCTGGGCCGGGCTGAGGGCCTCGGCGACGAAGACGGCGGGGTCCGGATTCCAGAGGACGATATCCACCTTCTCCCCGTGGAGTTCGTTTACGATATTCTGAATCCGGACGCCCCGGAGCCCGATGCAGGCCCCCCGGGCGTCGACCCCCGGCTGCCGGGACCAGACGGCCACCTTACTGCGGGAGCCGGGCTCCCGGGCGATGGCCTTGATCTCGACGATGCCGTTGTAGATCTCCGGCACCTCCAGCTCCAGAAGGCGCTTGAGAAAGTCTTTGTGGGTGCGGGAGACGACGAGCTGGGGGCCCTTCGGCGTCTTGCGCACCTCGATGAGCAGGGCCTTAAGCCGCTGACCGGGGCGGTAAGTCTCCCCCGGAATCTGCTCCGAGGCCGGGAGAACGGCCTCAACCTTCCCCAGGTCGAGGGTTACCTGCTTGGAGTCTACCCGCTGAACGATGCCGGTGACGATTTCGCCCACCTGGTCCAGGTAGTTGCGGTAGATGTCCTCCCGCTCGGCCTCCTTGATGCCCTGGAGGAAAACCTGGCGGGCCGTCTGGGCGGCGATGCGGCCAACGGAGTCCTGGGGGACCTCGATTTCGATGGTCTGGCCCGGCTTAACGTCGGGCTTGAGGCGGCGGGCCTCTTCGAGGCTTATCTGGGTGCGGGGGTCCTCCACCTTTTCGACGACGGTTTTGGCGACGTACACCCGGATGGTTCCGGACGGGACGGAGATTTCGGCCCGGACGTTGGGGGTGCCGAGCTCCCGCTTGAAGGCGGTGACGATCCCCCGCTTAAGGAGGTCCACCACGACCTCGAGCGGCAGATTTTTTTCGGCCGCCAGCTGGGTTAGAGCCCTGGTAAATTCCGTTCGTGTAAGCATTCCGCCAAGCCCCTCCTTGGGCGCAAAGCGCTCCGTCACAAAATTGGGGCCGTCCGGCTGGACCGCCCCAGTGTCAACGAATCTGCTTGTGCGTTGGGTTAAGGACCCTATTCGAAGTATATCACCGCCCCCTCATCAAATACAAGCGCCGACAAAGCAAAACCTTTACCGGAGGGGCTTCTGAAGGAATTGGGGGCCGAACTCCCCCGCCCCGAGCCGGCTCGGCAGCCGATCCTCCGGGCTTATGCTTCCCAGCAGAAAAATCCCTGCGGGCTTTTAGGCCCCGGCCCGCCCGGGGAGGGGGCCCGACCTCAAAGCCGGGCCCCGCTTCCCTTGCCGTTACCGGGTAAAGGCGTTGTAGACGGCGGAGGTGTCCCCGGGCTGCTGGGGCTGGGTAATCTGGTTGGCTATGGCCACCAGCTGCGAACCCGACGGCCCCGTTATCGTCATGGACCCCACAAAC
>DAOTYJ010000069.1:0-13490 GCA_034434875.1 Dehalococcoidia bacterium | reverse complement strand
AGGGCGGGTACGCCCCCGGTGTGGATAAAGCAGACCGTATCCGACGGTCCCAGCCGGCCCCGGCGGATGTGGTCGATGAGCCCGGCCATCGCCTTCCCGGTGTAGACCGGGTCCAGAATCACCCCTTCGGTTCGGGCCGCCAAAGTTATCGCCTCGACCGCCCCGGCCGAAAGCTCCCCGTAACCCGGGGCCGAATACATAGGCCTCATCCACCCTAACGTCGACCCCCAGCCTTTCGGCCGCCTCGTTGGCGGTGCGGGCCACTTCCCGGGCCGCCTCGGGGGCCGGCCGGGCGCTGATCCCTACCACCCGGAAATCGGCCCCCAAAAGCCGGCGGGCCAGCTCCACCCCGGCCTGATCCTTCCCGCTGGAACTTAAGTTCCTGTGTGCTATACTCTCGACATGAGTGCGCCGACCCCTGAAGAGGATGCCAGATTACTGGAACTGGAAAAAAGCCCCCCGGCCCACCCCCAGGTCCGGCTCAGGGCCGCTGGGCTGGACTGCCCCCCCGAAGGGGGCCGCCCGAGTTTGTGGGCAGGGACCGGACTACGGTCGTGCTCGATTTAAGGCGCTGGCTTGAGCGCAAGTTCGAGGGTCTGGCCGACGGCGGCCCGCTTAGCGGGCGCCGAGCCGCCTTCGGCGGCGCCCCCGAAGGGGGCCGCGGCTGGCGCAGCCCCGGTCGAAGGGTTTCTGACATAACGTGCTGTGCACGTTAGCCCAGGATCGGACCTGGACTGCTCAGCAGCTTGGTGAAGCGGTTTTCGAAAAGCTTGGCGTCAGGGTTGACCGTTCGACCGCAGCTCGGCTACGTTTACAAACGGACCGGCAAGCCTGCCCCGGAAGAGGTTGAAATGTTCCGGTCTGAAGGGAACCGGGTAACAAGGGGGCGGCCGAAGGCGCCAGCGCCGGAGGCGCTCGGCTTTGGGCGGCTGGACAGCCAGGGGAAAATCCGGTGTAAGGTGTGTGCCCAGGGCCTGGGGCAAGTCCGGCCGGATAAACGTCATTGGGCATCTGGAGTGGGAGCCTGAGGGCAGCCACCGGGTCAGATTCGGTCTCCTTGGGGGGCCGTGCCGGACTGCAGGCTGAGTGGGGCGGCAAGCCGGTGGTGTTGTTCCTGGACAATGCGTTGTTTCACCGGTCCGGCAGGCTTAGAGCCCGGACAGCCGAGTGGGAACGGACACCTGCCCCGGTACAGCCCGCATCTGGCGGCGGATAAAAGGGGTTCTTGATGCCCAAACTAGACATAAATCGCTTGGCGATTTATGTCTAGTTTTCCTACCGTGGTCGAGTTGAGGGCAGCCGTCACTCAGGTGCTGTGCTTGCTTGAAGAACCCGAACTCAAAATCCAATGCACTGGGACTTAGGCTATTCTTGGGTGGAAGGCCTTGAGGAGGTGGCGCCATGCAGCAGAGCTTGCTCGATGTTCTGGCCGGGATTCCGGACCCCAGGGGCAGGCACGGCGGTCTTTGCTACCGCCATTAACGGTCAAGCTTCGCTACGGGGCATGTGGCTCTCCGATTGGCTTACCCGGTACCTGTCGTTTCACCGCAACCGGATACCCGCCCGGGCGCTCTGCGCCCCGGACTCTCCTTTGCCGTTTAGATTTGCCTTTGTTGCTCGAGGCGTTTAACGGTTGGCTGACGGCAGCGGCCTTTGGCCGCGCGCCTTTCGGCGCTGCGGAGCGAATCAGCCGGCGGGGTAGCAAGCGGGGTTGTGAGGTGCCCCTTATGGTAGTTGCGGCCTTCGGCCACAGGGTCGGGTTGGTCCTCGGTCAAGTTGTAGCAGCGCCGCAGGCGCTTGATAAGACGGAGGCTGCGGCGGATGCCATGACGAAAGATAGGACCGGGGCAGGCCCTTAACCTGCTAAGAACCCTGGGTTACCGGTTCGTAGTCGACGGATTCCGGGCATTAAGTGCCCGACCTGACCGGGGTCTAAGCCTGCTGATCCGCCAAAAGCCATGAAAACTGGAAAGCCCTGCCTTTGCCTTGCCGGATTTCCCCGCCGCGGCAGGACCGTGACTGGGCCGGGCAGGCTGCGGGCCCGGACCGACCTTGACCGACGGCCATTGGGGCAGCCCAGGAGCTTAAATTTCCAACATCTATGAGACAGACGGGGGCTGACGACCAGCCGTGCCCGAGCCGCCGGGCCGGTCGCCTCCGGCGGCGGTCTAGAGGCCCGGCTGCGCCTGCCCTGCAGTCGACTCCCACCACCTGCGGGGCAGACCCCGTTGTGTACAATCCCTCAGACTCTTAGAGAATAGCCTGGAGGTCACACCAAAAATGGAAGTACCCACACCTTTTCCGGGCGGCCCGTACCTGGTTGCTGCCCTGCTCTGCGAGAAGGTACTCGAAGAGAAAGATGGGGTTAAAACACTGGTCCGGGTGATCGACCGGGTCTTCCAGCAGGTTCTGGGCCCTGAACCCCCGTCGCAGATGCCCCCACTTACGCTCAACCTTGCCCTCTATGTCAGGTTCCGTTCAGGCAAAGCAGCCGGCCCATCCAGAGTGACCGTCCGGTTGGTGCGGCCCTCAGGTGAAAGCTCCGAGCTGGGCCAGCTCACGCTTTACTTTGAGGAGGGTGACGCTAAATTTGTCGACCTGGTAGCTAACCTTCACCTCAACCTGGACCAGCCCGGGCAGTGGTGGTTCGAAGTGTATCTGCGGGACCAACGGGTGGCGGCGGTCCCTCTGGAAGTCAGATATCTCCCCGCGAGAATGCCCGCGCCCTAGTGTCGGGCCATGCTGAAGACGTGGCGGAATGTACTCACAGTCCCTCGGTCTGCCCAGGCGCGGCTGGCCGTTAAGGCCTCCGAGCCCGTTTTGACGCCTGCGCCGGTGTCTATCAGAGCAGTCCTGAGCCGCCGCAGCCACGTATCGGCGGCCAGCCAGATTTCTTCATCGCTTGCTTCGCGGGTCAAACGGCGGAAAAGAAGAATATCCAGTTGCCGGAAGGCCTCCCTTGCCTCCGGGTCATCCTCTTTTGCGGCACGCATGATGTTGGCAATAACCCACCCGTGGAGTTTTTCGGTTCCGACCTTGCCCTCGATGAACTCTGAAAGCACCTGGATAAGGTTCTGACGCATGACAGCTAACCCTCCCGGTCCGTATCCCGGACCCATTCAGTTTACCACTGCCGAGCATCTGCGTCAGCTCTTCAACACATACGTTCTGCCCATGCTGGCCCAGCTCCGACAGGAAGTGATCGAAAGCCGGCCACTCAAGGACCTGCGCGGCAGACCCCCAGGGACCCGTTCGGAGATGGTCCGGTTCTGGTCATCAGACGGCAACTGGGTCGCCGATACGCACAGCTATCTGTTCCCGGATGGGACACAGTCAATGTGGGATCCAAAGCGACTCCATTACCAGTGTACTATATATGTCCTCAGACTTTGAGACCGGCACGCGACCTTAACTTTCGGTGCAACCTTCAGCCGCGCCCGGCTCAGCCGGCCCGGCCACCTTCGGCGACAAACCGCGAGCGTAACGGCACCATATCCCTCTTGACACCACCCGGGCGGATCTAGGCGGACCGATGACATACCTTGCCGCCAGCTCACTGCTGGACCGTATCCGGCCCGGGGATGCCGTCCTGGTTATTACCGGTGCGGGGACTCCTCCGTTCATGCCGAAGGGGGAGACCGACGGTCCGCCCGGGGCTGGGGTCCTTGCGCGGGCGATGATTATCGCCCTGGGGACGCGGCCGGTCGTTATTGCCGAACCCCACTGCCTGGAACCCGTCGTTGCGGCCATAGAGGCGGCCGGCGTGGTGTGCGGCGATGAGCAGCGATCCCAGACCCTTGGCAACAGCGCCCTTGCTCTGCAGTTTCCGTACGGCCCCAACACCCGTGGCTGGGTGAGCGAGACGGTCGAAAAATACCGGCCGCGGGCGATGATATTCGTAGAAAAATGCGGCTCTAACGAACAGGTGTATTCCACATCGTGGTCGGCACGGCAAAAGGCGACGATGTTACCGCTTACGCCCACTACTTTGTTGACGAAGCCGTGTCGCGGGGTATTCTTACCATCGGCATCAGAGATGGCGGGAATGAGATAGGCTTTGGCCGAATACATGCCCGGGTCAAGGAATTTCATCCGACTGGTCGTAAATGCTTCTGTCCGTGCGGGGCAGGGGTGGTGACGGTAACATCCACCGACATCCTGGTGGTTGCCGCTATATCAAACTGGGGGGCATATGGGCTGGCAGCCGTGCTCGGCATGCTCACAGGGCGCCAGGAAAGCCTCGTCGATGAGGATACTCACTGGCGGGTACTGGATGCCGTCGTTCGGGCGGGGGCGTTAGACGGTGTTCACGTCCAGCCGATTGTGGCGGAGGATGGGGTTCCTGCGAGGACGGGCCAGGCGCTTATCCGGATGTTACATCAAATGATTCATAACGGATCCCGAGAAGTAAAACGTGGCCTTTAGTCACAGATGTTTCGCACGGAAGCTATCTGGCCTTTTGTTACCAGATACATGGAGAAAGCATACTCCCCAGTAGCGCCTGGACCCTTGTATTCCTATTGAGAATTTCCATGCGGACAAGTTTGAGCGGCGATACTGACTAAGTGAGCATCGTCAAAGGCCCCTTGCACTGGCTCAGGGAAAGGCGGGATGGATCGGGTACTGTCGGTGCCAACCGACCTGGGATCTTTTGGGGCTGCAAAGCTACGAACCGCCACGTGTCCCGAAAACCGATTTCTGCTGGACACCCACTGTATAGCACGGGGCGTGGACTCACCTTAAAACTGTATCCACCTGCCCTCCTGCTGCGTGAGCCCCCAGACGTCCAGTTCGGTCCGCAAGATGGTGAGTTCTTCCTCGGTAGGAAGCTCCATTGTTTGCACCTTTTCGGCCACCAGCGGCTCAAACCCCATCTCCGAAAGAACCTCTTCTTTGGTCGCCCATGGGGCCACGGCGATAAGCCGCATCCGACGGCTTTCAGGCTCGAAGTCAAAGGTGGCCTTCGTGGTCACCACCCGCCACGGCCCCGAATCCCTGGGCATCCCCCACCGCTCCCGGGCCCCGGGCCCGTCCAGGTAACCCGGCGAGCTTATAAAATCCACCCGGGGAACAAACCGCCGCTTCTCGTGGGGAAAGGCCAAAATCAAGCGCCGGCAAAGTCCGGCAATGGCGTCGGCCCCCCCGGGCCCACCAAACCGCCGCTCAAACTCCCGGTAGTTGCCCCCCAGGTGGGTGGAGTTGACGTTGCCGTACGGGTCCACCTGCACCGTGTTCAAAATGCCGTAGTCCATATATCCCAGCGACGCTAAAAAGGCCGCCCAGTTCATCGTCCACCAGGCCACCGCCCGGTAGCCGCTGCGGGAAGTCATCATCCCCATAAACGGGTGGTCAAAGGGGATGGCCGGCTCCGGGTCGATAACCCCGTCCTCGGTTATATAGTGGGCCTCGGGAGCATAGAGCCGGCGGGCGATGATCACCGCATAGAGGGGGCTCCCGGCCCCGGCCACCCAGTAAAAGCGGCCGTTCTCCACAAGCTTGGCCAGCGAGCAGACCAGAAACTCCCCCTCGGAAAATGACTTGGAGTAAGTCTTGGTCGTCACCGGTAACCCTCCCGGATTTCTGCCCGCTTTTTGAGCTCCAAAAGCTTTGCCAGACCCACCCGCTTTTCCAGCATCTCCCGGTCTGAAGCTAGGCTAAAGACCCACTTCTCTAAGTATTCGTCCATCCGGTAGCCCTCTAAGGCCCCGATAAGCTCGTTGAAATGGTCGATATCCCCCCCGTAGTAGCCCTGGACTTCCCCGGGATAACCGCCAAAGGGCGCATGCACCACCGCATCCACCAGAAAATATGGAAGCGTCGTCCGCTGCGGGTTGCGCCGGAAATCCTCGTGGTCGATGGTCTCCTCGGCCGAAATTAT
This sequence comes from Dehalococcoidia bacterium, assembly GCA_034434875.1. GTDB lineage: Bacteria > Chloroflexota > Dehalococcoidia > JAUQQI01 > JAUQQI01 > JAUQQI01. The sequence continues at coordinate 7,612 of DAOTYJ010000069.1, read as the reverse complement.
CACCTTCTTCGAGGCCAGGGCGCACTCCAGGTGGGCGATCCCCGTCCCGAATACCCGGGCATTACCGTAACGGTCGGCCTGATGGGCGTGGATTAAGGCCACATCGGGATTTAAGGCCGGAACTAAAGTGACCGCCTGCCCGGTAAATGGGTCCCGGACCACCTTGGCCCCCGTCTGGTAGAACGAATCGGTCCCGCCCAGAAACCTCACCGGCAAAAAAGGCACACCCATCGCCCCGGCGAGCAGTCGCACCGTCATCCCCAGGTTGCCCGACTCATAGCAGGGAATGCCGCTTTCACGCACCCGCCGCCACTGGTCCCGCCAGGGCCCCACAAAGCCGACGTCGACCTGACCGACTACGCCGCCCGCCACCAGCAGCCCGGCGTCCACCCAGGTGAACTTGCCGCCGACCCAGAGGTTGCGTTTGCGCTGTCGGATCACCTCCCGCAGCAGGGAGTTCGGGCCCCGCTGCAGGTAATTGCAGTCGTAGACCAGGTAATCCCCGTCCGAAACCAGCCGCCGGACGGCATCAGCCTCATCGGTAAGCTTATCGACCAGCTCCCGCCGCTTTTTTTCCGCAACCCAGGCCCGAAAACCGTCCGGGTCGGGCCTTAAAAACGGCTTGCCGCCTTCGGCGATAACTTCCAAGGGCCAGCCACTTCCTCAGGGTTGCTCACTGTCGAGACTTCCCATCCGGACCCCCGGATGCATCCCGGCCACCTTGCACTCCGGACAAGTACGCCTGTTCCAGCTGCGTCGCGGCAAAATCCTCAGGACGGCCTGCCAGTACGACCTTTCCCCCTGCCATTACCATGACCCGGTCGCAAAGGGCACTTACAAGCGGGAGCTTCTGCTCCACAATGACCATGGTTAACCCCTGGGCCTTCAGCGTGGCCAGCGCCCCGATCAGGCTCTGTACCAGGTGGGGTGCCAACCCAAAAGTTGGCTCATCAAGCAGAAGCAAACGCGGCCGGGACATCAGGGCCCGGCCCACCGCTAGCATTTGCTGCTCACCCCCGCTAAGCGTCCGCGCCGGCTGGCGGTAACGCTCGCGCAAGCGCGGGAACAGGCCGAAGACATATTCCAGCATCTCGCCTTCCCTGGCCGCCCGCTCCCCGGGCGGAAGAGGGTAGAGTCCCAGACGCAAGTTTTCGGCTACGGTCAGCGAGCCCAGAAGCCCGCGACCTTCGGGAACCAGTGCAACCCCGAACCGCACCCGATCCTCGGGCGGGAGTCCGGTAACATCCCGGCCGGCAATGAGCACCTGACCACCGTGGGCCACAAGGCCAACGATGGCTTTGAGCAGGCTGGTCTTTCCCGCACCGTTAGGGCCGATGATGCCGAGACACTCTCCGGACCCGACTGCAAAATTCAGCCCGTAGACTACGGCGACGCCGTCATATTCGACGGTGCAGTCACGCACCACCAGGGTCCCACTCATAGCCGGCACGGGGTTACCGCGGCTTGAAGACAATTTTGACGGCGCTGCCTTCGAACTTAGCCAGCACCATCGGGTTCTCAGTTATCCCGTAGTGATTATCTTTGGTAAACTTATAAACGGCACTGGTTCCCTCATAAGGCTCCATGTCCTCGAAGGCTGCCCGCACCTTGTCCCCTTCCGTCGTACCCGCTTTTTTGATAGCATTCACCGCAAGGAACACCGCATCCCAGCCGCGACCCGGGTAGACCGGGTCACCCTGCCTGCCAGCTTTGGTCCAGACCCCAATGAAATCCAGCAGAGCCTTGGCAGGTCGGTCCAGCTCCTTATACACCTGGGGCGGGGCCGCCGCAAACATTATCTTCGGGTACTCGGCATAAGCCTGGGCGTAGGTGGCAAGGTCGTCAATGCTCATAAGCAGGGGCAGGCTGGCCCCAAGCTGCTTCAGGCCCTTGGCCGCAACGATGTTGGTGGGCCCGGCCCCGAACTTCAGCAAAGCTTCCGGCCTCCGGTCGAGCAAGCTGGCCAGCTGGGGTCGGAGGTCTGTTGCGTCGGTTGCGTGTTTTTCGGCGCCTACCAGCTCGATTCCGGCGCGGCTCAGCTGGCCCTTCACGATGTCGAGCTGCAGGGCCGCATAAGGCGTCGCGTCGTAGAGAATTCCCACCGACTTAACCCCTACGGATTTCAGGTAGTCGACCCGCACCCCCGTTTCAAACTCGGCCGGGGGTATGGTCGAGAAGACCCACTCCGGTTGCGGCGACGGCAAAATTGAGGCCACCAGCATGGGCTTCCGGTAGCCGGCCACCACCGGGGCCGAAGCGGCGGTTGAGGCGCTGCTAAATCCGCCGATAACCACGTCGACCTGGTCCCGAGTTATGAGCCGCTGGACGGCCTGGACCCCCTGCTGGGGGTCGCTGGCCATATCAACGATAACCAGTTCCACGCGCCGGCCCAGAACTCCACCCTGACCGTTTAGAAAGTCGGCCGCAAGCTTCGCACCCTCCGTAAGCTGCCCGTCCAGCTGGGCCAGATACCCGGTCAGGCCGACGGCCAGCCCGAGCTTTACGGGCTCCGTCGCGGCGGGGGGGCGGGTGCTCCGGTGCCGCATGCCGCAAGCACCAGCGCCAGCATTATTAAACTCAGTTTAAGCGTTCTTTTGGGCATCGCCGCCTGTCTCCTCCTTTCTAGGTTTTCAGCTTCCCGGAATCCGCTTCGGATACCAGACGTCAAGGTTTATCACCGGCTCGTCGCCAACAACGACGCCGTAGTGCCGCACATTGGACGGTATATGAACAATATCTCCGGGACCGAGACGGACAACCTCGTCGCCAATGTAAAAGTCGATGGTGCCCGCGAAGATTACCGCGATCTGCTCCTGGGGATGGCTTTGAGGCTTGGGCTCGTGACCGGGCTCAAGACGGGTAACACCAACCGTTACATTTTCCCCATCAAAAATTGCCATTGAGATCACACCAGGTCTGATCTCCTTTTCGAGCGACTCTTTTTGCCAGTTAAAGCGCCTAACCGTCATTCGCAACCTCCTTTCCCATGTTTGCATAACGCGTTCGTCGGGAAATCGTCTCAGGCCAGAGCACGTTTCCTGCCGCATCGAGGGCCACCCCGTAGACTTCCAGGGCCGCCTCGCGGCTGACAAATCCTTCCCGCACATCCTCAGCGACCAGCTCCGGGTCCCGTTCCCAGGGCGGCCCCCATCCACCCCCACCGGGAGTCACCAGGCGTATGCCGTCGGCGCGGCCCATGTGGACCCGGCCCTTGGCCGGCAGGGGCTGGTCGTCAAGGGTAGAAACCCGCCCGCCGGCCCCGGGCAGGCCGCCCAAAGCCCCACGGGCCGGAAACCTGACCCGGTCCGTAAGAAGGTTAGCCAGCCAGCGCTCGAACTCCGGCATGCTAAATTCGACGACCTGGCCCAGGCCGCCCCGAAGTCGGCCTGGTCCACCCGAATCTGGTACCAGTGCCCGGCGGTGAACAAGCACCGGTATCGTCGTTTCCCAAACCTCCACGGGGACCCCGGCTATGTTGGCCGGAAACGAAACGGCGCTGAGTCCGTCCTTGACCGGCCGGGCGCCCATACCCCCAGAAACGGTGATAAACAGGGAGTAGGGCCGACCTTCACGGCGTCCGCGAATTTCCACCGTCCAGATCGCGCCGGCGCCTTCAGCAACGACGTTCTGGCCAGCGACCGCCCGCAGCGCGTCGATGACGGCGTCGGCCACGAACTGGCCAACCATATGCCGACCGGTGGTGGGAGCCGGCCGCCGGGCGTTCACGATGCAACCCTCGGGAGCGGTCACCCGGATCGGGGCCATGCTACCGTCGTTGTTTGGAACCTCAGGGGCGGTCATGCTCCGGATGGCAAAGGTTGCGTAGCCGGCGGTGTAGTTAAGAACCACGTTAATTCCGTACGGGCTTTCAGGCGATGAGCCCGCAAAGTCAATCCAGGCGGTCCCATCCTTGAGCGTGACCGCGCACCTGAGCGTCATAGGGGCATCGAACCCATCGAAGGTGGTCTCGCCGTAGTAGGTTCCTGCGGGTATTTGGCGAAGGGCGGCCTCCTGGGCGGCGCGGGAGCGTGCCAGAATCTCCTGCCCGACTCCTTCGATATTTTCCAGCCCATATTCATCCAGAAGTTCCAGAAGCTTCTCCCCGGCCACGTAACAGCTGCCCACCATTGACTCCAGGTCCCCCATAAAATGTTCCGGATTGCGGTTATTGGCCAGCAAAATCTTCAGAAGAGTTCGGTCCGGTTCTCCCCGACGGCGCAAATACATCGGGGGGATCAAGATGCCCTCTTCGAAGTTGTCGTGAGCGCCTGCCCCCGGTCCGTAACCGCCAATATCCACCATGTGGCAGGTGCAGGCAAAATGAGCAATGAGCCTCTTTTCCCGGAAAACCGGGACCAGTACGGTAACGTCCAGCAGCTGACCTGTGGTAAGCCACGGGTCATTGGTGATCAGCACATCGCCGGGCTCAAGAGCCCCTGGTGGAAACTCCCTGAGCAGGTTCTTTACGCCCGCCGACAGGGGATTTATGTGCCCGGGCGTACCCGTAATGGGCTGACAGAGCATCCAGCCCTGGGGGTCGAATAGGGCAGCAGCCAAGTCGCCGGCTTCCCGAACGACCGGGCTAAAGGACGTGTTCAGCAGCGCTGTCACCAGCTCGTTGCATGTGCCGATAAGACGGTCCCAAACGACGCTGAAAGTCACCGGGTCCAATTTCACGGGTGTCACCTCCGTCGGCCGAGCTCAATCGCGTTCCAGCACCAGGGTGCGGTCATGGCGTACCGCGCAGGTCCAACCCGGCCTTAAGACGACGGCGGTCGTTTCATCGTCGATACAGGCCGGGCCCCGGATCTTGCTCCCGGCCTCAAGGCTGTCCCACAGGTAGGCCGGCGCTTCAGCCCATCCGGCATCCCCGAGATATAGCCGCCGACGGCCCACGGTCGGGTACGCACCCCGCCTGAGGGGGAAGAGCTGAGGCCTGCCGGACGTACCATCCCCGGCCGAGACCCTGACCCAGAGGCTTACGATTTCGACCGGAACACCGGGTAGCTCCTGGGCGTAGCGGGCCCGGTAGGCCCGGGCGAATTCGGCGGCGAGTCTGTCCGGGCTCAGCCCGCCGTCCTCGGGAAGCCAGACCAGCACCTGCCGCTGCTGACCGGCATAGCGCATTTCCACGGCGCGGCTCACCTTTGGGGGACCCTCACCAATGCTGGCCCGCCTCACCCTGGCTTTACACTCTCCCTCCAGTTCCGCAAAAGCCTGCCGGACGGCGCCCCAGTCGGCCCGATCCAGGCGAACCATGAAGGTTCGCACCTGCTCGAAGGAGGGCGGCGTTTCCACCAGACCCTGGGCCGAAAATACGCTGCCCGTCCTAGGAACCACTACCCGTTTGATTCCCAGGGCCTCGGCCAGGCCGGTAGCATGGACCGGCCCGGCACCGCCGAAGGCGACCATGGTACAACGCCGGATATCCACGCCGCGTTCCAGGGCGTGAATGCGAAAGGCCTGGGCCATGTTCTGGTTAACGACCGTATAAATGCCCCAGGCGGCCGACTCGACCGCCAAACCAAGCTGCTGGGCCAGGCTTGCCACCGCCCGCTCTGCAGCGGCAGCGTCCAGCTCAAACTGGCCGGCGGCAAACAGCCCGGGGTTCAGGTATCCCAGCAACAGGTCGGCATCGGTGACCGTCGGCTCACTGCCACCCCGGCCGTAGCAGGCTGGGCCGGGGTCGGCGCCGGCGCTGGCCGGGCCGACCCTCAATCGCCCAACCGCATCGGCGAAGGCGATGCTTCCGCCGCCGGCCCCGACTTCCACCAGCTCAATCGCGGGGACGGCAATGGGCAAGCCGCTGCCAGGCTTGAACCGTTCCAGTCGGGCCACTTCAAGGTCCGGGGTCACAGGTGCCGCTCCGTCAAGGATGATGGCACCCTTGGCGGTGGTTCCCCCCATGTCGAAACTCAAAACGGCCCTTTCACCAAGCACGGAAGCCAGGCTGGCCGCCGCCATCACCCCAGCGGCCGGTCCGGATTCGAGCAGACAGACGGGGTACAACCTGACGTCATCGGCGAGGGCCAGGCCCCCGTTGTTTAGCATGATGGTCAGTGGGACAGTGATCCCCAGGGCCCGGACCTGCTCGCCCAGCAGTGTCAGGTAACGGTCTATTAGCGGCTGAACATACGCGTTTATAACCGTGGTCGTAAACCGTTCGTACTCCCGAATCACCGGGGCCACCTCGTGGGATACGGACACGTAGGGTAAACCCAGTTCCCCCCGCAGGACTGAAGCCGCCTGCCGTTCGTGCGCCGGCTGTTTATAACTGTGGAGAAAACATACTGCCAGGCTGGCAATGCCGCGCCCCAGCAGATCCCGGGCCGCTTTTCGGACCGCATCCGGCTCAAGCGACCGCAAAATCCGGCCGGAGGCGTCCACCCGCTCCGGCACTTCGACGATGTCCGCCCGTCGAACTGGAGGACGCGGCAGGTCGATGAGCAGGTCCTGCATGTCGTACCGGTGCTGGCGGCCCATTATCAGGACGTCCCGGAAACCCGCGGTTGTGACCACGCCCACCCGGGCCCCACGCCCTTCCATCAAAGCATTCGTCGCCAGGGTGGTTCCGTGAGCCAGTAACCCTACGGCCGACGCCGCAACCTCCAAAGCCGCGAGCAGCCGCGCCAGGCCCTCCACCACCGCCTGTTCGGGGGCCGCCGGTGTGGTGAGCGTCTTGTGGATGCGGACCTGGCCTGTGGTGGTGTCCAGCAGGTAAAAGTCGGTGAATGTTCCCCCAATGTCTACGCCGACGCGCCAGCTCACAGTCGGTGTCCCCCTCTCATTTCAGCTCGGAACCTTGCAGGGTTCTCGCCCTGAGTACGAGACTAATCAGCAAAGCCAGCAGTACGATGGTGTCGAGGTAGACCGACGAGACATAGCGCGCAACGAAGGCTTCCAGAAGCCCCAGCACCAGCCCGCCGGCAACCGCCCCGTGGACGGACCCAAAACCCCCGAGGATGGCGGCGGTGAACCCCTTAACACTGTAAACTACCCCCAGATTGAAAGCCGAGTACTGGATCGGGGCAATGAGCACGCCGCCCGCTCCGGCCACAAGGGCAGTTCCAACAATCGCCAGCCCGCCAACCTTCTCCGGTCAGATCCCCAGGATTCGGGCCACCAGCGGATTCTCGGCCACCGCACGCATCGCCAGGCCGGTATCCGAGTGGTAAAGAAGCCATCGGCTGAGATAGGCGAGAGCGAGTGTAACCGCAAACAGCACCAGGTACTGAACGGGCACATTGACGCCCGGCAGACGGATCGCCCCTTCGTAAAGCGGCCGCAGCGAACGGGGCTGGCTTCCCAGCAGGTTTAAGCACAGATTCTCAATGGCCAGAAGGAAAAGCAGGGTCGCCAGTATGACCTCGAACTCGGCCGCCCGCCTCCGCCAGAGGGGGATGATGACCGCCGCCAGAACCAGGCCGGCGGCCGTGGCGGCGGCTACCCCTGCCAGCATGGCCACTATAGCCGGAAGACCCGCCTGGCCGGACGTCCAGGCGGCAGCGAGTCCCGCCGCCATTACAAATCCGCCCTGGGCAAAATTCAGGACTCCACTGGTCCGGTAAACAAGGGTCAATCCCAGGGCAACGAGGGCATAGACGCAACCCAG
>DAOTYJ010000068.1:0-1937 GCA_034434875.1 Dehalococcoidia bacterium | reverse complement strand
CTCTTCGTCGGGTTTATCCAGGCGGCCGTTTTCGCCATGCTGACCCTGGTATTTGCTAAGCTGGCCGTGACGCCCCACCACAGTGAGGAGCATCACGGGCACTAAAACTCTTTGAAAAGAGGAGGTATAAAAGCCTTGACGGACTTCGGAGTTCAGCAGCTTGCGGCGGCCATAGCCATCGCCATCGGGGCCATCGGGCCTGCCCTCGGCATCGGCATGCTGGGAAGCCGGGCGATGGAGGCCCTGGGCCGGAACCCCGAGGCCGAGCCGGCCATCCGGCCGAACATGATTTTGGCCATCGCCTTCGCCGAGGCCATCGCCATCTACGCCCTGGTGGTGGCCATTGTCATAAAACTTATCCGCTAGCGGAGGCGGCCTTTGGAGGCGTTGGGTATAAACCTGCCCGGCCTGCTGGCCCAGCTCGTAAACTTCGTCCTGCTGCTGGCCCTGCTACGCCTCGTCCTTTACAAGCCGGTCCTGCGGATGCTGGATGAGCGGGCCGCCCGGGTCCGCCAGAGCATGGAGCAGGCGGAGCTCATCCGCCGCCAGGCCGAGCAGATCCAGCAGGAGTTCCAGGCCCGCATCGACCAGGCCCGGCGGGAGGGGCAGCAGATTATCGCCGAGGCCCACCGGGCCGCCGAGCAGGTCCGCCAGCAGAAGCTTCAGGAGGCCCTGGCCGAGGCCGAGGCGCTGCTGGCCCGGGCCCGGGCCGAGATCGAGCGGGAGCGGGATGCGGCCATCGCCCAGCTTCGGCGGGAATTCGCCGACCTGACGGTGCTGGCCGCCGAACGGGTCATCGGCCGGGCCCTTGACCGGGACGACCACCGGCGGCTCATCGAAGAGGTGCTGGCCGAAGTCGAACGCACCAGGAGCGGGTCATGACGCCGTCGGCACGGCTGGGCCGGACCGCCCGCCGCTACGCCCAGGCCGCCTTCGAGGTGGCCCGGGAGCGGGGCCAGGTGGACCGCTGGGCCGCCGAGCTGGAGCGGCTGGTGGCCCTCCTCGAAGGGACGGAGGCGGGGGCCTTTTTGGCCGCGCCCCAGATTCCCTTCGGGGCCAAGCGGGAGTTTGTCGAACAAGCCCTGGCCGGCTTCCTGCCGGAGGTCCGGAACCTGGTCCTCCTGCTGGTCCGCCGGCGCCGGGTCAGGCTTCTCAGGCAAATTTTCGAGGAGTTCGGCCGGCTGGCCAACGAGTACCGGGGGGTCGTGGTGGCCGAGGTGACCAGCGCCGTCCCCCTGGAAGACGCCGACAAGGCGGTAATCATCCGCCAGCTTTCGGAGCTTACCGGGAAGCGGGTTATCCTGCGGACCCGGGTGGACCCCTCCATCCTGGGGGGCCTCATCGTCCGGATCGGGGATAAGCTTATCGACGGCAGCGTGCGGACCCGCCTGGAGCGGCTGCGGGAGACTTTAATTCGGGGCTGAAAAAACCGTCACGGAGGGGTGACCGACAATGGCGATTCGGCCGGAAGAGATTCCTCAGATAATTAAACAGCAGATCGAGAGGTTCGGGGCGCCGGTAACGGCCGTCGACGTCGGGGTCGTTATCGAGGCGGGCGACGGCATCGCCCGGATCCACGGCCTGAGCGGGGCCCGGGCCATGGAGCTTCTGGAGTTCCCCCACGGGGTCTTCGGCCTCGCCATGAACCTGGAGGAGGAGACCGTCGGGGCCGTCATCCTGGGCGACTACGAGCTCATCAAAGAGGGGGACCTGGTCCGGTCCACCGGCCGGGTCATCGAGGTCCCGGTGGGGGACGCCCTCATCGGCCGGGTCGTCAACCCCCTGGGCCAGCCCATCGACGGCAAGGGTCCCATCAATGCCACCAAGTTCCGGCCGGTGGAGCGGATCGCCCCCGGCGTCGTCTACCGCCAGCCGGTGAATACCCCGGTTCAGACGGGCATCAAGGCCATCGACAGCATGATCCCCATCGGCCGGGG
>DAOTYJ010000067.1:0-5706 GCA_034434875.1 Dehalococcoidia bacterium | reverse complement strand
CGGGGTTGTGCTTGAGGACCTCGACCGCCTGCGGAAGGTCCTGGTTGAGGTTCAGACGACGCGGCCGTTCCGGTTCGCCTGAAAGACCCGGGGGTGAAAATGCAGCGTCCGGCCGGGAGAGCTGTCCTGCTGGCGGCCCTCTTCTCCCTGGTTATCGGGGTTACCCAGCCGTTCTGGGCCAGCCGGGTTGATGGAGCGGCCTTGGGGCGGCTCTGGGATGCTATTCTGCCCGGAACTGACGCCGCCGGCGACCTTGCTCGGCCGGTCGCCGGCGTCCTCTCCGGCCTGGGACGGCTCCGGGAGCTGGAAGAGGAGACCCAGCAGCTCCGGGCCGAACTTGACCGGCTCCGGGGCGAGCTTACCCGACTGCGGGAGGTCGAGGCCGAGAACCAGCGCCTCCGGGAGCTCCTCGGGGCCAGGCCGCGCAATCCCAACTTTCAGTTCCTCCTGGCCGACGTTATCGGCCGGGAGCCGGGCCCCTTCGTTGAGGCCGTAATCGTCAACAAAGGGTCCCAGGACGGGGTTGAGCCCGGGATGGTGGTGGTCGGGGCCGCCGGGCTGGTCGGCAAGGTGGTCAGGGTCTCGGCCGGCACCGCCCGGGTGCTCCTTCTGACCGACCCCAGCAGCGCCGTGGCCGCCCGGATCCAGCGGTCGGACGCCCGGGAGGTGACGGGCCTGGTGGTCGGCCAGGGTCAGGGGCGGCTGGTCATGCGGTACATCGCCCAGGGGGAGCCCCTCCAGGTGGGGGACCAGGTGGTGACTTCGGGCCTGGGCGAAACCTTTCCCAAGGGCCTTGCCATCGGGCGGGTGGCGCAGGTCCGGCGGCTGGACGTGGAGCCCTTCCAGGAGGCCCTTATCGAGCCGGCGGTTGCCCTCGGCCGGCTGGAGAACGTCCTCATAATTACCAACTTCCGCCCGCCCCGCCTGGACTGACGGGTATGGGGGTCCTTTGGCTTTTACCGGGAATCCTCCTGGCTGCCTGGGCGCAGGTTGCGGTCCTGGGTGGCGTGGGCCTGCTGGGGGCCCGGCCCAACCTGGTCCTGCTGACCATTCTGGCGGCGGCCCTGATTCGGGGCCCGGTGGCGGGACTGCTGCTGGGAACGTTTGGGGCCGCCCTGATGGCCGCCGTGAGCGCCGCCCCCGGGCCCCTCTGGTTTCTGGCCTACCTTCCGGCCGGCCTTACCGCCGCCATTCCGGAGGGGGCCCTCAACCGCCAGAACCCGGTCGTGGTGGTCTTCCTGGCCTTGGGGACGGCCATCTTGTTTGACCTGATCTTCTTTGTGGGGCTGAGCGCCGCCGGCTGGCGGCTGGATATCGAGCCGGCGTTGGGTGCCCGGCTTCTGCTCGACGGCATCTTTAACGGCCTGCTCGCCCTGCCGGGGGTCTGGCTGGTCCGGCGGCTGGCGGCCCCGACTCCAGCCCACCGCTGATGCTGGGCCTTTTACGACGCGACCGCCGGTGGAAGCCGGAGAAGCGGCCGGCCCCGGTTAACCCGGCCCGGCAGGCCCGGCTCAAATTCCGGGCCTTGCAGGGAATAATCATCCTCGGCTTTCTGGTTCTGGCCGTTCAGCTCTGGAAACTTCAGGTCGTTATGGGCGACTATTACCGGACGCTGGCCGACAACAACCGGCTGCGGCTGGTGCCCGTCCCGGCACCCCGGGGGGTTATCTACGACGCCCGGGGCAACCTCCTCGTCCGCAACATTCCCAGCTTTTCGGTGGCGGTGATGCCGGCCGACCTGCCCCGGGACCGCCAGCCCGAAGTCGTCCGCCGGCTGGCCCGGATTCTTAATATGCCGGCCGCCGAGATTTCCCAGAAAATCGACGAGCGCCGGCGTCAGGACCCCTTCAGTCCGGTGGCGATAAAGGACAACGTGGACCAGAAGACGGCGTTTATCGTCGAAGAAAATCACGAAAGCCTGCCCGGGGTCCAGGTCCAGGTTCGGGCCATCCGGCAGTACCTGGAAGGTCCCTTGATGGCCCACATCCTTGGGTTTATCGGCCGCATCGACGCCGAGGAGTACGCCGAACTCCGGCCGCAGGGCTACCATCTGAACGACCAGCTGGGCAAGCAGGGCATTGAGGCCAGCTACGAGCGGGCGCTTCGGGGCAGGCCGGGGCGGGAGGAGGTGGTGGTGGATGCCAGCGGCCGCAAGGTGGAGGTTCTTCAGCGGGAGGACCCGGTGCCCGGCAACAACCTGGTGCTGAGCATCGACCTGGAGCTTCAGCGGGTGGTTTACCAGGCCCTTAAGGCGACCATGGGCCGTTCGGACCACGCCGCGGCGGTGGTGGTGAATCCGAAGACCGGGGAAATCCTGGCGATGGTGGCCATCCCCGACTACGACAACAACCTCTTTTCGACGGGGATCGGGACCCGGGAGTGGGAGCAGCTCCTTGAGGACCCCCGCCGGCCCCTGGTTAACGCCGCCATCGGGGGCGCCTGGGCCCCGGGCAGCACCTTCAAGCTGGTCACCGGCGCCGCCGGCCTGCAGGAAGGGATCGTAACCGCCGGCACGGTAATTTACAGCCCGGGCTATATTCGAATTCAAAACGAGGTGAATCCGGCGGTCCCCTTCATCTTCCGGGACTGGGCGGCCCTGGGCGCCCTCAATTTCAGGCGGGCCCTGGCCATGTCCTCCAACGTTTACTTCGGCTGCGTTGCCGGCGGCTGTCCCGACCAGCGGGTCCGGGGCCTGGGGATCGACCGGCTGGCCGAATACGCCCACCGGTTCGGCTTCGGGGAGAAGGCGGGCATCGATTTGCCCGGCGAGGTGGAGGGGACGGTTCCCAGCAATGACTGGTATCGCCGGGTGAGGGGAGAGCCGGCTTACCTGGGCGATGTTTACAATGCCGGCATCGGTCAGGGGGAGGTTACGGTTACCCCCCTCCAGCTGGCCATGGCCACCGCGGCCGTGGCCAACGGGGGCAAGCTGCTTAAGCCGCAGCTGGTGCGGGAGATTAAAGACGCCGAGGGCCGCACCGTCTGGCGGTTGGAGCCGGTGGTGCGGCGGGAGGTGGGCGTCCGGCCCGAATATTTGGAGCTCATCCGGGCCGGAATGCGGGACGGGGTGACCAGCGGCATCGTCACGGTGGTAAATATCCCGGGGGTGGCGGTGGCCGGAAAAACCGGGACGGCCGAATGGGGGCCCATCAATGCCCGGCGCTACCACGGCTGGTTTACCGGCTTTGCCCCCTACGATGACCCGGAAATCGTCGTAACCGTCTTCCACGAGCTGAGCCAGGGCGGGTCCTTTACGGCCGCCCCGGCCGCCCGCCAGATCTTCGAGTTTTACTTCGGCCGAAAGCGGGGCTAGATGGACTTAAGGCTTCTGCGCCGGTTTGACCCCTGGCTTCTGGCCGCGGCCGTCGGGCTCCTGGCCTACGGGCTGGTGATGATCTGGAGCGCGGCCGCCAGCGGCAACACCCCCGACGACCCCCTCGAATCCCCCGTCGCCCGCCAGCTCCTTTTCGGGCTGGCCGGCCTGGGCCTCTTTTTCCTGGCGTGCTTTGTGGACTACCGGCTTTTCGGCCACCTGGCCGAAACCTTCTACGCCGTCACCATTGCTCTGCTGGCGCTGGTGCTCCTGGTGGGGGACGCCACGTATGGCGCCCGCCGCTGGATAAACTTCGGGCCGGTCCCCGTCCAGCCCTCGGAGCTGGCCAAGCTCACCCTCATCCTTACCCTGGCCAAAATTTTCACCGTCCATCAGGACCGGATAAAAAGCTTTCGGGTCTTTGGGTTAAGCCTTGGGGCCGCCTTGCCCTTTTTGGCCCTGGTCTACGCCCAGCCCGACCTGGGAACTGACCTGGTCCTCGGGGCCGTCTGGGCCGGGATGGCCCTGATGGCCGGCGTCCGCCTCCGGTATCTGCTGGGGCTGGGGGTGCTGGGGATTGCGGCGGCGCCGCTGGCCTTTCGGTACCTGCTCCGGGACTACATGAAGGAGCGGCTTATGGTCTTTTTCAACCCGATGCTGGACCCGCTGGGGGCCGGGTACAACGTGCGCCAGTCGGAGATAAGCGTCGGGTCCGGGGGGCTCCTCGGCCGGGGCCTCGGGCAGGGCACCCAGACCCAGCTTAATTTTCTGCGGGTCCAGTACACCGATTTCATCTTCAGCGTCATCGGGGAGGAGCTCGGGTTTGTGGGAGCGATGGTGCTTTTCGGCCTCTTTATCCTCCTCCTCTTCCGCGGGATTCGGGCCGGGATGCTCGCCCCCGACGATTTCGGCCGGCTGGTGGCCACCGGCATCGTGGTCCAGATCTTCGTGCAGGCCTTTATCAATATCGGGGCCAACAGCCGCCTCCTGCCCGTGACGGGCATCCCCCTCCCCCTCATAAGCTACGGCGGGAGCTCCCTCCTTACGACCCTGATGTCCCTGGGGCTCCTGGAGAGCATCATAATGCGGCACAAACGGCTGGAATTTGATTAAAATATAAAATAATTCAGGCATGCAGGACTGGAAGTTCAGCCGATTCCAGCTGGACAACGGGTTGCGGGTCATTGCGGCCGAACAGCCTGGGGCCCTGTCGGTGGCCGTCCGACTCTTTGTGGCGGTGGGGAGCCGCTACGAGCCGGATAACCTGGCGGGCATCTCCCACTTCCTGGAGCATATGGTGTTCAAAGGGACGAAAAAGCGGCCGACGGCCCGGCAGATCAGCGAGGCCATTGAGGGCATCGGGGGGCAGCTCAACGCCGCCACCGGCTTTGAATACACCAACTTTTACGCCAAGGTTACCCCGGAGCACCTGGAGACGGCCGTCGACGTCGTTTCGGACCTGGTTTTGAACCCCCTGCTGGACCCGGCGGAGCTGGAGCGGGAGAGGGGGGTCATCCAGCAGGAGATAAGCCGCTATGAGGACCAGCCGGAAACCTACGTTTCGCTGCTCTTTCAGCGGCTCCTTTTCCCCGACGACCCCCTGGGCCGCCCCATCATCGGCTTCCGGGAGACGGTGGCCGGGGTTCGGCAGGAGGATATGGTGGGGTTCTTGGACTTTCACTACCGGCCCCAGCGGGCGGTTCTGGTCGGTGCCGGGCGGCTCAACGCCGACCAGCTGGTGGAGCTGGCCCGGTCGTACCTGGGGGAGTGGTCCCCCGGGCCGGAGCGGCCCGAGCCGGAGCTTAAGGCGGCCGAAGGCGGGCCCCGGGTTGCGGTGGGGGATAAGCCGACGAACCAGGTTCACATCAACCTTGGGGTTCGGGCCTATTCCCTCTGGCACCCGGACCGGTTTGCGGCGATGGTTATGAACTCGATTCTGGGGGAGGGGATGAGCTCCCGGCTCTTTTTAAACGTTCGGGAGCGGCTGGGGCTGGCGTATTCGGTCCATTCGTACGTGGCCGGGCACAAGGACACCGGCCAGCTGGTCATTTACGCCGGCCTCGACCCCGGCCGGTTTGACCTGGCCCTTACCACGATCCTTGGGGAGCTGGACCGCCTTCGGCAGGAGCCGGTCCCGGCCGACGAGCTGGCCCGGGGGAAGGAGCGGCAGAAGGTGACCCTGATGTTCCAGCTGGAACGCTCGGAGAACCTGTCGGCCTACTACGGCCTGCAGGAGACGGTCCTGGGGCAGGTCATGACCCCCCAGGAACGGCTGGAACGGATCGAGGCGGTGACCGCCGACGACATCCTCCGGGTGGCGCAGGAGCTTTTCCGAACCGAGCGGCTCCGGCTGAGCCTCGTCGGCCTGAACCGCCCCGCCGAAGAGCTCGAGG
>DAOTYJ010000066.1:0-2572 GCA_034434875.1 Dehalococcoidia bacterium | reverse complement strand
CGGATGCGGGCGAGTAACTCGGCCGGGTCAAAGGGCTTGTTGACGTAGTCGTCGGCTCCCTCTTCCAGACTTATGGCCCGCTCGGCGGGGCTCCCCACCCGGGTGAGCAGGATGACGGGGACCCAGTTGCCCCCGGCCCGGAGCCGGCGCAGAACCTCCCGGCCGTGGCAGCCGAATCCCGGTGTGTAAATTCGAAACATTCGGGACAGGGGGCGCTTCCCGGATGTTCAGCCGGCTGTTTTAACCGCCTTCCCAGGTCCGCAAACCGCGATTTACGGCCGCCGCTCGCCCCTCTCCTGAAAGCGGTTGCGGTGGGCCCTGCTTGCGACCAACCCGGCCGAGCGGGTGAAACCTTCCAGGGCGGCGCCCCGGCCGGAGGCCCTCCGGGCCCTCTCACCCGAAGAGGCCCGCCGGTTCCTGGAAGCGGCCCGGGAGTACGATTACTACCCGCTTTTTGTCCTGGCCTTAGCCACCGCGATGCGCCTGGGGGAGCTACTGGGCCTGAAGTGGGAGGATGTGGACTTCGAGGCCGGGGTGGTTTACGTCCGGCGGAGCGTTTACCGGGTCCGGGGCGAGTGGGTAGAGGGCGAGCCCAAATCTGCGGCCGGCCGGCGCAAGGTCATCCTGCTGCCCCTGGCCCTTTCGGTCCTTAAGGAGCACCGGGTCGCCCAGCTGGAGGCCCGGCTCAAGGCCGAGGCCGACTGGGCCGCCGAAGGCGCCGGGCTGGTATTTGCCACGGCCACCGGCCGGCCGATTTGCCCCGGAGCGTGACCCGGGCCCTGGAATCGGTGCTGAAAAGGGCCGGCCTGCCGCCCATCAGGTTCCACGATCTGCGCCACAGCCACGCGACCATGCTTTTGACGGCGGGTGAAAACCCCCGGGTGGTCCAGGAAAGGCTGGGGCACAGCCAGATAAGCCTTACGCTGCAGACGTATTCTCACGTGCTGCCGGACCTGCAGACCGAGGCGGGCGAGAGGCTCAACCGGACCGTGACCAGCGCCTGAGCAAAAGATTACCCCCTTATTACCCCCCAAATGCGGCCGGACAAGCTGAATTGGCTTGTCCGGCTACTATATATTGTGGTCTTAGGGCTCTCAGGCCCGATATTTAGTGGGTTGCGAGGGACTCGACCCCCCAACCCGCTGATTAAGAGTCGGGAAAATGGCCGGGTAACCACAATATCTAGTATCATATTTGTTGTTGGACCACAACATATTGTGCCACAGTTTCCACCAGACCCATTCGTCTCGGATGTTTTGGTCCAGGATTGGTCCAAAGCCTGCGGGCGGGGAATATTACCCGGGCGCATCCGGGACGTGACTCCGAGCCCGCGGGACGCCCGGCGTATCGGGTAGCCGGCGTTGCGAACCCTCGCCGGGCCGTGGCCTGGGCTGACCCGGGCCCATAGCCGGAGCCGCCTCAGCCTTGAGCGGGCCCGCGGGAAGCCAGGGGCCTCACAGCTCCCTTCACGGTTGGGGGAGTTTAGCCTGCTGCGTAGCCTCCAGAGTATTGCGAAAGCCGTTGTCCAGGCCGCGACCATATGCGGCTCACCCGCTTTACAACGGTTTGACCACCCATGGCCCCCTCAAACAGACCGGCCGCCCCTGAACCGGATGACGGCCGACTGGTTGATAAACTCCAGGTTTAACCGGAAGTACGTAAGCTTGAGCGCTGATGGCCGCCGGTTATCCGGGGAGGGGAGTGGGCCCGGGCGCCCCCCGGGGACGAAGTGGCCCGTCCGGACGGCGAGCCCCATGGGGCCGCCGTACAGACCAGGGCGGCCCCTATCCTGGGGCCAGGCGAGGGCCGAAGTTCCGGGGAGGCCCGGGTCCGTAAAGGTGAAAGCCTGATCCGCCTGGGCCGGACCGCTCCGTCGGCGCGTGTACACGCGTCGACCGTCGCTTCGCCGGGACGCCGGGAACCGGTCTACGGGTTCTGAGCCCGCCCCTAACCGGGACCCCGCTTTATTTGCACCGTGGACAAGGTTAAAAGCCGTATCGGCCCCGACCCGCCCGGTCGTCGACGTGTTCATCCGCCCCCGCCGGCGGTACCGGCGGCCACTGCTCTTGCCCCCTTTCTACTTAAGGAGCTGCGGGGGCCGGCCTTTCTTTCGGGCGGCTCGTCCGGCGGGCGGGACTTTCGGCGGCGTATCTGCCCGGTCCCGGACGGGGACCTGCGCCGGCCCCCGCCCCGGTGGTTCTCCGCCTGGCCGAAGCCCTTTCGGCCGACCCGTACCCCTTATGGGTTGCGGCGCCCGGGCGCCGCCGGGTGGTGCTATCCGTGGACGGCGAAGACGTCGCCGAGGTTGCGGCGCCCTTCGCCCTGCCGGTTCCGGTCCTTTGGCCGGGCCGGCGATATTAAAATCCCTCAGGTTTCCCGGGGAGGCCCGGCAGAGCAGCCCTTCGGGCTGCCGGCCGAGCGCCCTGACAGGACGGCCTCTGGTTCGAATGTGCGACTTTGCACCCCGGCATTGATATCTGCTATGATACAACTGATTGCTACGAGGAGTAAGTACATGAAGGGCGTACTGGTGCACGTTCGGCTGGAGCCTGACCTCATCGAGGCCCTCGAC
>DAOTYJ010000065.1:0-21932 GCA_034434875.1 Dehalococcoidia bacterium | reverse complement strand
ATGACTTCGGGCGTAGCGGCCGCCTCCCCCATCCGTCTCAGGGTCCCGGCGGCGGCTTCACGAACGTCCGGAGCCTCGTCCTTCCGGAGACATTCGGCCAGGGCCTGGAGAACTTCCGGTGTAGCTGCCGCCGTCCCCATATCCCCCAGGGCCTCGGCGGCGGCCTTGCAAACGGACGGGAACTTATCCCCCCGGAGGGCTTGGACCAAAGCCTCGAGGACTTCGGGGGTAGCGGCCGCCTCCCCCATCCGTCCCAGGGCCCGGGCGGCCTCAGAGCGGACGTCCCTATCCTTATCCTCTCGGAGGCACTGGACCAAAACCCCGAGGACTTCGGGTGTTGCTGCCGCCGCCCCCATCCATCCCAGGGCCCAGGCGGCCTCCCGGCGAACCCACTTGTTCTCATCCTCCTGGAGTCGCTCCAGGAGGGCCCCGATGACTTCGGGGGTGGCGGCCGCTGTCCCCATCCATCCCAGGGCCTCGGCGGCCTCCCGGCGAACCCACCAGACCTCATCCTCTCGGAGTCGTTGGAGCAGGGCCCCGATGACTTCGGGGGTAGCTGCCGCCTCCCCCATCCATCCCAATGCCCGGGCGGCGGCCCGGCGAACGGCCCAAGCCTTATCCTCCCAGAGGCGTTCCGGCCGAATCGCGGCCTCCTGGCGGACGGATGGGTCGGGGAAGTATGCCTGCACGGCCTCCCTCCCTTATCCAAGTCGTTCCAAGGCCCAGACGGAAGTCTCGCAGGACGGCCGAAACGGTCTCAGGGGACACCGGAAGCTTTCGGAGGACTTTCAGGGCAGCCGTCCGGACGGCGGGGTCTTTGTCCAACCGTCGGGCCAGTTCGGGGGTGGCCTCCAAAGCCCGGACGGCCCCCGCCCGGACTCTCGGGTCGGGGTCGGGACTGTCAGGGCTTTCGGAACGGTCAGGGCGCGGAGGAAGGCCCGCAAGGCTTCGGGGTGGGCCCAGCGGCCGCCTTCCCCATCTCTCCCAGGGCCCGGACGACCGCATGGCCCCCCCCCACTTCTTCCCGTCAGGGCTTCATATCAGCCGGTCGAACCTCCAGAAAGACACGAAACGCCCGGGCCTCGTCCGTTGCCGCCGGAACCGGCCCCCGGTAGACGGCCCAACCGCCGTCCCGGCCCCCGACGACCGCCCCAGCCCACTGGCCACGGACGTCGCCCAGGACGAGCATGCTCCGGTCAGGAGCCAGGCGCCCGCAGGCCGAGACGACGTCCAGAATACCCAACCGCTCGAAGGAAGACGCCATGACCCGGACGAGGAAGGAACCCACCGACGTCACCGCCAGGTACCGACCCGGCGGAAGACCCCCCATGGCCGCAACGACGTCCACGAGCGTCTCGGCCTGAGGAGCCAGAATGCGCCGGATGACCTTGTCATACGCCTGCATGACCCATCGCCTCCTTCGCCTTCTTGCCCCGCATCTGCTCGATGAGCTCGTCCCGCCGCTTCCGGGCTGGATCGGCACCCGACTCCGGGATGACCTCCAGACGCCGAGGGAGGACAAGGATGGCGTCCTGCCGGACCGTCGGGTGCTGAGGATCGGCAAAGACGAGTGCGCGGGCAAAGAACGACTTCATCGTACGGGATGAGCCCCGGACTGAACCCTCGACGTAAACCGAAAGCCGAGGCCCCTCAGCGGGAACCTCAAGGACTTCGCAGGGGACACCCGCCTCGACGGCGGCCCGACCTATGTCCTCGGCCGTCGCCAACAGGCCCTCCCGAGCGAGGGCCTCCACGTCCAGACGGCCCGCCTCCACAAGGGGCTGATAGATCTTATCCGGCACGCAGAGAAACAGCCGTTGCCCCAAGAGAATGGCCACGCACTTCAGCCGCGCCCGGGCCGACTCGGCAACGACGGCCGAAACCGCTTCGGGAACGACACGAAGCCCCTGCGGAGGAGCCTGCGGAGGAGCCTGCGCGGGGGACTCCACGATGCGAAAGCCCTCCGGCGGACGGGGGACCCCGCCTGACCCCATGACCCTTTCGACAGACCGGGCTACCTCGACGGCGTCCCCCTCCCGACGAAGGACCCGCAGGAGGAGGGTGACGACGGGCTCCAGTTCCCGAGCGTACGGCGCACCATAACGGCGATAGAGAAGGGTCGCGACGACCGCCGGGGCAGACTGCCGGAGCTCCGGGTCCGGGTCGGCGGCCATGGCCCGCCAGGCGAGAATGGCCGAAAGCCGATCATGCTCCTCGTCCCGACGGGCAACGACCCGACCGGCATCGTGGGCCAAAAGCAAGACCACCGCCGCCCGACGCAGATGCGCCGGCAATTCCCCCACGGCGGGCCAAGCGGCAATCAGCGCCGACAGCGTATGCGTCATGAGCCCCCCGGGACGGGCATCGTGGCAAACCTTGGACCCGCGAGCCTCCCGGTGCGCCTCGAGGTACTCGAGAATCGAAGCCGCCGCCTCCGACCACCACTCGGCCGGCAGCGGGATCCCGTACTCCCGAAAAAGCCGCTCATGGGCCAAGGCAGCGTCCCGAGTCCTCAGCGGCGGCGCCGGCCGTAGGGCCGACATCATCCGCCGACGAGCCAGCCGACGAGCCAGCCGACGATACAACTGCCAGCCCGCCCACCCGGCGACCGCCGTCCCGACCCAAAAGCCCACCGCCCGACCCAGGACGTCCAGGGCGACCTCCGCGCAAACGCCTCCCCCCGAACGCCCACAGGCCGCCTCGACGGGAGCCCGGCACGCCGAGGGCCGTAAGGTCAACCCACAGACGGCCCAAGCCAGACGCGCCGAAACCCCGGGCACCACAAGAAGCCACAGGGCCATCCCCACCAGGCCGACCCCTAAGACGACGAGACCCGCCCGCAGGAGGGCACGCCGAACCGCAACCCGCCAAGCCTCACGAACCGTCTCACTCACGTGACCCACCTGGCAACCCACATCGCAGAAGTTCCCCGAGGTACCCCCCATCGACCCGGATAGGAACACGAAAGCCGTACCCACTCAGGACACCCACATAGCAGCCGTCGTCGCCCCGGCGAAGCCGGGCCCACCCGACCGGCGAGGTCATGTCAGGAGTCAAAAGACCCATGCGCACCATCTGACCCCCGACCCGCTCCAAGACGACGCTGGCCAGTCGGCATTCCACCCCGCTTTTCCGCAAGCGCTCCTCGAGACGCTCCAGGAAACGCTTGTGCGTCACATACGTGCGCATCATCGGCCTCCTCCCAAATGACGGCGACGATGTGATAAAAACGACCGTCCGGTGAAACCTCCAGCCGCCCCTCAAATCGAACCGTCACGCCCTCCCGGACCTCCGCCGAGGCCGGCACCCGGACGTAAATGCGCCGCCGCGGCGCGTACTCGCAAAGAGCCCACATAGAACCGTCCGGCCCCCGTCGGACCCGGACGACCCGGCCCCGCCAGAAGACGACGCCCGGCTCATACTCCGGCGGCGAAGGCGGCGGAGGCGGAACCGAACGGACCAGCGTCCACGTCCGCATCCGAACCCCCCTCACCGGCCCAGCGCGACGTCCGACGTGCGGCCCATGCTATAAGCGATGAGGATGTCAGCGGCCGCCCCCACACCGAGGGAGCCACCCCCCCGCTCCGACTCCAGACGAACACCCGCACCGGCCGCGACCGCCGCCGCCAGGACATCCCCCGGAAGGGTCACCGCCCGGACGGCGACGCTCCCGGCCCGGTCCGCCCAATCGGCCATCGTCCGAAGGGCCGTATTCCAAAGATGGAAATTCCAGTACGTCCCAGCCGAAGCAAGAACCGCCTTCATGTTCGAACCTCCTCCCGAAACTCCGGCCGATTCCCGCACGGAAGACACGCATACCCGACCTCGTCGGGCCCAGGCGGAAGAAGCGGCCGAGGAAGATGCGGACAAAACCGCGGCGCCGGCACGGCTACAAAGACATGGGACCCAAACCGAAGAAGCAGACGCTCCCCCTGCCGGCCCGCCAGAAGGACGGGCCCCCGGTCGCTCATGTAAGCAAAGGTCCTCGCCTGCATGGGTCCCTCCGCCCCCCCTACATTGTCGAAAATGGTCAGCGACCACTTTCGACAATAAATAAGGGCGGAGGTCCGACCATGCGGTCCGTGCTCCCTAACTACACGTCAGCCCTGCGAAGGGCCCGTTTTGCCAACCTGTACGCCATCGCCCTGACGGCCCTGTTCTTCTACGTGACGGCCACGTTCCGGGCCTACATCCGAGAACATCGGGAATACTTCGTCATCCGCGTGAACGAAGCAGGCGAAGCCTACGTCTCCAACCCCATCGACTGGTGGGAATACCAGCGCCCCCGAGAAAAAGAGGCCGCCGCCGTCGCCGGCATCGTCGCCCAGCTCCTGCTCGACGCTACGTCCGACGCCTTCGACAAACAGTTTGACTTCCTGCGAAAGCGCCAACTCATCTCACGGAACATCGCCCGCGACTTCGAGGCCCGATGGGCCGAACGGAAGAGAGTCCGAACCCCCGAAGGTGAGGTCGAAATGACGGCTTTCGAGCTCCAAAAGAAGGCAGGCCTCGTCTGCGACGTCAACATACTGCGGGACCGGTTCACGGCTGAGGAAAACCGAGACGGCGTATGGACCGTCCGCATCGTCCTACGCCGCCAATGCCAAAGCTCCCGAGGGGATACCCTCCCCGAGGAAACCTTCCTCGCCCGGGCCGTCCTGTACCCGACTGCGAAACGAACTTACCTCAACCCCCACGGGCTGGTCGTAACGGACATCGCCTTCACGACCGTGGCGTCCGACTACGACCCCCGAGGGAAAAAGGAGGGCTCACCGTGACGTACCACATCCCCCTCTCCGACGGCCGAATGGCCGAAATCGACGATTCCTACATCGCATACTGGCAAGAGACCGAACGACGCCTGGCCGAAACCCGAAACACACTCCAAACCCTCTACGACCGTACGGCTCGCGTCCTGGGACCCGACTTCGACGAAATCTCCCGTAAGGCCTTCACCTTCGCCGAACGCGACCCCCTCCTCCATGAGGTCGAACTGGGCGTCGTCCGAGAACTCGCCTCCCACCTCCTCCAGTGCCCCGACTGCGTCGACTCCTTCTGCGCCACCTACAACGGCCTGGTCTCGGCTACCCTCGGCCTCATCCTCGCCTTCAGCCTCGACGCCTGCCGACCCGACATCGACCGAATCGTCGAGAAGGCCGCCCGCCTCATCCCCGAAGACGCCGTCCGGTCCATCGCTACGTGGTTCGCCTACACGGCCGTCGCCATGTACGCCCCGTCGCTGGTGTACTTCGCCACCCACACCGCCGTCAACGCAGCCCGCCAGGCCTTCCAAAAAGACGGCTCCACCCCCGAAGTCTCCTTCAGCCACATCCCCGGCCCCGGTCGCCAAATCCCTAAAGAGGAGGCTACCTATGCTCCGCGTCGTTGACGTCGCCCGCGGCATGGCCGACGAGATCCGCATCGCCCGACTCTCCTCGGCCGAATGGCTGATCGTCTACGTCGTCACCCTCGTCTCCCTCATCCTGTACTCCACAGCCCGGGCCCTCCTCTACGGCGGACTGACCTTCGCCCTGCTCCTGGCCTCGACGACCTGGGAAGACGCCCTCATCGACTCGGCCATCCGCCGCCTCCGCACCGGGTCCCGTATCCTACGGTCTTCCTAAAAAGGAGGAATGCCATGCAGACCCTCTGGGAATACCTGACCTTCCGACGCCTCGTCGGAACGACCCTCATCGCCATCGCCCACGCCCTGGGCCTCGCCCTGATCGCCACCGCCACCATCCTCGCCTGGACCCGAGGCGCACCCCTCCTCGAAACCCTCCTCGCAGCCGCCCTGATGGCCACGGGACTGCGCATCACCTGCGAAGTCCTCTTCACCCTCTGCCAAAACCGAAGGTAGACACCGTGCGCTGGCTCGACGCTATCGGTATCATCGACGTCCTGGACGCCGCCCAAACAGGCCGAGGCTTCGACCTCGCCTTCGCCGCCGACGGACGCTTCCACGCCTTCTTCCGCATCCCCCGCCGCTTCGACCCCTACTTCAACCCGCCCCCCTGGGCAGCCCTCGACGGCGCCATCAACGCCCTGCCCGAAGGCGTCGGCCTCACCTTCACGGCCCTCGTCCACACCGAAACCGAAAACCCCTTCCCCCAAGACCGCCCCCTCGCCCGGACCGTCTTCGACCACTGCCGAGACATCGCCCGTCGAGTCGACCTCCTCCTCGACATCTCGGTCACCGACCGACGAACGACTCACAAGGCCCGTACCCTCCTGACCGAAATCCTCCCCCTCAGCCACCCCGAAACCGAAGCCATCCGCCGGGTCGAAGAGGCCCTCGACCGCATCGAGCAAACCGTCGCCGCCCTCGACATGCTCGCCCCGGAACCCGCCGACGTCGACCAATGGGGCCGGTTCCTCACCCACGCCCTCTGCGGCGCCCCCCTCGACCTGCCCATCCGCCACGTCCTCTACTCCTCGGCCTTCCCCTCCGGCGGCCCCTACCTCTCGGACGTCATCCCCTGCGGAGACGCCCGCGTCCGCTGGACCGGCGTCGTCGAGACGACCGACGCCGACGGCGCCGTCCGCCTCTGGCGAACCGTCTCCGTCGTCGACTTCGGCTACGCCGTCACCTCCGACTTCTTCTACGACGTCCTCACCCGCTTCCCCTGGCCCTTCATCGCCCGGATGGACATCCTACCCGTCCGACCCGGCCTGGAACTCACCCTCATGAAGCTCCGCATGAACGTCTTCCAGGCCCTCTCCGGCTTCGGTTGGGTCGCCGGCCAGCTCGAACGGGAAGTCCAATCTAACAATACAAAGAAATCCTTCCTAAAAATTATCACCGAGGGCGCCCGCTTCTGGAACGTCGGCCTGCGCTTCTCGATCCCCGTCCCCGTCCCCTCCGATGACGAACGGGCCTCGGCCGAGGCCGAACTCCGCCGCCGAACCTCCATCCTCGTCTCCGTCCTCCGCCGCCGAGGCCTCGTCCCCCACGTCGAACGCCTCCGCCAGCCCACCGCCTTCACCGCCTCCCTCCCCACCGCCGCCATCGACCCCCAACGCACCCGCCGACTCATGACCGAATGCGTCTCCGTCCTCCTGCCCGTCCTGTCCGGCGAAGCCCCCTTCGACCCCCAGGGCGAAGTCTTCCTGACCACCCGCCACGGCCTGGCCACGACCCTCGACTTCTTCCGAGGCCGACCCGGTAACCGTAACCTCATCGTCACCGGCGCCTCCGGCTCCGGAAAGTCCTTCCTCCTCCAGTACCTCCTCTCCTCCCTCATCGAACGCTACCAGCACCGACTCTTCGTCCTCATCACCGAAGCCGGCGGCTCCTACCGCCGCTTCGTCGCCCGTTACGGCGGCACCGTCGTCCGCATCGGCCGACCCGATAGCCCCGCCCTCGACCCCGTCGTCGGCGTCGACCCCGAAGACCGCCAGTCGGTCATGCTCTACGCCCGTATGCTCCGCCAAATCCTCGAACTCGGACCCGCCGGCGCTCCCCCCGAAGGCGAAATCTTCGACGGCCTCATGAACGTCTTCGCCCAAACACCCCCAGCCCGCCTCCGCACCGAAGAGGTCCTCCGCCGCCTCGGCCTCCACGACCGAGCCTCGACCGCCCGAGAACTCCTCCGAAACTTCATCTTCAACGAAACCGCCTTCGTACCCCATACCTCCGTCGCCTTCATCGAACTGCCCCCCTCCCTCGTCTCGGCCGGCGCCAAAGACGACCCCTGGTCCGAAGTCATCCGCTCCGTCGTCGTCCGCTCCCTCTTCGCCGTCTTCTTCGCCCGCCTCTGGGACCCCTCCGTCGACTACAAAATCCTCGTCGCCGACGAAGTCTGGAGCCTGCTCCGCACCCCAGCCGGCCGCGGCTACTTCGACTACGCCAACCGAGCCTTCCGAAAATACCAGGCCGGCCTCTGGGTCGCCTCCCAGTCGATGGGCGACTTCATCGTCCCCGACGACCCCGCCTTCGGCCGGGCCTTCGTCACCAACGCCTTCTACAAACTCCTCCTCTCCCAGGTCTATACCGAACCCCTCGGCTGGTGCTTCGAAGCCATCGGCCTGCCCCCCTCCGAGGCCTGGCAGGCCATGGGCATCCGCTCCTCGCCCGGCCACTACTCCGAAGCCCTCCTCATCGAAGGCGACCGAATGCGCATCGTCCGCCTGACCGTGCCCGACGAGGTCTACCGCATCTACCAAACCGACAACGTCCTCACGGAGGAAGCCTATGCGTCCGCCGCTTAAATCCGTCGTCGCCGCCCTCCTCGTCCTCGCCCTCGTCGCCTACCCCCCGCCCCCAGCCTACGCCCAAAGCGACGCCTGCCCCTCCGAACCCCCATGGGCCCGAGACCTCTGCGTCTCCATCGAGTCCTCCCTCTCTGCCCTCCTCGCCGAATTCCGAGTCGTCATCCAGGTCATCCAGGCCGTCTCCCGAGCCATCGAAGAGGTCGCCCGAATCATCGATACCCTCCTCCAAATCGTCCGAAGCCGAGGCCGATACAGACTCCGGGGCTTCCTCAGCCTCGACGCCGTCCACCGCCTCGTCCAAGAACTCCTCCCCCACATGCCCAACGCCATGGCCGAACTGTCCCGAGCCTTCCAAAACCCCGACCTCATCCATGAATGGTTCATGCAACAACAGAAGACCTGGGCCGGCAAAATGCCCCAACTCTTCCGTACCGTCCACGCCCAGCTCGTCCACGGCTGGTCCGAAGAATCCCCCGACGTCTACCGCAAGAGCCTCGCCGTCCACTTCGCCGACCCCGCCGCCATCCTCCAGACGCTCACCCAAGACCTCCTCCAGGCCGTCCCCGAAGAATTCCGAGAGATCGCCCAGCGCTACTTCCGAAGCCTCACCGACCCCGCCCACTCCCTCGTCGAACAAGAAAAATTCCTCGAAGAAACCCTCCTCGACGTCGCAGTCCGACACCTCCTGCCCCTCGGCGACCCCAAGGTCGACCCCGAAAAGTTCCGCCGCGCCGTCCGCGACCTCTTCGACGCCATGAGCCTCCAGCGCGCCCGCACCGACATCCACCAGACCGTCCGCACCGTCGCCATATTCGAATCCCAGGCCGAAAAACGCATGTCCCAAGGCGACCTGACCCTCGAGGAATACATCAACTACTCCCTCCAGGCTAACCTCATGAGCGCTCGGGCCTCCGCTCAAACGGCCGAAATGACCCGTATCCTGGCCGACCGCATCATCGAGGCCTCCACCCCGCCGCCCCCGCTGGAATCGCCCGAATCCGATGCCTCCGGCTTCCTCAGCCAAAGCCTCGCCGAAGACTTCTCCCCGAGGGAACGACCATGATGCTACCCGACATCATCCCCGACGTGCCCGGACCCGGCGCCCCCATCGCCGAAACGGCCCGGTCCATCTACGAGGCCATCACCCAAGCCAAAGCGGCAGGGGGCGTCCCCATGACCGTAGCCCTGCTCGGTGTCCTGGCCACCCTCTTCGGCCTCAAAATCGTCGCCAGCGCCTTCAGCGGAACCCGCATCACCCCCGCCATGGCCCTCCAGTTCGTCCTGGCCTTCGGCGCCTCCACCGCCTACCCCCTCCTCCTCCGCGGCCTCTGGACCCCCGTCTGGAATACCGTCTACGCCCCCGACTCCGGCATCGCCGGTAACATCACCGCCTGGACCGACTCCCTCGGCATCCTCGCCGAGGCGGCCAACGCCGGCGGCGACTTACGCAATGAGCTCGGCGACATCGTCGAGCTCAAGCTCCGAGAAACCGTCTGCGGCCCCAACCCACCGAAAGCCTTCCAATTCGCATGCGACCGCCTCCCCGACTTCGCCGGCCGAGTCGTCGATGGCTTCCTCACCTACGTCCTGCCCTTCATCCCCGGCGGCGCCGTCCCGGCAGCAGGCCTCTCCATCGCCGGTCTCGCCGCCTCCACACCCGCCATCGTATTCCGTAGCATCATCGTGCCCATCGGTCGGATCGTCATGACCGCCGGCCTGTACTTCTTCTATATCGGCATCGCCGCCTTCGTCGCCTTCACCATCGCCGTCTCCCCCCTCCTCGGCCCCTTCCTGATGCTCCAGACGACCCAAGACCTCGCCCTCCGACCCCTCCGATGGACCCTCCAGGCTACCCTCATGGCCCTCGCCCTCGCCGCCGCCACCGGACCCATCGCCCAAATGACCGCCGCCTGGACGGACCAGACCCTCCAAAACTTCTGCGACACCCAGACCTCCTTCCGACGCTCCTACCGTAGTGCCCAAGAGGCCGTCCGAAGTCAGCTCTGCCCCAGGGCCGCCGGCCTCTGGGAGTGCGGCCAATCCGTCACCCTGGACCTCGCCCGAGCCCGCTCCTGGCCCGGCCAGGAAGGAAAAGAACTCCAAAGAATCGCCAACCGGATCATCGCCCGCCACATCCGGGGATGCGCCATCACGACAGCCCTCGCCTCCGACGCCCCCTACCGCCGCCTCGCAGAAAACGCCGGCTCCGACGTCGAAGCCTCCCTCGACGCCGCCATCGCCGCCTTCGCCGCCCTGCCCGGCGGCGCCGTCCTGGCCACCCTCTGGAAGGCCGTCATCTCCATGCTCGTCTCCGGACTCCTCTTCCTGTCCTCCCCCATCGTCGCCCGGGCCCTCCTGCCGTCCTCCTTCTGGGACAACATCGACCTCATGCTCAAAACCAAGGTCCTCGCCGCCGCCGGCATCCCCGTCGCCCACGCCCAGACCACCATGACCGGCATCGCCCGAGGCGTCTCCGGAGCCGGCGCCGCCCTGACGACGGGTATCGGTACCGCCGGGGGGGCCATCGCCGGCGGAGCCATCGGCGCCGCCCTGGGCGGACCCCCTGGCATGGCCCTCGGCGCCGCCGCCGGCGGAGCCCTCGGCGCAGGCATCGGCCGGGTCGCCGCCGTACCCTTCTCGACCGCCCGCAGAATGTCCGACGTCGCTGCCGTCCAACCCCGAGAAACGGGAGAACGGGCCAGCGTCGCCATGCCGAGACCCGACTGAACCCGAGGCTGCCTTGACTTCTCATCCATCCCAGTGTTCAATAAACTCAGACCGGGAGACGGACCCATGGCCCTCCAAGCGGAACTCCGCCAAGTCCTCGGAACCAACGCCGAACGACGCATCGAAGCCTGGGCCCTCCGGCCCCTGGACGACCTCCTCCAAAACCTCCACAGCCTCGCCCCCTACTTCGACCTGCAAGTCCGAACGCCGGAACCCCCGCCCGGCTTCGAACCCCCCAGCCCGCCTTCGCACCCCCTCGCCGAAATCCGCACCGCCCTCGAAGATGACCCCGACCCCTGGGCGCCCGTCGCCGCCGAACTCATCCCCTTCCTCGATGAGGCCGGTTTCCTCCGCCCCGACGACGCCGAACTCGCCTCCTGCCTCGGCCTACCCACCCAGGCCATCGCCGAAGCCCGCCGCCTCCTCCAAAAGCGATTCGGCATCGGCTTCCGCTCCCTCGCCGAGTTCTGGCTCGACCGCTTGCCCCCATCGACCTCCCCACGCCTCCGCCGACGGGTCGAAGCCGTCGCCGAAGCCCTCCGCCGCACCGCCCTCGCCCGACCCGAACCCTCCCCGGACGATTGGACCTACGCCTGCCAAAGCCTCCACCTCCACCCCCAAAAGGCCCGCCGGCTCCTCCACCGCCTGACCCTCCGCCTCGGCTTGCGACCCCTCGAAGGAGCCCCACCGTCCCCCGCCGAACCCGCTCCCGCCTGGCCCGACATCATCGTCGACCCCGACCCCCAAGAACCCACCATCGCCGTCCTGTCCCCCACCATCACCGTCCTCAGCACCCCCACGCAGTCCTACGAAACCGCTACCGTCACCGTCCTCGCCCCCGACGTCCGCGAAAGTATCCGGCGCTCCATCCTCCGTATCCCCACCCTCCGTACCCGCATCTTCACCGCCCTCGCCCGCCTCGGTATCGAATACAACGGCCCATGGCTCCGCGGCGAACGCCGATGGCGACGTCCCGTCCCCCTCCGGGACGTCCGCCGTATCCTCCGAAACCCCCTCACCACCGCACGCACCCTCTACGCTTGGGTCTCCGTACGCGGCCAACCCCCCTTCCCCCTCTACCGCCTCCTCGGCTACGACCGACCCGGCCCACGTATCGTCCACTACCCCGTCGAGGACATCCTGGAAATCGCCCGCCGAGAACCCGACATGCCCACGGCCCGACTCGCCGACCTCCTACGCGCCTACGGCATCTCCATCCCCAGGACTACCCTCAGCCGACTCATCGCACCCATCCGTCAACGACGAGGATGACGCCATGCCCCGAAACCTGCCCCAAATCCTATCCATCTTCCTGGAAATGACCGACGCCGGCTACTGCGCCCTCCTCCGCGCAGACGCCCAAGGCACTATCCACGAACTCTACTCCGCCGGCCCCCCAGGCGCCTTCAGCCCCCGCCTGGCCGCCCAAGCCCTCGCCCGCCGACACCCCGCCTTCGACCACGCCGTCTCCTCCCGCGACCGCACCGCCCTCGCCCAAGGCGCCGGCACCGTCATCGCCCGCCGAATCCGTGACGACACCCTCCTCTACGCCTGGTGGCCCCCCCAAACGCCTCCCCCAGACCCACGCCTGATCGACCTCCTCGACGCCGCCGTCACCGCCCTCCTCGACGCCCAAAACGGCTACGACGGCTTCCGCTCCGCCGCCGCCGCCGCCCCCCACCTCCCCGACGACGCCCGATACATCCCTACCCCCGACGGACCCTTCGTCTGGCGCTCCCCGGCCATGCGGGAAATCCTCGACCTCGTCCGCCTCCTCGCACCTACCCCAGACCCCATCCTCCTCACCGGCCCCTCCGGCGTCGGTAAAACCCTCCTGGCCCGTATCATCCACGACCTGTCCGGCCGAACCGGCCGCTTCGTCCCCACCTCCGCCGCCGAACGACCCGGTACCCTCCTCCACGCCGCCCTCTTCGGCGTCCGACCCGGCGCTTACACCGGCGCCCCCACCGAAGCCCAAGAAGGCCTCGTCGAACTCGCCCACGAAGGAACCCTCTTCCTGGATGAAGCCGCCGAAATCGACGACGCCGCCCAGGCCGCCCTCCTCCGCGTCCTCGAGTCCGGTACCTACTACCCCCTCGGCTCCCCCTACCCCAAAGAGACCAACGCCCGATGGATCCTCGCTACAGCCCGACCCGAACGCCTCCGACCCGAACTCCAATACCGCTGCGCCGCCGTCCTCCGTATCCCGCCCCTCCAGGAACGACCCGAAGACATCACACCCGCCTTCACGGCCCACGCCCGCCTCCCCCTCGACCCCGCCGCCGTCGCCTTCATCGAATCCCTCCCCTGGCCCGGTAACCTCCGCCAGGTCGCCGCCACGGCCCGCCTGGCAAGCCGTATCGCCCAACAACAAAACCGAGACCGCATCCTCCGACGAGACGTCGAAGCCGCCCTCCGCCTATCCCACCCAGGAGACCGAACCCCATGACCCGCTACGCCTACATCCCTGACCCCGACGCCCTCGTCCGCCTCCTCCGAAATCCACCCAGCCCACCCCAAGAAATCACCGCCGTCCTCCCCGCCGACCGACCCTGGACCCCAGCCGCCCAAACCGCCCTCGCCCACACCGGCATCCCCTCTATCACCGACGCCGATACCATCGAAATCACCCTGCCCCCCGAAGTCGGTATCCCCACCCTCCGCATCCCCGCCCGACCCCCATGGACCGACTTCGCCTCCTACGGACCCCCCATCCCCATCGCCCGAGGCGGCCACTCCGTCATCGTCGCCGCCGGACCCCTCGCCCTCAAAATCGTATTCCCCGCCTCGGCCGCCGCCTCCCGATACGCCGACACCACCGCCCGCTCCCCCCTCCTCATGCCCGTCCTCGCTACCGCCCAAGACGACGACGGCGCCCTCCTCCTCCTCCAACCCCGCGCCCAGGGTACCGCCCGAGACGACCCCGACCCCCACGCCGCACTCCCCTCCGTCGCCGCCGCCCTCGCCGACCTCCACGAAGCCGGATGGGTCCACCTCGACGTCAAACCCGACAACATCCTCATCGTCCCTACCCCCGACGGACTCCGCCGACTCCTCGCCGACACCGGCTCCGCCCGACGGACCGGCGAAACCCTCGGCCCCGCCATCCTCTGTACACCCCGCTACGCCGCACCCGAAATCCTCCAAGCCGCCTCGGCCGGCCGACCCCTCCGCGCCGACCCCGCCATGGACGTCTTCTCCTTCGCCCTCACCGCCCTCGAACTCCTATACGGCCGACACCCCCTCGGACCCGACCCCGCAGCGGCAGAACGCGAGGCCATCGCCCGAGCCCTCGAAGGCCGAACCCTCGACGACCTCCTCCCTCCCCATACACCCCCAACCCTCCGGGCCGCCCTCGACCTAAACCCCAACCACCGACCCACGGCCCTCGAACTCCTCGAAACCATCCTCCACATGGAGAGTCCACGATGAACGACATCCTCGAACGAGTCCGCCACACCCTCCGCCGCCTCGGCGAGGCCGGCTGCTTCGAAGTCCTCCTCGCACCCGGCGAACCCGCCGCCGTCCTCGGCCCCGCCACCCAACTCCGCCACCAACGCCAACCCGACTTCGTCCCTACACCCGACGAAATCTCCGCCCTCCAAAAGGCCGCCGCCGACCGACCCGACTGGAACGACGGCCTCCACCGATGGCGAATCACCACCACCGCCGCCTGGGGCGGCGCCGCCGCCGTCGCCCTCCGAAAAATCGGCATCGCCCCCAGCCTCGACGAATACGGCCCCGCCGCTACCACCCTCCGCGCCATCGCCCGACGAGACCCATCACCCCCCCTCACCCCGACCGACCTGGATGCCCTCGAATTCGGCCTCTTCATCATCACCGGCCCCGTCGGAGCCGGTAAAACCGGCCTCCTCTGCGCCCTCCTCCACGAAACCGCCGATACCGGCCAACCCGTCCTCTACATCGACCCCGCCGTCGAATACGACCTCGCCCGACCCAGCCAAGGCCCCATCATCTGGGAACGCACGAACCTCCTCGCTACCCACCCCGAACGCCTCACCGCCTTCCGCCTGTGGGGCCTCCGCGACGTGTTCGTCGGCGAAATCACCTCCCCCGAAGAAATCCGCCGCGCCACCGACCTCACCCTCGCCGGCTTCCGCGTCTGGACCACCCTCCACGCCGCCTCCCCCGCCGCCGCCTTCCTCCGCTGCCGACGAGCAGACCCCACCACCGCCGAAATCCTCCGTATCATCGCCACCGTCCGCCTCCTCCCCCACGCCCGCGACGCCCGCCGGGTCGTCCCAGTCTGCGGCATCTACGCCGCCTCCGAAGTAGACTTCTCCACTACCACCATCCACGCCCCCGCCGGTACCCGCCTCTCCATACCCATCGAAGCCTCCATCCAAGCAGCCTGCGAACGCGGCGACATCCGTCCGGAGGACGCAGGTGAACGAAACGCCCTCTACGTCGTGTCGCCTTAACGACGCCCTCGTCATCGTCATCCATACGCCCGCACCCCAAACCGCCGCCCGGGCCGTCGTGCGCCTCGCCAGCCTCCACCACCCCACGACCTGCCTCGCCGTCCCTACACCCGCCACCGTCCTCCTCATCGCCCCAGACCCCGAAGCCGCCTCCGCCGCCGCCTCCGCCGCCGTCCGCCTCATCGCCTCCGGCCAAGCCCACCGCACCGAAATCCGCCGCGCCGACCCCGAAACCGTCTCCCGCGCCGCCGCCGCAACACCCCCCCACGAAGCCGCCGTCTTCTTCGGCCAAACCCTCGGCCTCGACTTCACCCCCGTCGTCGCCCGACGCATCGGACCCCCAGAAAACCCAACCTTCTACGTCCTCCGACCCGCCCTCCCCAGAGAAGCCCAATGCCTCTCCCCAACCCACAACGCCCACCCCCTCAGCCACGACCGCTACGTCCTCCGACCCGCCGACTGGCCCGAAGGCACCGTCTCCTATACCACCCTCGGAGAAGAACCATGGCTCTAAACGAATTCGTCGAATGCCCATCCTGCCTCAACGCCTTCCAACCCGAAGGCGCCCGACCCTGCGAACACCCCGACCCCACCCTCCTCTGCCCCCGCTGCGGCCACTGCTCCTGCATGGCCCCCTACCGCATCCCACCACCCCAACCCCACGATTCCCAAGACCCCATCGTCCAAGCCTTCCTCCGCCGCGAACCCGTCATCGACACCCAACTCTACAACGCCTACCGCGATGCCTTCGACGCCCACAACGCCACCCCCGTCGGCCTCTCCAGCTCCACCCTCTTCGCCTACACCACCCGCCGCGACCCCCACGTCCGCCAAGAACTCCACGCCGCCCTCCTCATGGCCGGCCTCCCCGTCGGCCGCATCATCCTCGCCGTCGTCGACCGCCTCCCCCAAATCCCCACACCCCCAGAGCCCATCCTCGCCGCCTGGCCCGACGGTACCGCCGTCAATATGACCGGCCAAATCACCCGCTCCGCCCGTAACCCCTCCGCAATCCCCGGCACCGTCTCCGCCAACGGCCTCACCCTCTTCATCCCCCACGTCCTCCCCACTCACCTCCCACCCCTCCCACCAGCCGCCACCGTCCGTATGCTCACCCCCACCGTCGACCTCCCTACCCTCCGCGCTTGGCTCGGAACCACCGCCGCCACCTGCTACACCCAAGACCCCTTCCTCGCTACCGTCGCCTCCGCCTGCGGATTCCTCCCCGCCCCCTCACCCGGCATCACCCTCCTCACCCCCTACACCCTCCGACCATCCATCCGCCACCGAACCTGGCACCTCCAAGGCCCCCAACCCGCAAAACCCCAACCCTTCCACATCCAAGCCTCACCCCCAGAACCCTGCTCCTGCGGCACATGCCCCGGATGGCGCCTCTCCACCTCCATTGTCCCCGACTATTGACTCTTATATGCCATTCCGCTACAATTAACAAAACTACTCCTCAACTACCCCATAAGGAGGTAAACCGTGCAACGAATAGGAATGCTCCTGACCCTGCTGGCGGCCCTCGCCATGACGTCGGCCGGACGACCCACCCCAAAGACCGTCTTCTTCACGACAGACGCCCGAGACCTGGCCAACCGCAACGCATGGCTCGAAGCACGCCTCCGAGCCGGAGAGCTGAAACCCCTCCGAGTCGAAACGTCCTTAGAGGGACTCCGCCACGAACGATTCCAACAGTACTACCAGACCTACCCCGTCTTCGGAGCACAGGTCATCCGCCATTGGAAGAACGGACGCCTCGCCTGGATCGGCGGCCAGTTCTTCGAATCCATCCGCTTGCCCTCCCCCCTCCCCTCCGTCCCGGAATCCCGGGCCGTCGAGACCGTCAAGCAGAGCCTCCAGACCAACGACGAACGCCTCGCCCAAGGGGAAATCCGACTCGGCGTCCCAGGCCGGGGAACCGTGACCGTCCCGATAGGACCCCGGGTCGCTTTGGTCGTCCTGCCGTGGCCCCTCGATAACCCCCGGGAGTTCCACCTGGCCTACCAGGTGGACGTCGCAACGGAACGCCTGTGGGCCTACCGGTATTTCGTATCGGCGACGACGGGCACCGTCATCGGACGCCTCGACCGGGCATACACCCAACAGGCCACCATCGCCCTGGGACGGGGACACTGGTACACGATGAAAATGCCCGTCCTCTACGAGTCGGGCGCATACCTCCTGGCCGACGCCCTCCGACCCGGCGAAAGTCCCGCCCTCTCGGGCATCGCCGTCCTGACCTTTAACGACCGCAACGAATGCTGCCCCGACAACCGCTGCCTGAGCGGCGATCACATCGGCTGGAGTCGAAGCGACCTGTGGCCCGACCCGGTGGAGGCCGATGCCCACGCCCGGGCCGGCTGGGTCGATGACTTCTACTTCCGGGTGTTTCAGCGAAACGGCTGGAGCGGCAACTGGCTCCCGTCCGTCCAGGTCGTCCACTTCTGCCAAAACTTCCTGAACGCCTTCTTCACCGACGCCTTCTTCCCCAACTTCGGCCTCATGGTCTATGGAGACGGAGTGCCGGCCTATACGTATCCCCTCACGGCGGGTTTTGACGTCATCGCCCATGAGTTCACCCACGGGACGACAGCCAAGACGTCGGACCTCGTATACTTCCGAGAATCAGGCGCCCTCAATGAGGCCTTTTCGGACATCATGGCCGTCGCGGCCGAATTCGCCTTTGAGCCAGAAGGAAACGGGTACGGGCAGGCCGACTGGCTGATCGGCGAGGACCTGTGGAAGACATACTGCCCAGCCTTCCGGTCGATGGCCGACCCCGAAAACGGCGGGTGTGACTATCAGCCGTCCCACTATGCGAACCGCTACCTCGGGAGTGCGGACAACGGCGGCGTCCACATCAACTCGGGGATCATCAATCACGCCTTCTACCTACTGTCCGTCGGGGGTCGGCATCGGCTATCGGGCATCTCCGTCCCGGCCATCGGACTAGACAGGGCAACTCGGGTCTTCTACGTCGGCTTCGCGCAGTGCCTGTGGCCGACGGCGGTCTTCCGAGACGCCCGCTACTGCGTGGCTCAAGCCGCCCAAACCCTCTACGGGTCCGACGCCGCCTTGGCCGTCCATACGGCCTTCGACGCCGTCGGCGTACCCCGATGACTCCCCACTATGGAGGACATGGTATGACCATCACCCGCCACCCGTCGCTACTCGCCACCGCCATCGCCCTCGGTCTCTGGGCCGGATGGGCCGAAGCCCAGGCCCTCCGGCAAGTCGTCGTGACGGTCCCGATGGCGAACTTACGGGCTAAGCCGTCTACAGCGGCCCCCATAGTAGAACAGGTCCCGAAGGGAACGGTCCTGGAAGTCCTGGAAGAACTACGCATGTGGCTGAAAGTCCAGTACCGCCACCCCGAGCGGGGCCCCATCCAGGGCTATATCGCCACCTACCTCGTCAAGCCCATGCCCGAGGGCGCCGAAGCCCCACCCCCAAAGATGCCGGCTCTCCCAGAAGCCCCACCCCCTAAGATGCCAGCTCCCCAAGAAGCCCCACCCCCAAAGATGCCAGAACCGGAACGGCCCCGGCCCACTCCCCCTCCTCCGGCACCTGCCAAACGGAGACTGGAGGCTCGTCTCCTCTTGGGCCTGAATCCCGGCATCGCCGACGGCTACGACCAAACGGCCCCGGATCAGTTCTGGATCTATTTCGAGCCCGCACCCCTGGACGCCCGCTACCATGCAGGGGCCGCCCCCGCCTTCGGCCTCGGCCTCGAGTACCGACTGAAGCCCCGCCTCGGGATCGGCCTGGAAGGAACCTTCTTGCTCGGAAAAACCAAGGCGGACCTGACGGCCCAGATCCCCCACCCCCTGCTGTTCAACCAGCCGCGGCCCTCGGAGGCCTCGAACGTCGGAGATTTCACCTACCGGAAGGTCGGGGGAAGCCTCTATGCGACCTACTCCGTGAATTCGACCCTCTCGGTCCTGGCGGGCCTGAGCGTCTACGCATTGCAATTCGAGTCCATCACGGACCTGGAAATTCAGGAGTGGGGATATCCCTACGACGACCCACCGGCCATCACGGGCGTCGCCAAGGAGTCGGGGTCGGGAACCGTCTTCGGGGGCTTCGCCGGCCTCAGCCTCAGTCACCGCCTGAGCCAAAGGACCTCACTGGAGGTCCAGCCCCGCCTCCTCTTCGCCACGGGCTCCCTGACCGGGCCCCTGGAGGATAAGATCAAGCCAAAGACCGTGAGTTTCTGGGTCCTGGCGGGCCTGCGGTTCCGACTGTAAAAGCCCTCTTCCTCACCTCGACAGGAAGCTACCGGGCCCGAACGGCCCCCGCTCGCCGGGGGCCCTCCCCTCCCCTTTTTTCCAATGCATGTTGACTTCCGTATGCATTTGGGTTAGAATTAGTATGATAC
This sequence comes from Dehalococcoidia bacterium, assembly GCA_034434875.1. Classification (GTDB taxonomy): domain Bacteria; phylum Chloroflexota; class Dehalococcoidia; order JAUQQI01; family JAUQQI01; genus JAUQQI01. The sequence continues at coordinate 2,165 of DAOTYJ010000065.1, read as the reverse complement.
CAGACCAAAGGAGGGTGGACATGCGAGTGGGATTTGCAACAGAAGAGGCGGTCATGCGGGCCCTGCAGGATCTCCTTCAGGAGCCACGACCCGGAACGGCTACGCGCGAGGGCATCCAAGACTACGTCGAAGCCCTCGCCTGGGCCCGCCGCCAGGTCGCCAGCATCTTCGACCGCCTGACCCGAGCCTTCACCGAAACCACCGGGATCGCCCCCGAGGGGGCAGTCACCACCCCGCCCCTCCGGCTGGCCGTCGAGCCCCCAGGAGGTGCCGCTTTACTGGACGTCCTGGAGATGGGCCTGGACGAAACAGCCCGGCGGGCAGGAGTAAAGGTTCACCAGGACGATTTCGGCGGCGGCGACCTCCTGGCCGCCTGGGGAACGGCCCTGGGACGGGCCCTGGGAATGGACATCCTCCATGCGACCGCCCTGGGGGAGTTTTGCCGGGCTTGGGTCACGGGGCTATCGTGCAGGTTCGGCAACCTGGACCTGCTCGTCGCCGAAACAGAATTCGCCTTCGCGGGCGCCCTCACCGGCCGAGTCGGTACAGGAATCGTCATGTGGGCGCCCCTCGAACCACGCCGGCTGTTCCCTACGGATGAGACCGAAAGACCAGCCTACCGGCTGGCATGGCGGGCCGTCCTGGCCGTACTCGCCGGCCACGCAAAGGGCCGCTTCCATGACGACCCCGAACGAGTCCGGGTCGTCGACGACCAGGGACAGGTCGCAGCCCTCGTCGTCCTCCAGGAAGAAATCGAGAAGGAGTAAGAGAGGGGTTCGGTCCCCTCTCCAGCGTGTCCCGCCGGTACATCCAGGCGACCGCGTGCGCGAGCGGCAAACCACCCGCTACGCCTACGACCCGCACCTGCTAGGCGACTCGCTCCTGGTGATGAACTCGCTGCTGGTCAAAGAGGGTATGGCGGGCAAGCACGCATGGCGACTTCCACGACCAATAAATGGAGGGTAAGCAGACATGAATCGCACAACTCAGCTCAGCTTCGACTTTACATCTGAGGAAAGAACCGTGGTTGAAGACGTGCATTCACTTCTTCTTGAGGAGATGCGGAAGGATAATAGGGGCGGTAAAATCTTAGCAATCCGGTGGTATGGGGGGAAGTTTAGCCACCTTGATTGGCTTCTGCCCCTTTTGCCTAAGTGTCAACACTTTTGCGAACCGTTCGGAGGATCAGCGGCCGTTTTGTTAAACAGAGACCCGGCGCCCGTGGAGACCTATAATGATATTGATGGTGACCTCGTGAACTTTTTCAGAGTGTTGCGGGATAAACCGGATGAGCTTATCGAGAAGCTCGTCTACACTCCGTTCTCGCGGGAAGAATTTCGCATAGCCTACGAAATGCGTGGCAGGGTGGACCTGCCAGATGTCGAGAGGGCGCGTTTGTTCTTTGTTCGTGCAGAGCAGGTCCGAATCGGACTGGCCCAAACGTCCACGGCGGGGCGGTGGGCGTGGTGCCGGCTCACAAGCAGAAGGGGCATGTCGGGAGCCGTTTCCAGATGGCTCAACAGGATAGACGCTTTATGGGCTGTGTCAGAAAGGCTCCGAAGAGTTCAGATCGAGAACAGGGACGCCATTGACGTTATACGGCAGTATGACAGCCCGGATACGCTTTTTTATCTTGATCCGCCTTATCCCCACGAATCGCGCGGCGATGCTCATTCATACGCTTACGAGATGACCGAGAAGGACCATGAAAAGCTGGCTGAAGTCCTCCACTCGATTAAGGGGAAAGCGGCGCTCTCCGGATACAGGTCCCCTCTTACCGATCGGCTTTATAGAGACTGGACGCGAATTGATGCACCTGTGGCGATTATTCACTCGGTCAAGAGGCCGCGCAGAGAATCCCTGTGGATCAATTATGACCTCACAGAGATCGAGCCGTCCGCGCTTGAAAAGTTGAAGCGAATGGGAGTGGAATTTCATGTCAAAGGCTAGGACCCTGGCGAATAAGGCGAGAACGGTGTTACAGTCGGCGTGGGGAGAGATTGCTTCCATCCCCTCTGCAGACCTTGAAACAACGCATTTTGTGGAGGATCCGGAGCTTGAAAGAATAATCAACGAGCTAGTAAACGCGCGCACTAAGGCTCTCCGATACGCTGCTCTGACCCAGATTCTCGCAAAAGCTACAGAGCACGGGCTAAACTGTCTTG
>DAOTYJ010000064.1:0-2009 GCA_034434875.1 Dehalococcoidia bacterium | reverse complement strand
CACCTCCTGCCCGTCCCGCCGGGCCCGGACGATAAGGTCCGTTTCCACCAGCCGGTTGCGTTCGGCCGAGGAGATAAGACCCTGCTCCTCCAGGTCATCCAGCCGGTCGGCCAGCTCCTTTAAGGTTGCGACCGTATCGGTCAGGGCCTCCGTAAGGAGGCTTACCGCCGCCTCCAGGGCAGCGATTCTCTCTTTCAGGGTGGGCACCGCTCTCCTCCTGGTTGGATTTTACCGTTTATCCGCCCGGCGCTGCAGCTTACCCAACCACAAACACCAAAGCCCCCTCCCGGGTTTCCCCGGCCGGGGCCACAACCGGCCCACGACCCGGCGCCGGTTTTAAGGAGACCAACCCTACCCGGGACCGGGGACGCCCCGGCGGCTGGCCCCCTTCAAGAGGCCCCGCTGCCGGCAACGTCGCCAACTCCGCCAGGACCCGGGCCGGTCCACGGCGACGTCCAGAACCGCCAGGCCGCCAGGGACTTCCTCCGAAAACGCCTCGCCAACGGCCCCGCCCCCGCCGCCGCCATCATCGCCGAGGCCAGAGCCCTGGGTATCTCGGCAAAAACCCTCAAACGGGCCAAGGCCGAGTTGCGAATAAGGAGCCTCAAGACCCGCCGGGGCCGGCTCTGGTCCCTCAACGGCCGCCGGGCCCTCCGGCCCTCCTTTTCGCCGCCCTCCTGGCCGGCCTAAGCCCCATCCCGGCGGCCCGGGCCGACGCCCCTGTCTTCCGGGTCTTCGACGACCCCGTCGCCCCCATGGCTTCCGAGTGCGCCGGCTACGGCGGCCCCGCCGTCTTAGGCCCTCCCGTCTCAAGACGGTTTCTCTGGGACGGGTTCGTCGTCGAGGCCTTCCAGAAGGGAGTGTTACAGTGGCGGCCCGATTTAGGCTACGCCGTCCCCGTCAACGTCTTAGACGAAATGGCCCGAAGGGCCGGTGGGTGGAAGGGGAGCCCAACACGGCCCGGGGGAGGCGGCGGATCCCCAACCCGAAGGAGCTGGCGGCCGTCCTTAATAAGGAGCAGCGCAGGCACGTGGCCGAACTCAAGCTCAGGGCGGGACCGGCCTGGTGCGGCGAATTCGGGGAGCTGGTCTTTCCCACCCCTCGGGCCGGCCGTGGGACCAGCGGAACCTTCAGCGGGCGCTGGACCGGGTGCTGGCCCGGGCCGGGCTCGGGCACCTGCGGGTCCACGATTTGAGACACACCCATGCCACCCTGCTGCTGGTGACCGGGGTGAACCCCCAGGTGGTGCAGGAGCGGCTGGGACACGCCCAGATAACCCTTACCCTGGAGACCTACTCCCACGTGCTGCCGGAGCTCCAGCGGGAGGCGGCGGAGCGGGTGGGACGGGTGCTCTTCGGGGGATCTTGAGAATTGCCACCACAATGCTACCAGGGCAGCCGGCTCCGCCCCAAAAGGCCCGGCTGGCTACTACATTTTGGGGTTGTATTGCGCCGAAACCTCAATATTTAGTGGGCCGGGTGGGATTCGAACCCACGACCTTGGGATTAAAAGTCCCCTGCTCTGCCGGGCTGAGCTACCGGCCCCCACCGGGGATTATACAAAATTGGGGCCCCAGGCGGACCGAGCGCCCGAGCTACCTCGGCTTAGCCGAGCCAGACGTTCCAGAAGAACCATTTTGGATATTTGGCGTAATTTTGCACCTCTTTTCGGATGCCGATGAGGCCGAACGCCTCCCCACACTTTATGTTGGGAACTTCTTCCCACTGCACCCGCTGAAGTTCGGCCACGATATGCTTTTACTTTTCGATGTCGAATTCGGCCATAAGCTGCCGATGGAGCCGGTCTTTCCGCTCCGAAACCCACCAGCCAGGCCAGGTGCCGTCCAGGTAAACCTGTCTAACCGGGTTCAAAAACGTCGCATGGTTGGTAATGAAAACATCGTACTCGTTGGGGTCGCTCCGGCGCCGGACCAGGGTGGCCCAGTCCATCACCTGCAGGTCGACTTTGAAGCCCACCTTCTCCAGCTGGTCTTTGAAAGATAAGGCCAT
>DAOTYJ010000063.1:0-8658 GCA_034434875.1 Dehalococcoidia bacterium | reverse complement strand
TTTACCGCAAGCCCTCCCCCGAAGGCTATAAAGAGGTTCGCCGGCTGGGCCGGGGCCAGACCCTCTCGCCCGAAGCCCTGCCGGATCTGACGCTGGCCGTCGACGCCATCCTCGGGCCGGCCCGGCAAAACAAGGAGGCAGGGGCATGACCGACACAGCCGAAAAGATTTACCTTGAACGTAACCGCCGCTCATCCGAGCTTTACGCCCGGGCCCAGCGGGTGCTCCCCGGGGGCAACACCCGCACCACCGTTTTCTTCGCGCCCTACCCCTTTTACGCCGTCCGGGGCGAAGGGTGTCGGGTCTGGGACGCCGACGGGAACGCCCGGGTGGACTTTTTGAACAACTACACTGCCCTCATCCTGGGCCACGCCCACCCGAAGGTGGTGGCGGCGGTGGCCGAGGCGGCGGCCCGGGGCGCCTCCTTTGCGGCCCCCACCGAATACGAAATCCGGCTGGCCGAGGAGCTCTGCCGGCGGGTCAAATCCGTAGAACAGGTGCGGTTTACCAACTCCGGGACCGAGGCCACCATGCTGGCGGTGCGGGCGGCCCGGGCCTATACCGGCCGGCCGAAAATCGCCAAGCTTGAGGGCGGCTACCACGGCTCCCACGACTACGCCGCCGTAAGCGTCGGCCCCGACCCCGACCGGGCCGGCCCGGCCGACGAGCCCCGGCCGGTGCCCGAGGGCCCGGGCATCCCCGACCCCGTTCTGGGCACGGTGGTGGTCCTGCCCTACAACAACCTTGAGGCCGCAAGCCGCATCCTGGAGCGGGAAGGAAAAGAGGTCGCCGCCGTTATCGTCGAGCCCCTGATGGGGGCGGGCGGGGCGATCCCGGCCGCGGCCGAGTTTCTCCGGGGCCTGCGGGAGCTTACCCGCCGGCTCGGCATCCTCCTGATTTTCGACGAGGTTATCGCCTTCCGCCTGGCCTACGGCGGGGCCCAGCAATACTTCGGGGTGGAGGCCGACCTCACTACCTTCGGCAAGATAATCGGCGGGGGCCTGCCAGTGGGGGCCCTGGGCGGCCGGGCCGAGGTGATGGGCCTCTTCGACCCCAGCCGCCCGGACCGAATCGGCCACGGCGGCACCTTCAACGCCAACCCGGTGACGATGGCGGCCGGGCTGGCAACCCTGGCCGAGCTGACCCCAGCGGCCTACGAGCACCTGAATCGGCTGGGGGAGCTTGCCCGCCGTCGCCTCCGGCAGGCGTTCGAGCGGCTTGAGCTGCCGGCCCAGGTTACCGGGGCGGGGTCGGTCTTTGCCGTCCACTTCACGGCCGAGCCGGTGACCGACTACCGGTCGGCCCGGCGGGGGGCAAACCCCGGGCTTCTGCGCCGCCTCCACCTGGGCCTGCTGAACGAGGGGGTGGTCATTGCGCCCCGTGGCATGGGGTGCACCTCCACCCCGATGACCGAGGCCGAGGTCGAATTTCTGGGGCAGGCCGTAGAAAAAGTCCTGGGCGGCCCCTAGGCCTGGCCCCGGCCCCGGGCCAGCCGGTAGCGCTCCTGGGCCTCCTCGATGAGCTTCCAGGCCGCCTCCACATCGGCCCAGCCGTGAACCTCAACCTCTTTTTCTTCCAGGTCTTTGTAGACCGTAAAGAAATGCTCGATCTCCCGGAGCAGGTGGGCCGGCAGGTCCTCCAGCCGCCGAACCTCCCGCAGGCGGGGCTCCCCGATGGGCACGGCCACCACCTTCTCGTCGATGCCCTTCTCGTCCCGCATCAGCAGGACCCCAATGGGCCGGATGGGCACGACGCACCCGGTGAAGGTCGGCTCGTAAACAATAACCAGCACGTCTAAGGGGTCGCCGTCGGAGGAGAGGGTGTCCAGGATCAGGCCGTAATCGGAGGGGTAATGCAAGGGCGAGTAGAGGACCCGGTCCAGCCGGAACCGGCCGAGCCTTTCGTCGTACTCGTACTTGTTGCGGCTGCCCCGGGGAATCTCAATCAGAGCCAGGAGGGGCTGTTCCTGAAGCATCGGCCAGCACTTCCCGAAGGGTTTCCAAGGTGACGTTGCCCCCGGTAAGAATCAGGGCAACCTTGCGGCCGGCGATCCGGTCCCGGAGCCGGAAGGCGCCGGCGGTTGAGGCGGCCCCGGCCCCTTCGGCAACGAGGTGGGCCGTCTCCAAGAGAAGCCGCATCGCCGCCTTCAGCTCCTCGTCGCTGACCAGGATTATCTCGTCAATTAGCCGCCAGAGAATCCTCAAGGGGAGCTCGAAGGCGACCCGGGTTGCCAGCCCCTCGGCGAAGGTGGCCGCCTCCGGGGTCTCCAGCAGGCGGCGGGCCCGCCAGGAGAGATAGACCACCGGGGCCCGCTCCGACTGGACGCCGATAACTTTGATCTGGGGGTTGACGGCTTTGGCGACGATGGCGGCCCCGCAGGCGCAGCTTCCGGCCCCGATGGGGGCGAATAGATAGTCGATGTCAGGGACCTCTTCGACGATTTCCAGGCTGGCGGTGCCGACGCCGGCGATGAGCAGGGGCTCATTGGCGGCGTGGACATAGCGCATCCCGGTGTCGGCGGCGAACTGCTCGGCGGCCTCCCGGGCCTCGTCAAAGTCCCGGCCGGTCAAGATAAGGTCGGCCCCGAGGCGGCGCATGGCCGCGACCTTGTAAGGGTTGGAGTGTTCCGGGGCGAAGATAACGGCCCGGGTTCCGAAGAGGCGGGCGGCGTAGGCGACGGACTGGCCGTGGTTGCCGGTGGAGGCCGTGACCACCCCCCAGGCCCGCCCCGCGGGGTCCATGGCCGCCAGGAGGTTTACCCCGCCCCGGACCTTAAAGGCGCCGATGGGCTGAAGGCTTTCGACCTTAACGTAAACGTCGGCCCCGAGGGCCTCGGCCAGGGCCGGCGGGCGAATAAGGGGCGTCGGCTTCAAGTAGGGGGCGATCCGGCGCCGGGCCATCAGGATGTCCTGAAAAGTCGGTTCCCAGAGGCTGCCGGGACTTTCGGATTCGGAGTTCATGTTGGGCCACACCCCGACGAACGATGCTGGTTTAAAAGCTATTATAACACCGGCCGGAGGGCCGATGCGTGCCCGGCTTTCTCGCCCAGGGCTTTTCGGTTTTCGGCACCGGGCCCTTTGGAAATACCTGCAAGGCTGCGGCCAACCGCCCTGCAGGGGCGCACGGCCGTGCGCCCCTGCAGACAGGCTATAGGTTACATGTCAGCCTACCATAGATAACTGGAAAGCCCTGACCGGCCGGCAGGCCGCTTGACAAAGGGTGTGGGCTCTGCTATAGGTTAGTAGAACTTGGTCTGACCAATAGACCATTACCCGGAGGGGGTTTGGTGCTCAGGACGGTAAAACGGGTCCGGCTGCACGAAGAGATCGTTATCCAGCTGGCCGAGCTTATCCGCCAGGGCCAGCTTAAGCCCGGCGACCGCCTGCCCCCGGAGCGGGAGCTGGCCGACCGCCTTGGGGTAAGCCGAAGCTCCGTCCGGGAGGCCCTCCGCATCCTCGAACTCCACGGCCTGGTCGCCCGCAGGCCCGGGACGGGCACCGTCATCGCCGGGGGCACCTCCCAGGGCCTCATTCGCTCCCTCACCCAGCTGGCCCTCCACGACGTGATGGAGCTGAGGCTCATCGTCGAACCCGCCGTCGCCGCCCTCGCCGCCCAGCGGGCAACCCCGGCCGACGTCGGCCGTCTCGAGGCGATCCTGGCCGAGCAGGAGGCCCAGATTCGCCGGGGGGAAACCGGGGCGGCCGCCGATGCCGCCTTCCACCTGGCCATTGCCCAGGCCACCCACAACCGGGCCCTGGTTCGCCTGGCCGAAGCCCTGGCCGAAATCCTGGCCGTAAGCCGGGACCCCTGCGTCCAGACCCCCCAGCGGTCCCGCCTTTCCCTGCAGTCCCACCGCCAGATCCTGGGGGCCATCAAGGCCCGTTCGGCCCCGGCCGCCCGGCAGGCTATGGAGGACCACATCCGCCGGGTGGACCTGGCCCTCTTCGGGGTGGCCGCGGCGGGCCTGACTTCGGTCTTAGCCGAAAACCCGGAGGAAAAATAATGATTAAGCGGGTCGAGATCAACTACCGGGGCATCTTCCAAAAGAACCTGGCCAAGAAGATCGGGGGCGACATCGTCCTCATCGCCACCCGGATGGGCCAGGTGGGTTTCTCGAACGGCCGCTACAGCGATTCCCCGGAGCGCAACGGCATCCCCTGCAAGTACTTCGCCTTCGTCTCCCCGGACCTTTCCGAGGAGGAGCTGGAGGCCGAGTGCGGGGCCAAGCTCGACATCGACGAGGCCAACATCTCGGTGGTTTTAGACGACACCATGGTCAAGGGGGTCGAGCCCTGGGCCTGGCACGGCATCCGCCCCATCAACGAAAAAGTGACCGAGGGGGGTTGCCTGCTGGTCGTCTCCCGCCGAAGCCACGGGGAGCTGCTTAAGTTTATCGCCAAAAAGCCTTATAACTACAACCTGGCCATCCTTGAGGGAGATGCCAGCTTTGCCGGCCTCTGGGTCTACAAGGACGACCTGACCCGGGAGCGGGTGCTCGGGGCCATCGCCGCGGTGGACCCGGAGCTTATCAGCATCGAGGCCGTCGAACAGTACCTCTGGGATACCACCCAGCAGGAGCACCGGGTTCTGGCCGCCCGGGAGGCCTACGAGCAGGTCCGGCAGCGCATCAAGACCGTGACCCCGGACCAGGGCATCGAGTGGTCCTACCAGGTGCCGACCCTGCCCAAGTGGTACGAGTTCTCCGAAGGGGTCGTCGTTCCGGCCGTAAAACGGGAATTCCGGCTCGGCCCCGGGGGCCAGGCCCGCAACACCCAGCTCAAGCGGTTCACCAGCCGCACCCAGCGGCCGGTCATCCGGTTCGACCTGTGCATCAAGTGCACCCTCTGCTGGTACGACTGCCCCGACGAATGCTTTGACCCCACCGAGGACGGCTATTACGACGTCAATTACGAGTACTGTGTCGGCTGCGGCCGGTGCGCCCAGGTCTGCCCGGTCAAAGAGTGCATCGTCATGGTGGACGAACTCCGCTTCGAGGACAACAGCAGTCCCTACGAGTTCTGGAAGCGGGACCCCGAAGGGTATATCCGGTGGGCCGAGGAAAAGAAGGGCACCGAGCGGGTGGTCTACCCCTTCGTTACGGGCACCGGGGTCCAAGTCCTGGAAGGGGAGCGGGTGCCCGAGGGCAAGAAGATAATGCTCAAAAAGAAGGAGGCGCTGCCGTCATGACCACCAGGGCCGAGGCTTCGGTTTGGGAACGTGAGGAGCTACTGACCGGCTGCCAGGCCGTCGCCCACGGCGTCCGCCTCGCCGATGTGGACGTTATTGCCGCCTACCCCATCCGGCCCTACACCGAGGTTATGGACGCCATCTCGAAGATCATCGCCGACGGGGAGCTGGACGCCGAGTATATCGTTGCGGCCAGCGAGCACGACCAGTTCGAAATCGTAAAACACGCCAGCTCGGTGGGCGCCCGGGCCTTCGCCGGCAGCAGCGGCACCGGCTGGATGTACGGGTTTGAGGCGCTGGTGGTTACGGCCACCGACCGGCTGCCGGTGCTCTTTCTGGTGGGCAACCGGGCCCTGGACGACCCGGGCGCCTTCGGGGTGGAGCACAACGACGCCCTGGCCGTGCGGGATATGGGCTGGCTTTTGTGCTGGGTGACCACCCCCCAGGAGGCCCTGGAGCATGTCCTCATCGGCTACCGGGTCGCCGAGGATAAGCGGGTGATGATGCCCATGGCCCTGGCCATGGACGGTGCCTTCCTGACCCACTCCCAGCACGTCGTCCGGATTCCGACGAAGGAGGCCGTTCGCCGGTTTCTGCCCCCGTATGACCTGGGGGAGCGGCGCCTCCACCCGGACAACCCCATCTCCATCGCCCCCCAGGTGAACGAGGACTGGGTGATGGAGATCCGGCGGCAGAACTGGGAAGCCGCCCGCCGGGCCCGGCAGGTGATCGTCGAGGCCTACCGGGAATTTAACGCCATCTTCGGGGATGTTTACTCGCCCCCCTACTATTTTGAGGAGTTTATGACCGAGGACGCCGAGGTGGTGCTCATCGGCCTGGGCACCGTCGCCCGTCCGGGTCGGACGGCCGTTCGGCGCCTCCGGGAGAAGGGCCAGAAGGTCGGGTATATAAACCTGCGCTGGTTCCGGCCCTTCCCCACGGTGGAGCTCAGGGAGAGCCTGCGCCGGTTCCGGGCCGTGGGGGTCATCGACCGGGATTTCGCCCACGGCTCCCCCGACGACGGCGGGGCCCTGCTCCACGAGGTCCGCTCCTGCCTTTACCCGGCCCGGGAGCGGCCGGTGGTCGTCAACTTTATAAGCGGCTTGGGCGGCCGGGATATCTCCATCGCCGACTGTATTAAGATGTTCGAAATCACCCAGGAGGCCGCCCGGAAAGATTCCCTGGACGGCTTCGTCACCTGGGTCGGCCTGCGGGAGTAAGAAAGGAGGTTTGCCCGATGCCCCGGGAAGAAGTGGTCCTTTACGACAAGATCAAAAACGTCCGGCAGACGCCCCTCGAGGAGTTCTACACGTCGGGCCACCGCACCTGCCAGGGCTGCGAGTCGGCCATGGTGATGCGGGGCTTTGCCAAGGCGGCCGGACCCCGCACCATCGCCATGGGCTCCACGGGCTGCATGTACGTGGCCAACACCAGCTACATGACCACCCCCTGGGTCATCCCGTGGATGCACACCCAGCTCGGGGCGGGCGGCTCGGCGGCGGTGGGCACGGCCGCCGGCCTGCGGGCCCTGATGCGCAAAGGAAAGATTCCGGCCGAGAAGATCAACGTCATCTCCTTTTGCGGCGACCTGGGCGGGGCCGACATGGGCCTCTCGGCCATCTCGGCCGCCCTGCAGACCGACTACGACCTGCTCATCATCCTTTACGACAACGAGTCGGCGGCCAACACCGACATCCAGGCCACCGGCCTGACCCCCTACGGGGCCCAGACCACCTTCACCCCGCCGGGCAAAAAGCACCGGATCATGCAGCGGCGCTGGAAAAAGAACGTGGCCGGAATGCTGGCCGTCGGCCACCCCACCTGCCGCTACGTGGCCACCGCCTGCGCCACCTTCCCGCCCCTGGATTATCTAAACAAGGTCCGCAAGGCCCTCAGCATCGGCGGACCCACCTTTATCCACACCTTCGACCCCTGCCCCAAGGGCTGGGACTACCACCCCCGCTACTCCCACGAGCTGGGCGAGCTGGGGATAAAATCGGGCATCTTCCCTCTTTATGAGATTATCGACGGCCAGGTCTTCTACACTTACGACGCCCGGAAGGGGCGGATCCCGGTCCGGGAGTATCTGACCCGCCAGGGCCGGTTCGCCCACCTCACCGAAGAGGATATCGAGTACATCCAGAAGATGGTGGACGAGATGTGGGAGGAGTGGGACATACCCGGGGTGGTGCCCGTCCGGGGCTTTCTTAAGGTGGCCGATAAGCAGCCGGCCGGCATCGCCGACTAGGCCCCGGACCCCAGACCCAAAGTAAAAAACCTCGGGCGGCAGCGCAGCCGGCCCGCAACGGGGAGGTCTGCCCATTGGGGTGCCGGGAAGGGACAAAGTATGTCATCATCGGCAACGGGATAGCCGGGACGACGGCGGCCGAGGCCCTGCGGCGGGCCGACCCGGGCGGGTATGTGAGCCTGATAACCGATGAGCCTTACCCCCTTTACAACCGGGTGGCCCTGCCCAGGCTTTTAAAGGGCCAGGTCAAAGAAGAAAAGGTCCTGATGCGTTCGGCGGAGACCCATAAAAAGCTGGGCATAGACCTTCTGCTGGAGACCAGGGTCATAAGCCTTAACCTTGAGGACCGAACCCTAATAACCTCCGAAGGCAAAGAGCTTGCCTTTGACCGGCTGCTTATCGCCAGCGGGGGAAGGCCCAATCGGCTCGAAGTTCCCGGGGCCCAGGCCTACGGGGTCTTTAACTTCCACACTTTGGATGATTCTAAGGCCATCTTAGAGGCCTTAAAAGATGCTAAAAGGGCCGTGGTCATCGGCGGCTCTTTCATCGCCTACGAGCTTGCCGAGGCCTTCCGGGCCCGGGGCTTAGAAGTGGTCTGGCTGATGCGGGGACCCTACTTTTTGAGCTCTTTTGGCTACTTAGACGAAGAGGGGGGCCTGATTGTGGACTTAATTGCCCGGCGGGCCGGGGTTGAAATAGTCTGTGGGGATGAGGCGGCCGAAATCTCGGTAAACTCCGGCCGGGTAAAGGGGGTAAGGACCAAAAGGGGCCGCTACTTTGCGGCCGACATCGTCGGGGTGGGCATCGGCCTAAGCTTAAACGTCGACTTTCTAAAAGAGACGCCCATAAGGGTTAACCGTGGGGTCGTAACCGACCAGTATCTAAAGACGTCGGTCCCCGGGGTTTATGCTGCCGGGGACGTGGCCGAATTTTACGACCTTATAACCGGGGAGCAGCACACCTTGGGGACCTGGCCCAATGCGGCCCTGCAGGGCAAGGTGGCGGCCAAGAACATGCTGGGGGCCGAAGAGCCCTTTTTGGAGGTCCCGGATTATACCAGCGGCCTTTTCGATTCCAACATCGCCTGCAGCGGCGTCCTGCCCAGGGACCACCCGGACCTAGAATGGATAAAGTGGGCCGACTTTAAAAACTTAAGTTACAAAAGGCTCTTTTTCAAAGACGGCCGCTTAGTCGGGGCCGTCTTAATCGGCGAAATGAAGGGCC
>DAOTYJ010000062.1:0-11859 GCA_034434875.1 Dehalococcoidia bacterium | reverse complement strand
AACACCACGTCCATCCCTTTTTTGTCCAGGATGGCGTCCACAATCCGATGCGCCAGATCCAGCGTGTTCAGGGATCCACCTCCCGGGTCGAGGATCGATGAGCCCTCCGGGTCGGTTCTCAACCCCTTTCTCATTCTATCACGTCGGGTTCGATCTTCCCATGGCGATCTTCTCCGTCTTCAGGCATCCCTTCAGCCGGGATCGATCCGCAAGGGGGAGGGCGCCGGAGCCACCGGGCCCTGGCGCGGTTCCCGGGTTTGCGAAAACGGTGATAAGGAACTCATCTCAAAACCCTGGGTAGGTAGTATACTCGATCTTGGGGAGCCTGATCCCGGAGGGAGGCGATGGCGTTTCGGGAGCTGACCGATGAGCAATGGGCGTTCATTCCACCCCTGCTTCCTCCCAAGGCCAGGACCGGGAGGCCCCGGGCCGATGATTGCCGGATCATCAACGGGATTTTATATGTGCTGATCACGGGTTGTCGCTGGCCGGATCGGCCTCGGCGATAGGGGGCGTATCCAACGGCGTGGAGACGACACAAAGAACTGCAAGAGAAGGGGGTGTGGGAGAAGATCTTTCGGGCGCTTTTGGATTGGGGCTATGCCGAGGGGAAGGTGGAGGAGGTGGGGGTGGATTCCACGATGATCGAAGCGAAGAAAGGGGGGAAGCGGTGGGGATAGAGGGACATAAGCGACGGAAAGGGGCGAAAGGGCATGTTGTGGTGAATCGAAGAGGGCTTCCGCTGTGGGTGGAATGGGGGCCTGGGAATGAACATGATAGTCAGAAGTTGAAGGCTTTGCTGGAAGGGGTGCGGCTTCGGAAGCGAGGGAGGGGGAGGCCGAGGACGCGGCCCCGGGTGGTCGATGGGGATGGGGCCTATGATTCGGAGGCGATCCGGGCGGCTTTGCGGCGAGGGGGGATTCGCGCCGGCATCCGAGAGAACCTGCGGGGGAGAAAGAAGGCCCGGAAGGGGAGGCCTCGTTGCTTCGATGAGAAAGCGGATCCCGCGATCCGGAGGAGCGTGGCGCGGTTCTTGGCGTGGCGGAAGGGAGGGTTTGGGCGGCTTTCCTTAAGACACGAGCGACTTCTCTCCACGTTTCAAGGCTTCGTCTACCTTGCCTGCTTCCTCACTGCTTGGAGAGTTTTGAGATGAGTTCGTTAACAGCGTGGCCAGGAAAGGGTCGAGGCCGATCCGGCACCTCCGAAGAGGATTTTCCAGGTGCCATTATAGACCTCGGCTCCTTCCCTTGCTGTTTGCCCCAGAATTACACATCAAACGTCTCAGGCCCGAAGTCGACGCCTCCACCGCATGCCGGCGGGCCGTCCGGGTCCTGGCCAGGCTGAAAAATCCGTGGATCATCCCCCCGTAGCGCAGCAACATCGCATTAACCCCGGCTTCCCACAGCCGCCGGGCATACGCTTCCCCCTCATCCCGCAGCACGTCATATTCCGCCGTTATCACCAGCCCCGGCGCCACCCCCGAAAGGTCCGGCGCCCGCAAAGGGGCAGCCTTTTAATCCCAAGGTCGTGGGTTCGAATCCCACCCGGCCCACCCCTTTGCCTGCCCCAAAGCCCCGGCCGACGGGAAAGCCTTTGGCGAACACGGCCGTAGGCCCCCCGGAACGGGTCTGGTTCCCCCTACCGGGGGCCGCCGGCCACAGCCGCGGTGGCCGATAATCAGTGCCTTGTCTCGCCTGGCCGCGCGGCCATATATCCCCAGAATAGGAGCTCGTGTTGACAGCTTTCGTCGTTACCCCTTACCGTAAGAGGCGGGATGTTGGCAAAAGTTTTGGACAAAGGCCGGCCGGTTATCCCCGGGCACCGTCGTGAGGCCTTGGGCCTTCGCCCGGTTGGGCCCTTTTGACCGACTGGCGGAACGAAGCCAGGACTGGCTCGCCCAGGCCCTCCGGGACCTGGAGAGCGCCCGCTGGCAGGCCCAGGGTGGCTTTTTCGAGTGGGCCTGTTTTGCCGCCCAGCAGGCCGCCGAAAAGGCCCTGAAGGCCGTCTACCAGAAGCTGGGGGCTGAGGCCCGGGGACCTTCGGTCATCGGGTTGCTGGCGGGACTCCGGGAACGGGTCCGGGTTGACGAAACCCTCTTCGAATGCGCCAGGCTCCTCGACCGGTTTTACATTCCCACCCGGTACCCAAACGGCTGGCCGGCGGGAAGCCCCAAGGATTTTTATACCGAAAAGGACGCCGCCGATGCCATCCGTTGTGCGGAAGAGCTCGTACGGTTCGGTAACGGTCTTCTGGCTGGACCGGGCTGAGGCCCTGAGGCGGCTGACCGAGGCCGCCCGTCGGCTCCTCAAAGCCAGGCCCGATGTCCGGGCCGTTTACCTTTTCGGCTCCCTGGCCGAAGGCCGGGCCGTACCGGGTAGCGACGCCGACATCCTTATCCTCCTGGAGACCTCTGACCGGCCCTGGTCGGACCGCCCCCTGGATTTTTTTAAATACTTCGAAAATGTTGGCCTCCCCGTCGACCTTTTCTGCTACACCTGGAGGAGGCCGAAAAGGTGCCCATCGCCCGGCAGGCCCGGGCCCGGGGCATCGTCCTGGCCGGCCGGGACTCCCCGTCCGCCCCCCCTCCGGAGGAGGCCGAAAACCCCGGGCCGGAAGGGGAATGCCAGGCCCAATTTGACAGCCTAAAAACGGGGTTACTAAACTGGGGATGGGATGGAGCTGGTCGGCGAGGAACACCGCGCAATCCGGCGGCTGGTCCGGGAGTTTGCCGAGCGGGAGGTCAGGCCAGTAAGCCGGGAGCTGGACGAGACCGGCCGTTTCCCCCTGGAGCTGGTGAGCAGGCTGGGGGAGCTGGGCCTGCTCGGCCTCACCATCCCCGAAACCTACGGCGGGTCGGGCGGCGACACCCTCGCCCTGGCCATCGTCATTGAGGAGCTGGCCCGGGTCGACTCCAGCCTGGCGGTGACGGTTTCGGCCGGGGTCACCCTGGCGGGGGCGCCGATTAACATGTTCGGCGACGAGGCCCAGAAACGCCGCTGGCTCCCGCCCCTCTGCGCCGGGCAGATGCTGGGGGCCTTCGCCCTCACCGAGCCGGAGGCCGGTTCCGACGCCGGCGCCACCCGGACCCGGGCCGTCCTGGAGGGGGACCGCTGGGTGGTTAACGGCACCAAGGTGTTCATCACCAACTCGGGAACCCCCATAACCGGCTTCATCGTGGCCACCGTGGTCACCGACGAAAGGGACGGCCGCCGCGAAATCAGCAACCTCATCGTCCCCAGGGATGCCCCCGGCCTGCGGGTGGGCCCACCGTATAAAAAGCTCGGCTGGCGGGCCTCGGACACCCACGAGGTCGTCTTCGACAACTGCGTCGTCCCGGCCGAAAACCTCCTGGGCCCGCGGGGGGCGGGCCTCAGGCAGGCCCTGGCCACCCTGGACGGCGGCCGCATCGGCATCGCCGCGATGTCGGTGGGCCTGGCCCAGGCCTGCCTGGAGGCTTCTTTAGAATATGCCCGGAACCGGCGTCAGTTCGGCCGGCCCATCTACGACTTCCAGGCCGTCCAATTTAAGCTGGTGGACCTGGCTGTGGGCCTGGAGGCCGCCCGGCTTTTAACCTACAAGGCGGCTTACCTTAAGGACCGGGGCGAGCCGTACACCACCGCCGCGGCCATGGCCAAGCTCTTCGCCTCGGAGCTGGCCGTCCGGGCGGCCGAAGAAGCCGTGCAGATTCACGGCGGCCTCGGCTTCATCGAGGACGGCCCGGTGGCCCGCTTTTACCGGGACGCCAAGATCCTCACCATCGGGGAGGGTACGTCGGAGGTCCAGCGGCTGGTGATCGGGCGGCGGCTGCCCTCGGAGCTGCCGAGGCTTTCCTGGCTGGAATAGGGGTGGGCGAATGCCGGGGAAGTTTTTCACCGTCAATGAAGCCAACGCCCTTATCCCCGAAATCGAGCCGCTGATGCTCAGCCTCCAGCGGCTTAACCAGGAGCTTCTGGAAGTTCGGGGCCGGATGGCCGCCTGGCAGTGGAAGGCCCGGGCCAACGGCCACCTGGTGATGGCCGACCTGGAGGCCGACGCCCGCCGGGCCCGGGAGCTGGCGGAGGAGGTGCAGGCCCTGGTGAGACGGGTTGAGGCCCTGGGTTGCGAGGTGAAGGACCTGGACCTAGGGCTGGTCGACTTCCCCGCCCTGCGCAACGGCCGCCCGGTTTACCTTTGCTGGCGGCTCGGGGAACCCCAGGTGGCCTACTGGCACGAGCTGGATACGGGCTTCGCCGGCCGGCGGCCCATCGACTGGTAATGGGGATACTGCCGACCCGCATCGACCCCGCCTCGGCCGAGTTCCGGGCAAACAAGGCCCATATGGAGGCCCTGGTGGCCGAGCTGCGGGAGCGCCTGGAAAAGGTCCGGCAGGGCGGCGGCCCCGAGGCGGTGGCCCGCCACCGGAAGCGGGGCAAACTGCTGGTCCGGGAACGGATCGAGCACCTGATCGACCCCGGGACCGCCTTTCTGGAGCTGAGCCCCCTGGCCGCCTGGGATATGTACGACAATGAAGCCCCCTCGGCCGGCATCGTGACGGGAATCGGCATCGTCCACGGCCGGGAGGTAATGATTGTTGCCAACGACGCCACCGTCAAGGGGGGCTCTTACTTCCCGATGACGGTCAAAAAGCACCTCCGGGCCCAGGAGGTCGCCGAGCAGAACCGCCTCCCCTGCGTCTACCTGGTGGATTCGGGCGGGGCCTTTCTCCCCCTCCAGGCCGAGGTCTTCCCCGACCGGGACCATTTCGGCCGCATCTTCTACAACCAGGCCCGAATGTCGGCCCAGGGCATCCCCCAGATCGCGGTGGTGATGGGGCCCTGCACAGCCGGGGGGGCGTACGTGCCGGCCATGAGCGACGAGACGGTCATCGTCCGGGGAACGGGGACGGTCTTTCTGGGCGGGCCGCCCCTGGTTAAGGCCGCAACGGGCGAGGAGGTTTCGGCCGAGGAGCTGGGCGGGGCCGACGTCCACTGCCGGGTCTCCGGGGTGACCGACCACTACGCCCTGGACGACGAGCACGCCCTGGCCATCACCCGGGAAATCATCGCCAACCTCCCCCGGAAAAAGCCAGACCCCCCCTGGGAAGTGGCCGAGCCGGAGGAGCCCCGCTACGACCCGGCCGAGCTTTACGGGATAATCCCCCGGGACCTGCGCCGCAGTTTCGAGGTCCGGGAGGTTATCGCCCGGCTGGTGGACGGCAGCCGCTTCCACGAGTTCAAGCCCCTCTACGGCGACACCCTGGTGTGCGGGTTTGCCCGGATTTACGGCTACCCGGTCGGGATTCTGGCCAATAACGGGGTGCTCTTTTCCGAAAGTGCCCTTAAAGGTGCCCAGTTTATCGAAATCTGCTGCCAGCGGCGGATTCCCCTGGTCTTTTTGCAAAACATAACGGGCTTTATGGTGGGCAAAGAGTACGAGAACCGGGGCATCGCCAAGGATGGGGCCAAGATGGTGATGGCGGTGGCCAACGCCCAGGTCCCCAAGTTTACGGTCATCATCGGGGGTTCCTTCGGGGCGGGAAATTACGCCATGTGCGGCCGGGCCTACTCGCCCCGCTTTCTCTGGATGTGGCCCAACGCCCGGATCTCGGTGATGGGCGGGCAACAGGCCGCCAGCGTCCTTCTCACCATCCGGCTGGAGGCCCTGCGGGCCCAGGGCCAGACCATGACCGAGGAGGAGCAGGCGGCCTTCATGGCCCCCATCCTGGAGCGGTACGAGTATGAGGGAAGCCCCTACTACAGCACCGCCCGGCTCTGGGATGACGGTATAATCGACCCGGTCGATACCCGGCGGGTGCTGGGCATGGCCCTTTCGGCGGCCCTGAATGCGCCCATCCCGGGCCCGGAGTTTATGGGCGTCTTTCGGATGTAGCCCTCGGGCGGGCGCCGGCGCCCGGCGGGGAAAAGTTTAAGACGGGTTGATGACCATGCAGGAGGCAGCAGGGACCTACCCGCACCTGGCGGTGGAATGGGACAAGGACGTCCTGCGGGTCTGGATCAACCGGCCGGAGGTGCACAACGCCCTCAACGGGGAGACGATGGATTCCATCCGGCGCTGCATCCAGGATGCGGCCGCGATGCCCAATGTGCGGGTGGTGGTCATCGGCGCCCGGGGCCGGACCTTCTGCGCCGGGGCCGACCTGAACTGGATGCAGGCGGCCCTCGGCTGGAGCTTCGAGGAGAACGTCGCCGATGCCCTCCGGCTGGCCGACATGCTGGAGGCGGTGGAAAACTGCCCGAAGCCGGTGGTGGCCCGGGTGAACGGGTCGGCCTTCGCCGGCGGGATCGGGCTGATTGCGGCCTGCGATATCGCCATCGCCGTCCGGGAGGCCCGGTTCAGCCTGACGGAGGTCCGGCTGGGGATCGTCCCGGCCATCATCTCCCCCTACGTCATCCGCAAGGTCGGCCAGGGCCACGCCCGGGCCCTCTTTGTAACGGGCGAGGCCATCGACGCCGAGCGGGCCCGGGAGATCGGCCTGGTCCACAAGGTGGTGGAGGCCCAGGAGCTGGACGCGGCCGTCGAAAACGTGGTGGGCCACATCCGCCGGGGCGGACCCCGGGCGGTGGAGGCCGCCAAGCGGCTGGCCCTGGAAGTTCCCCGGATGGACCCGGCGACGGCCCGCAGATACACGGCCGAACTTATCGCCCGCCTGCGGGTGAGCGAGGAGGGGCAGGCCGGCATCCGGGCCTTTCTGGAGCGGCGGCTGCCCCCCTGGGTTGAGCCGTGAAAAAGGTCCTCATCGCCAACCGGGGCGAAGTGGCCATCCGGGTGGCCCAGGCCTGCCAGGAGCTGGGCCTTAAGACGGTGGGCATCTTCTCCGAGGCCGACCGGGACGCGCCCCACACCCGCCGGGTGGACGAGGCCTACGAAGTCGGGCCGCCGGCCCCCGAGGCCAGCTACCTGAACGGGCCCCGCATCATCGAAATCGCCCTTAAGGCCGGGGCCGACGCCGTCCACCCGGGATACGGGTTTCTGGCCGAGAACCCCGACTTTGCGGCCGCCTGCGCCGCCGCCGGCCTCACCTTCGTGGGGCCTCCCCCCGAGGCCATCCGGCTGGCCGGGGATAAGGTTCGGGCCAAAGAGCTGGCTCGCCGGGCCGGCATTCCCACCGTCCCCGGCTACGACGGGGCCGACCAGTCGGACCGGGCCTTCCTCCGGGCGGCCGAAGGTCTCGGCTTCCCGGTGATGGTCAAGGCCGCGGCCGGGGGTGGGGGGCGAGGGATGCGGCTGGTGCGCTCCCCCGAGGAGCTACCCGAGGCCCTGGAAGGGGCCCGCCGGGAGGCCCTGGGGGCCTTCGGCGACCCCCGCCTCTTCCTGGAGAAGGTTATCAGCCCCGCCCGGCACGTGGAGGTCCAGGTCCTGGCCGACGCCCACGGCAACACCGTGCACCTTTTCGAGCGGGAATGCTCCATCCAGCGCCGCCACCAGAAAGTCATCGAAGAGGCCCCTTCCCCGGGCATCGGCCCGGAACTGCGCCGGCAGATGACGGCCGCGGCGGTGGCCTTTGCCCGGGCGGTGGGTTACGTAAACGCCGGCACGGTGGAGTTTCTGGTCGGACCCGAGGGCGACTTCTACTTCCTGGAGATGAACAGCCGCCTGCAGGTGGAGCACCCCGTAACCGAGCTGGTTACGGGCCTCGACCTGGTCCAACTTCAGCTGTTGATAGCCGCCGGGGAAAGGCTTCCCTTCCGCCAGGACGAGGTTTCCCTCCGGGGCCACGCCGTCGAGGCCCGAATTTACGCCGAGGACCCCGCCGCCGGCTTCCTGCCGGGGGGTGGGGAGCTTCTGGTTTTTGAACCCCCAGTGGGGGCCGGCATCCGCAACGACGTCGGGGTTGAGGCCGGGCTGACGGTGGGCCTCCAGTACGACCCGATGCTGGCCAAGCTCATCGTTTTCGGCCCCGACCGGCCCACCGCCCTCGGCCGCCTCCGCTGGGCCCTCAGCCGGTATGGGATCCTCGGGGTGGCCAACAACGTCGGCTTCCTGCTGGAGGTGGTGAGCCACCCGGACTTTCAGGCCGGGCTGACCTTCACGGGCTTCGTCGAAACCCATTTCGGCCGGTACGGTCCCCCGGAAGCCCCGCCCGGGGAGGCGGTGGCCGCGGCGGCGGTGGCGGCCCTTAAGGGCCCCGGGCCTAAAGACCCCTGGCGGGCCGACGCCTGGCGGCTCCCGGGGATGCCGGTGCCCGTCCGGTTACGGTACCAGGGCCGGCCCGTGGAGGTCGGTGTCCAGCGAACGGGCAGGGACGGCTGCCGGGTTGAGTCGGCCGGCGGCGCCTTCGGGGTGCGGCCCGACCCGGCCCGAGCGGGGCGTTTTACCGTCGAAGTCGGCCCCGAAAGAAGGGTCCTGTGGGCGGTGCGCACCCCGTCCGGGGTAGAAGTGTGCTGTGAGGGCCGCCGCTACGTTTTCGAAGGCGACCACCGGCCCGGGGCCGGCGTGGAGGTGGGGGGTCCCGCCGAGGCTGGGGCTTTCGAGGGCCTGGCAGCCCCCCTGCCTGGCGTGCTGGTCCGGTTCAGGGTCCGGGCGGGCGACCGGGTCGAGGCCCTCCAGCCGGTGGCGGTGCTCGAGGCGATGAAGATGGAGCACGTGGTCCACGCCCCCCGCTCAGGAACCGTCCGGCGGGTGTATTTTAAGGAGGGGGACCGGGTTCCCAAGGGGGCGGTGCTCCTCGACTTAGAGTAAAGGGGGGTGCGCAGGTTGGGACTTTTTTCGGCGATTCCCCGCCGGGTAAGGGTGGTGGAAGTGGGGCCCCGGGACGGCCTTCAGAATGAGCCGGGATTCGTACCTACCGGGGCCAAGGTGCGGTTTATCGAGCTCCTTTCCGAGGCCGGTTTTGAGGTGGTTGAGGCCACCTCTTTCGTGAGCCCCCGGGCTGTGCCCCAGCTGGCCGACGCTGAGGAAGTGCTCCGGGCGGTCCGACGCCGGCCCGGGGTCCGGTATCCGGTGCTGGTCCCCAATTTGAGGGGGCTGGAGCGGGCCCTCGCGGCCGGGGCCCGGGAGATTGCGGTCTTTACGGCCGCCTCGGAGACCTTTAACCTCAAGAACATAAACATGACCGTTGCCCGTTCCCTGGAAGTCATCGCCGAGGTGGTCAGGGAGGCCCGGGCGGCCGGCCTTTGGGTGCGGGGGTACGTTTCGGTCTGCTTCGGCTGCCCCTACGAAGGCAGGGTGGACCCCGAAAAAGTGCTGGGGGTTGCGGCCCGGCTGCTGGAGCTCGGGGTGGACGAGGTCTCCGTCGGGGATACCATCGGGGTGGCCACCCCCCGCCAGGTCGAGGAGACGGTCGGCCGGATGCTTGATGAGGTTCCGGCCGGCCGTTTGGCCCTCCACTTCCACGATACCCGGGGCACGGCCCTGGCCAACGTCTTGACTGGCCTGCTTATGGGGATATCGGTCTTTGACGCCTCGGCCGGCGGCCTGGGGGGCTGTCCCTTTGCCCCGGGGGCCAGCGGCAACCTGGCCACCGAGGACCTGCTGTACATGCTCCACGGCATGGGGATCGAAACCGGGGTCGACCTGGACAAAGTGGTGGCCGCCACCCGGTTTATCCTGGGGGTGCTTAACCGGCCGCCGGCCAGCCGCTATTTCCAGAGTTGCCAGGCGGTCAGGGGCGATGTACCAGGGCCGTAAGGTCTCGGTGGTCTTCCCGGCCTACAACGAGGCGGCCGGCATCGCGGCGGCCGTCCGGGAGTTCGGGGCGTCCCCTTTTGTGGACGAGGTTATCGTCGTCGACAACAATTCGACGGACGGCACGGGGGAGCTGGCGGCCCGGGCCGGGGCCCGGGTGGTGCGGGAGCCCCGCCAGGGTTTCGGCTTTGCTCTGCGGCGGGGGATGGCCGAGGCCACGGGCGACCTGATAATCCTGGCCGAGCCCGACGGCACCTTCGCCGCCCGGGATATCCTTAAGCTTTTAGCCTATTCGGAGGATTTCGACCTGGTGCTGGGCACCCGGACCACCCGGGAGCTCATCTGGCGGGAGGCCAACATGGGCTGGTTTTTGCGGGCCGGGAACTGGGCGGTGGCCAAGCTTTTGCAGCTGCTCTTCGGGGGCCCTTCCCTTTCCGACTGCGGCTGCACCCTGCGGCTTATTCACCGGCCGGCCCTGGAGCGGCTGCTGCCCAAATTTACGGTTGGGGGGTCGCATTTTCTGCCGGAGATGGTGGTCCTGGGGCTGGCCGAGGGCCTGCGGGTCATCGAAATCCCGGTAAACTACCGGGGCCGGCTCGGGGAATCGAAGATCACCGGCTCCCGCCTGAAGGCCCTTGGGGTGGGCCTGCGGATGGTGGGGCTTATCCTGGTCTACCGGGTGCGGCTCTGGTTCCGACCGACGGCCCCGCCGGCTGCGGGCCGGGGCGAGGCCGACTTCACCCGCACCGACCGGGCCGGCCGGATTTGACGGTAAGGCGGGGTGTGAATATAATTCATTAGTGGACGCTGCCCGATAGCTCAAGTGGTAGAGCGGCCGGCTGTTAACCGGTTGGTTGCAGGTTCGAGTCCTGCTCGGGCAGCCCCGCCCGGGAAGTTCCCCGGGCGGTTTTTTATTGGCCGGGGCCCGGCCCGGTAGCCGGCCGTGCCCGTCCCGCCGCCCCCGGCCGAACGGCCCCTGGACATTGGGGAAGTCCTGGCCCGGATCCAGGCGGCCGTAAAGGCTTACCCCAAGGCCGCCCTCTTTGAGCTGGCCGAGGCGGGCTTTAACCGGCCCTTCCAGGTGGCCGTGGGCTGCATCATCTCGACCCGGACCCGGGACGGGGTCAGCCTTGCGATCGCCCGCAGGCTCTTCGCCCGGGCCCGCACCCCGGCCCAGGTGACCGGCCTCAGTTTGCCCGAGCTGGAAGGTCTGATTCGGGGCTGTGCCTTTGCCGAGACTAAAGCCCGGCAGATTCGGGCCATTGCCGAGCGGGCCCTGGCCGAATTCGGGGGCGAACTTCCCTGCGACGAGAGGATTCTCCGCTCGTTGCCGGGTATCGGTCCCAAGTGCGCCAACCTGGTGCTGGGCATCGCCTGCGGCCGGCCGCGGGTGGCGGTGGACACCCACGTCCACCGGGTGGTTCGGCGCTGGGGCTATGTTAATACCCGGACGCCGGAAGAGACGATGCGGGCCCTGGAAGCCCGGGTGCCGCCGGAGTACTGGCTGGACATTAACCGGCTGCTGGTACCGTTCGGAAAGCACCTCTGCCGGCCCGAGGTGCCCCGGTGCAGCATCTGCCCGCTGGCGGACCTCTGTCCCCGGGTTGGGGTTACAAAAAGCGCGTAAGAGCCTGGCGGGCCGGCGGCTTGACGGGTTGAGGCTAGGTTTTTATAATTTTTCTGGAACGGCGGCAGGGTAGCTCAGCGGTAGAGCAGGGGACTCATAAGCCCTTGGTCGGGGGTTCGAATCCCTCCCCTGCCACCATTTCCCCTTTCGTCCCAGGGATCTCCGGCCAACCTGCCCCTTTCAGGCCCAAATTCCCCAAATTTTTCCAAGAGGTGAAGCCGGCGGCCCCGGCTTATGGCCTGCCAGCGGGCTTCGAAGCCAGCCCCGGTCGGGACTTTTAAGGCGGCCTCGGGGTTGCCAGCAGTTGCCGATGCCGAACAGGTGTGCGATTGAATGAAGGTTCTTCAAGCCTTTCGGTTTGAGCTGGACCCGAATGTGGGGCAGCGGCTGCCGCTCGCCAAGCACGTGGGGGCCGCCGGGGACTTTACCGCTGTCTTGAGGCCTTAAACCAAGGGGACCGGATTCCCAATGCCGCAGAGCTTCACCGGGCATGGAACGTCTGGAAGCGGGAGGGCGCCCCCTGGTGGGTGGAGGTCTCCAAGTGCGCCCCCCAGGAAGCCTTTCGGGACCTGGAAAGGGCCTTCAAGGCCTGGCGGGCGGGAAGGGCG
>DAOTYJ010000061.1:0-5839 GCA_034434875.1 Dehalococcoidia bacterium | reverse complement strand
ACTACGCCAAGGGTATGGGCGTGCCTATCCCCGAAGTGCTCGTTCCCCTCACCGGCATCCAGATCATCGTCGGCAGCCTGATGGTCGTCCTCGGCATCTGGCCCGACCTCGGGGCCCTGCTCCTCTTCGTCTTCCTGGTGCCCGTCGCCTTCTTCATGCACCGGTTCTGGACGCTCCCCGACCCGATGCAGGCCGCAAACCAGCAGGCCCACTTCTTCAAGAACATCGCCCTGGCCGGGGCCTCGCTGGCCCTCTTTGTCCTATTTATTAAGTGCGCCGACCGGCTCGCCCTCGTGATAACGGGTCCCCTCTTTAAGTGAGGTCATGGTCCGGGTCGAGTTCTTCCACGACGTCCTGTGCGCCTGGTGCTATGCCCTCTCGCCCCGGGTCCGCCGTCTCGCAAAAGAGCACCCGGAGGTCCAAATCGTCCACCGCTGTTTTGCCCTGGCTCCCACCCCCGAGGCGATTGTGGCCATCTTCGGCTCGAAAGAGCGGGGCAAGCGGGAGATTTTAAACCACTGGCGGGCCGCCAATGCCAATGACGACCAGCACCGGATCAACGCTGACCTGATGGCCAGCCGGCCGTTTGATTACCCCTACTCCATGCCGGGGCTCCTGGCCTGCAAGGCGGCCGAGGTCCAGGGCGGGCAGGCGGCCCACTGGGATATGTTCGACCGGGTCCAGCGGGCCCATCTTACCGAATGCGTGAATATCGCCGACTTCGACGTCTTGCGCTGCTGCGCCGAAGAGGTCGGGCTGGACGTCCATCGCTGGGAAGAGGATTATCACAGCGCCCGGGTTCGGCAACTGGTGCAAGCCGACCTGGACCGGGCCCAGGCCCTCGGGGTTACGGCGGTGCCAACCCTGGTGGCCGAAGGCCGCTTCGCCCTGGTGGGGGCACAGCCGTACGAGCGGCTTGAGGCGTGGTTAAGGGCGGTCGAAAGCCGCACCGGAACCGGCGCAGACCGGGCGGCCGATGATTAAGGCCGGACCGGGGGGTCCCCACCCGGCCGGGGCCGGGCGGGCCCTGCTCGGGGGCGAAGGGCGCCGCCACACCGGGACACAGCCCGCCCCGCCCGCGATTTCCCCCCTGATGCCGGTGCTCACCTGCCTTTGGGGCTGCCGGGTGAACGTCCCCGGCTAAGATAACCAGCACCCGCCGGCGGGTCTCGATGCCCACCACTGCCGCCCTCCCTCCAGCCGCCCGATTCCCGGAACCCTCGACGACTTACCCCGTTTTCCCCCGACTCAAGTCGAGATTAAAACTAAGAGCATGTCTGAAAAGCCGCAACCTGGCCCCATAAAGGGTCATTGCAGGGTGTCTTGGGCCGGCTAAATTGACCCGGAGCAAGCTTTTTAGTTTCCACGTGGCGGCAAAATAGTAGCCGGCGCCTCCCGGTCGACGGGCCAACCACCTGACAGTAGACTTTTAAAACATGCTCTTAGCCTGGAACTCCCAGGTTGGTGGACTCCCAGGCTAAGTCTGCCGGGCTTCGCCTGAAAACTCTCCCCAAATCAGGAAAGCCAGGGCCTTGACAAACCACCTCCGCCCAAGTATAATAATGCAGATTGTTGATCAATAACTCTACAACTCAGGAGGTCGCCCAATGTCGGCGAGGTTGAACGGCCTGGATCTCGACCAGCTCCGGCTTATTGACCAGACGGCCCGGGCCAACCCCGGGGCCGTCGCCGCCCTCAACCGCTGGTCGGCCCGGGTCCGCTGGCAGGACGGCTTCACCGCCCAGGCCCTCATCCGCAACCACACCCTCACCCTGGGCGAGCCCGCCGACCTGGCCGGGGACGACTCGGCCCCGAACGCCGTCGAGTACGTCCTGGCCGCCCTCGGGGCCTGTCTCATCGTCGGCTTTGTTTTTAACGCCACCCGCCGGGGCATCCGCCTTAAAAACCTCGAGCTTGCCCTGGACGGGCAGATCGACAACATCGGCGTCTTCCTCGGCCTCGACCAGGCCGGCCACCCGGGGTACCGGGAAATCGCGGTCAAGGCTTACGTCGACGCCGACGCCGACGAGGCCGTCCTCCGGGAGGTCTGGGCCGAAACGGTCAGGACCTCCCCGGTGGGCAACACCCTGGCCCGCCAGGTCAGCCTCACCCCGGAGCTGGCCGTCATCAGAACACCTTAAGGGAGGTGAAAACCGATGCTGGCCGACCGCTTCACCCAGATCTTCCGCCAGGAGCACCGGCAGGTTCGGGACCTGCTCCTTGACCTCATTGCGGCTTTCGAGGGCCGGGACCTGCCCCGGGTCCGGGACCTCCTCGGGCAGGTCGCCGCCCTGACCGGGCCCCATTTCCGCTACGAGGAAGAAGCCCTCTACCCGGCCCTGACCGCCATCTTCAGCCAAGGCTATATCGACGAGCTTTTCCGGGCCCACGACCGGGCCATCGCCGGCGCCCGGCGCCTGGTGGAGCTGGCCGGCAAGGCCGAGCTTACCGACGACGAGGTTGCCGAGGCCGTGGGCATCGTGCGGGGCATCCTGCCCCACGTGAGCGACTGCGACGGCCTCTCGATCATGGTCGAGCGCCTGCCTGAAGACCAGGTTCAGGCCATTCTGGACCGGCGGGAGGCGTCGCTGGCCGCCGGCCTCGACCTGCTCCGCTGGGCCGAAACGGTCCGGCGCCGCTGACCCGGCCGTGTGCCTGCACTATCTTTTAAAAATCGTCCGGGAGGCCCAGCCCATGAACACCCGCTTGCCCCTCTTCCCCGTAACCGTGGTCGGAAGCTGGCCCCGGCCAGCCTGGCTGCTTGAAGCCCTGCGCCGTCGGCAGGCCGGGGAGATCTCCTTCCAGGAGTTCCAGCAGGTGGCCGACCGGGCCGTCCTGGAGGCCCTGCGCCAGCAGGAGGAGGCGGGCATCGACATCGTGACCGACGGCGAGCAGCGCCGGGACAACTTTTACTCCTTCGTGGTCGAAAAGCTCGAGGGCGTCCGGCTTATGACGGTGGCCGAGATGCTGGCCTACGCCGAGGACAAGACCTTCTTCGAGCAGGTCCTCCGTCAGCGGGACGTCCCGGCCTACGCCATTAAGACCCCGGTCGCCGTCGACAGGGTCCGGCTCCGGCAGCCCCTGGCCCTGGACGAGCTTGAGTTCCTGCGCCGCCACACGGCCAGGCCCATCAAGGTTCCCCTGCCGGGGCCGTATCTCCTGACCCGGACGATGTGGGTCAAGGGCCTTTCGGATGCGGCCTACCCCACGGCCCGGGACCTGGCGGCGGATATCGTCGGCATCCTGCGGGACGAAATCCTCCGGCTTAAGGACGCCGGGGCCGGCTTCATCCAGCTCGACGAGCCCGCCCTGACCGAGGTCGTCTTCCAGCCGCCGGTCCGGACCCGGACGTTCATGTGCGCTTCCCTCTCGGCGTCCACTGAGGACCCCCGGCGGGAGCTCGAGTGGGCCACCGACCTTATTAATCAAACGGTCGAGGGCATCGACGGCGTCCGGGTCGGGGTTCACATCTGCCGGGGGAACTGGACCACCAACGAGGCGGCCCTCCTTACGGGCAGTTACGAGCCCCTGGTGGATGCCCTGGCCGGGATGCGCATAAGCCAGTGGGTCCTGGAGTTTGCCACGCCCCGGGCCGGCGACCTGGCGGTGCTGAAGCCCCTGGCCGGGACGCGGGAGATCGGCCTCGGGGTGGTCAATCCCCGGACGGCGGAGGTCGAGTCGCCCGAGGCCATCGTCGGCCGGGTCGAGGCGGCCCTGGCCTACTTCCGGCCGGAGCAGGTCTTTCTCAACCCGGACTGCGGGTTCGGAACCTTCGCCGAGGCGCCGGTGGCCACCCCGGAGGTGGCCGCCGCCAAGCTCCGGGCGATGGTCCGGGCGGCCGAAACCCTGCGCCGCAGGTACGGTTAAGACCCGACCCGCGCCCCGTCGGACGCAAGGCCGGACCGGGCTCGGCCCGGCCGGTAGGGGCACAGCGGGTCGCTGGCCAGGGAATTGCCGGTCCGGGCATAGGCCCGGGCCCGGGATCCGCCGCAGATTTCCCGGAACTCGCACCGGCCGCACTTGCCGTAAAAGAGGTCGGGGTTGCGCAGGGCCCGCAAGAGCGGCGCCTCCCGGTAAAGCTCCACAATGGACGCCTGCCGGACGTTTCCGACCCGGACCGGCAGAAAGCCCGACGGGAAGACATCCCCGATGTGGGAGATGAAGACGATGCCGTTGCCGTCCCGGACCCCAAACCCGCGGCCGACGGCCGACCGGCAAAGCTCCCCGACCCGGCCTTCGGCCTCGGCCCGCTGAAGGGCGATGCGCCGGTAGTGGTGGGCCTCCGTCAGCTTGACCTCAAAGGGGGCCATCCGGCCCAGGTCCAGCAGCCAGCCCAGGAGCCGCTCGGCTTCGACGGACGAAAGCTCGGTCATCACCCGGCCCCGGCCAACCCGAATAAGAAAGAAGAGGCTCCAGCGGACGATGGGAAAGCCGGTTAAAAAGGCGTAAATTCGGGGCAGGTCGTCCGCCGTTTCCCGGCAGACCAGGGTGTTCACCTGGACCGGGAGACCCGTGTCCACGGCGGCTCGCAACGCCCGCACGGTCCAGGCAAACGACCCCGGAACGCCCCGGATGCCGTCGTGGTGGGCCGGGTCCGAACCGTCCAGACTCAGGGCCAGGCTGGCAACCCCGGCCTCCCGGAGGCGGCCCACCACCGCCGGCGTCAGGGCATACGTTCCGCTCGGGGTGACCGAGACCGGCTGGCCCAGGCGGCGGGCCTCGGCCAGGACCTCGAAGAGGTCCGGCCGCTTGAGGGGGTCGCCCCCGGTCAGCACCAGGTGGGGCCTGCGGGGAAACCGGCCCAGGTCGGCGATAAGCCCGGCCACCTCGGCCGTTGAGAGCTCCAGGGGGTGACGGTGGGGAATGGCCTCGGCCCGGCAGTGGCGGCAGGCCAGGTCGCAGGCCCGGGTAAGCTCCAGGTAAACCAGGACAGGCGCCTCGGCGAAGACATACCTGCGCCCGTCCCAGAGGGGAAACGAACGGCCATCTTTCATCGTCTCGGTCCTCCCCGACAGATGTTAGCCCGGCCGGGGCCGCAAGATCCAGCCCCCTTCGGATAGAAGAGCCGGGGGCAGGCTTTGCGCCTGCCCCCGGTCACGGCGTACGGCCCGTCAGTGGCCGCCGGAGCCCTGGCCGGCCTTGACCACGTCGAAGACGGCCGGGTCGGCCGGACCCTCAACCACCAGCTGGGCGGCCGCCCCCTTCTCCAACCGGCCCAGGCTGTGGTCGACCAGGATGTAGGTGCCCGGGTAGTCGACCTTGAACTCGACGATGGTCGCCCCGCCGGCCGGCACCAGGGTCGTCTGGACGTTGTAGATGGGCTCCGAGGCGCCCTCCGGGTAGACCCGGTCGAAGATCTCGCCGATGACGTGGAAGCTGGAGGTGAGGTTCGGACCGCCGACCCCGAAGAAGACCCGGACGGTCTCGCCGACCCGGGCCTTGAGGGCGTTTTCGCCCGTGAGCGCCCCAACCCGGCCATTGAAGACCACGTAGTCGGGCCGCTCATCCAGGAGCTTTTCGATGGAGACCGACCGCAGGCCCTTCTCGTCTCGGCCGCCGGCCAGGTAGAGGTCGCCCTGCATCACGTAGAACTCCCGGTCGACCTTCGGCAGCCCGCCCTCCGGCTCGACCACGATCAGGCCGTACATGCCGCTGGAGATGTGATGGGCCACCATGGGGGTGGCGCAGTGGTAGACGTAGACCCCGGGATTAAGGGCCTTGAACCGGAAGGTGGCCGACTGGCCGGGGGCCACCTGGGTGACCTTCGCCCCGCCGCCGGGCCCGGTCACGGCGTGCAGGTCGATGCTGTGGGTCACCTTGCTGTCCGGCGAGTTCTTGA
>DAOTYJ010000060.1:0-59205 GCA_034434875.1 Dehalococcoidia bacterium | reverse complement strand
CGGGAAGCGCAAAATCGCCCTGCCCGCCCTGGCCGTGGCTACCCTCAAAGAGCACCGGCTTGCCCAGCTTGAGGCCAGGCTTCGGGTCGGCCCGGCCTGGGAAGATAACGGGCTGGTGTTCACCACGGCCACGGGCCGGCCGATTCACCCCGGCGACATCCGCCGGACCCTGAAGGCCGTCCTGAGCCGGGCGGGGCTGGGGCCCCTGCGGTTCCACGATTTGCGCCACAGCCACGCCACCATGCTCCTTGTGGCTGGGGAGAACCCGCGGGTGGTCCAGGAGCGGCTGGGGCACGCCCAGATAAGCCTGACCTTACAGACCTACAGCCACGTGCTGCCGGACCTGCAGCGGCAGGCGGCGGAGAAAATCGACCGGATGCTGGGGACCTGAAAGATTTCCCCAAGATTTCCCCAAAAACGGCGGCCGGACAAGCCATTTTGCTTATCCGGCCGCTATATATTGTGGTCTTTTGGGGTTTAGACCCCAATATATTGCGCCCCCGGGGTGACTCGAACACCCGACGCGCGGCTTAGGACGCCGCCGCTCTATCCAGCTGAGCTACGGGGGCCCAAGTCCGTTATATATTTTACCTCAGACCCGCTCCGTCCAGCCCGGCTGGCCGTATTTTTCCCAGACCAGCTTCGCCGCATGCTCGAGCTCAGCCGGCCGCCATCCGCCCGGAACCAGGCTAACCCCAAACTCGGCGGCAAATCCGCCGGCCAGGGCGGCCGCCACCCGCTCAAACGAAAGCCCGGGGTCCACTTCAAGCAAACCCACCAGCCCCTCGGCCGCCTCCGGCCAACCCATCAGCCGGGCCCAGAGGGCCCCGTCGGCGGCCAGCAGAACGGACCCGTGCTGGAGCAGGTTTCCCGAGCGCCAGACCTGGGCGCTCCCCACCAGTTTGCGGCCGCCGACGAGCACCTCGTAATCCGAGGCGGCCGCAAAGCAGGAAGGCCCCGCGGCCCGCCGGTGGGATCCCGCCGGGGCGAAATCTGCCCGAATGCCAAGCCCTGCAAGCCCCCGCAAAATCGCCCGGCAGATTTTTAGATAGGCCTCCCGGGGCCGGCCGGCCGCCGCCCGGGGCAAGACCACCGCATAGGTTACCTCGTGGTGGTGGAGGACGGCCCGGCCACCGGTCGGGCGGCGCACCAAGTCGATGCCCAGCTCGGCGCAGGCCCCCGGGTTGATATCGGCCACCGGCTGGAAGGCCCCAAGGGAGAGGCAGGGCGGGTCCCAGCCGTAAAACCGGAGGGTCGGGGGAGATTCGCCGGACCCCACCGCTTCCAGCAGGGCTTCGTCCAGGGCCATGTTCCAGGCTCCCGGCCGCGGCGGGTCCACGACCAGGCGCCAGGTCGGGGGCCGGCCCACCAGGGGTTTCCCGTTGCCATCGGCTGGTTGTAAAGGCCCACGGCCGTGGGGCCCTACGGGCTGGGGCCGAAAGGCCTGCCGGCCGTGCACGTCCGGCATTTACACTCCCCCTGAGTTTGTGCTAGAGTGAGTTGGCAATATGTCAACGCGGGAACGGCTCATTGTAGCCGGCCTGGCCGGCGTCGCCTTTCTTCTGCTCTGCATCGGCCTGCCCCTCGTAGTTATTATCGCCGCCCAGGACCAGATTCAGGCCCAGCTGGGGGCGGCCGTCCCGGGCGGGGACGGGAGCACCCGCTGGATCGGCATCCGCATGGTCGAGCTGAGGGATGACGTCCTTACGCAGTTTAACCTGCCCCGCACCGCCCGGGTCCTCATCACCGGAGTATATCCTGGCAGTCCGGCCGAGCAGGCCGGACTGGAACCTTTTGATGTGATTGTCGAGGTTAACGGCGAGCCCATCGTGGACCTGGCCACCGCCGACGACCTGCTCAACCGGGCGAAGGCCGGCCGGGAGCTTTCCCTGGCCGTCCTGCGGCTGGCGGCCGCCGACCAGCCCCGCTGGGAGCGGAAGGAGCTTAAGGTCCGCCCGGTCCCCCGGCCGAATCCGGCCCAGGTAACGGCCTGGGAGACCTACGAAAACCCCGATTTTGAGTTCGCCATCGACTACCCCGCCAACTGGCTTAAAGACGAGATCTTCCAGGCGCTGGAGGCGGTGGTCTTCTCGGCCCCGACCCTCTCCGACGACCTGGTCGAGGTGCGTTTCTGGTCCGACCCCCAGACCAGCTTTGACAGCTTCTACCAGCAGTTTATCGCCCAGATTCGCACCTCCCTCCCGGCCGCCCAGGTGGAATCCGAAACCACCACCACGGTGGCCAACCGCTCCGCCCGTCGGGTAGTGGTCTCTTACCGGTCTACTGCCCGGAACCGGGATATGCGGGACAACGTGGTCCTTCTGCTGGCCGAAGACCGGTGGTTTATGCTCCGGCTTTCGGCCACCCGGGAGAACTACGGCCAGCTGCTCCCGGTCTTCGAAAAGATGCTCCAGAGCTTCCGCCTGACCGGCTAGGATTCGCCCAGGGCGGCCCGAACATACTTCGGCAGGGCAAAAAGCTGGGTGTGGGTCTCGCCGTCGTAAAAGCGCAGGCCAGAAATTCCCCGTTCCCGCAGGCGGCGGTCCACTTCTTCGGGGGGGAGGGACCGGGGGTCGAGGCCGTCGGCCGCCAGGGCAAAGCTCCAGACCTCCCCGAAAAAGGGCACATCCGCCCAGTAAGACCGAACGACCCGAAAGGCTCCCCGCAGGGCGGCGACCACCTCCAGGTGGGCCCCCAGGTTGGTGAGCCGCAGGCTGCCGGCCTGAAGGACCAGGATGCCGGGGGGCCTCAGCCGTTCGGCGACGGCCCGGAAGAATCCCGGGGTGTAAAGCCTGCGGCTTAAGGCCGTGCCGGGGTCGGTGAGGTCCAGGATCACCACGTCAAAGGCGCCCGGCCCGGCCCCCATCAGGGCCTCGTAGGCGTCGCCGAAGGTGAGGGTTACCCTGGGGTCGGTGAAAAGGTCGGGGGGGGCGTAGGGCAAATGCTCCTGGCAGAGGCGGACCAGCTCCTCGTCGATGTCCACCAGCCAGATCCGCCCGACGGTGGGGTGCCGGAGAACTTCCCGGAGGGCCCCGCCGTCGGCCCCGCCCCCGACGAAGACTACCCGGGGCCGGGGGTGGCAGACCAGGGCCGGGTGGACGAGGGCCTCGTGGTAGATGAACTCGTCGGCCGCCGCCGACTGGGGCAGGCCGTCCAGGAAGAGGGCCCGGCCGAAAGCCAACGTGTCCAGGATTTCAACCCGCTGAAAGCGGGTCCGCCGGGAAACTACAACCCGGGTGTAGGCCCAGGCCGCCCGCTGGCCCGGTCCGACCGGGAAGCTCCGCCAGCGGCGGGAGCTCAGACCCTGCCGGTGCTCGGTTTCTGGTGCGGTCAACGTTAAAGCCCAGCGAAATTTCTACGTTCGGTGCCCAACCCGCACGGCCGTGCGCCCCGACAACAAGGCTTGGTTAAATTCTACCCCAAGATGTGTTAAGATAAGTTGAGGCCAGGCGGGGTAACGTCGGCCGCTCCGGCCGACCCGGCAGAGCCGCAGGGCCCGGTCAGAACAGGAGGTAAACTGTGGAAACTCTAAAGCGGGTCGTTTACTGGGCGGCGGTGGTGGGGGTGCTTATCGGCGTTTTGCTACTGCCCGGGACGGGTCAGGGCCTGGCCGCCGACGAGTTCGTCCCGGGGGAGGTGCTGGTGAGGTTCCGGCCGGGGACCCCGGGCGCCGAGGCGGCCGCCGCCCACCGGCAGGCGGGGGGCCAGCCCCGGGAGGTGATCCCCGGCATCGACGTGCACGTGGTGAAGGTCCCGCCGGGTCGGGAGCGGGCGGCCGTGGAAGCCTACCGGCGCAGCCCCAACGTGGTCTTTGCCGAGGTTAACGGCTTCTATGCGGCGGTGCAGACGGCCTGGACCCCCAACGACCCCCTCTTCGGGCAGCAGTGGCAGTACCCGAAGATTAAGGCCCCGGAAGCCTGGTATCTGGTCCGGGGCTCGGCCGGTGTGGCTATCGCCGTTCTGGACACCGGCATCGACCAGAGTCACGAGGACCTGTGGGCAAAGATTCAAAGAAACGTTAACTTCACCACCAGCCGGACCGTTGACGACCGCTACGGCCACGGGACCCACGTGGCCGGCAGCGCCGCGGCCTCAACCAACAACGGCCTGGGGGTGGCCGGAACCTGTCCCAACTGCGTCCTTTACAACGTCAAGGTCCTAGACGACAACGGGAGGGGCGCCTGGTCCTGGATTGCCAGCGGCATCGTCTGGGCGGCGGATAACGGGGCTAAGGTCATTAACTTAAGCCTGGGTGGCTCAACCGGGTCCAGCGCCGTTGAGGCCGCCGTCAACTACGCCTGGGGCGAGGGCGTGGTGCTGGCGGCGGCGGCCGGGAACTCCGGCACCAGCTCGCCCTTTTACCCGGCCGCCTATGACAACGTCATTGCGGTGGCCGCCACCGACCAGAGTGACAATAAGGCCTCGTTTTCTAACTACGGCAACTGGGTGGATATCGCCGCCCCCGGCGTGGGCATTCTATCGACGGCCCCGGACCATCCGAACAAGGTCTGGGGCAAGGGCGTAAAGTACGGGACCTTAAGCGGGACCTCCATGGCCAGCCCCCACGTGGCCGGGACGGCGGGCCTGGTCTGGTCCGCCGGTGTCTGCGCCGATAACAGCTGTGTTCGGGGCCGCATTGAGCAGGGGGCCGACAAAATCCCCGGCACGGGAACTTACTGGGCAAACGGCCGGCTGAACGCCTACAACGCCGTTGCCGGGCCGGTCGGGACGGCGCCTTGACCGCCCGGGCAGTTAAGCCCCGGTCAGCCCCGAGGGCCGAGCCTGGCAGGGCTCCAGCTTCCGCCAACTCTTGAACCAAAGCCCACGGCCGTGCGGGTTTGCGCCGAACGCGCAACGCCCGGACCTGGGCTGTGGGTTCTTACCGAACACCCACTGCCTGCCGGCAATCGCGGGCCGAACCGTAAATACCCGGCTTGCGGCCGGGGCTTTCCAGTTTTTTACGGCGAATCTTACACGGCCGGGGCCCCCACAGCAGGCGGCCGGACCCCGAGTGCCCCCTAATGGCCCGTTAACGCCGAAAAACTGCCTGGTTGCCTACGGGGCTTTCCAGCTTTCGGAACCCAAGCCTTTAAAATACCTGCAAGGGTGCAGGCAACCGCCCTGTCGGGGCCCACGGCCGTGCCCCTACAACAAAGCTGGATTATATGCTGGCGAATTTCCAGGATGACTGGCAAGCCCTGGGTTGCGTGGCCGCATATTGAAATCATCGGTTCGTTTTCGCTAAAATTTATTGACATAAAGGGGGAGGTTTCCCATGCTGGCACGGTTGGCCACCGTTCTGACCGGCTGGAGCACCCAGTACGTCCCCGACTCCTGGATAATCGCCGTTATCCTCACGTTCATCACCTTCCTGCTGGCCCTTCTGGCGGCCCCGGGGGCTCCCAGCCCCGGCAAGCTTTACACCCTTATTCAGCACTGGGGGAACGGCTTCTGGGTCCTCCTCGAGTTCGCCATGCAGATGAGCCTGATTATCGTTACCGGTTACGTGCTGTCAACTTCGCCCCCGGTCCGGCGACTCCTCAACTGGCTCGCCGGCTTGCCCCGTAATCCCCGGGAAGCCGTCGCCCTGACGGCCTTCGTCTCGATGGTCCTGGCCTGGATTAACTGGGGCCTCAGCCTCATTGCCAGCGCCGTCCTGGTCCGGGCAGTTGCCCGCCGCCAGCGGGGGGGGTCGACTATGGCCTGCTGGTCTGCTGTGCCTACCTGCCTGGGCCTTGGGGGGGATGTGGCACGCCGGCCTTTCCGGTTCGGCCCCCTCCTGGTGGCAACGCCCCGCCACTTTATGGAGCAGCAGATGGGCATCGTCCCCGTGACCACGACCGTCTTCACCCCCTTTAACCTGGGCCTGGCCGCCTTGCTCCATCCTCGCCCCGAGGATACGGTGGAGGCCGACCCGGCCCTGCTGGCCGAGGCGGCCGAGGAAACCGCCGTCAAAGCCCGGCCGGTCACCTTTGCCGAGCGGCTTTATTACAGCCCGGTGGTTAACCTGGCGGTGGCCGCCGTTGCCATTGTCTGGCTTGTTTACAACTTCGGCACCCGGGGGTTCGGCGGCATCAACATCAACTCGGTTAACTTTTTGTTCCTGACCCTGGGCATTCTGCTCCACTGGACGCCGGCGTCCTTTCTTAAGTCGGCGGCCGAAGCCTCAAGCTACATCTGGGGCGTGGTGATCCAGTTTTCTATGCCGGCATGTTCGGAATAATCCGGGACTCCGGCCTGGCCAAGGTGATCGCCGACTGGTTCACCGCCATTGCAACCCCGGCCACCTACCCGGTCATCATCTACTGGGTACTCGGGCATCCTCAACTACTTTGTTCCGTCCGGGGGCTCCAAGTGGGCCATCGAGGCCCCGTATGTGGTCGAGGCCGCAAAAAACCTTGGGGCGAGCATGCCGGCCGCCGTAATAAGCTACGGCTGGGGCGACATGGCCACCGACGTTATTCAGCCCTTCTGGGCCATCCCCCTGCTGGGGGTTGCCAAGACCGAATTTCGCAACATCGTGGGCTACGGCCTCATTTTCTTCGCCGTCTTTGCTATTATCACTACGGTGGCGTTCCTGCTGGCACCGGTTCTACTGCCGTAGGGGGGCCGCCAACGCCGTGGGAGGGAAGACGCGCCTATGCCGCCCGTAATCTACGAAACGCCCTTTGATGCCCTCTTTGACGTCTTCGACGGGGCGGTCATTATGGTCGGGGGTTTCGGCCACGTGGGCCACCCCCACAACCTGGTCCGGGCCCTCCGGGACCGGGGTGTAAAGAACCTGACCATCATCGCCAACAACATTGGCCTTGGGGACAGCCTGGACCTGCTGGCCGAGACGGGCCAGATTAAAAAGTTTATCGGCTCCTTCCCGGTCAGGGCCTCCCGGGAGCGGATGACCCATTTTGAGCGGCTCTTTCGGGAGGGCCTGGCCGAGGTGGAAATCACCCCCCAGGGGACGATGGTGGAGCGGATCCGGGCGGCCGGGGCGGGCATCGCCGCCTTCTACACCCCGGTGGGGGTCGGCACGGTGGTGGAACAGGGCAAAGAGAAACGGGCCTTCAACGGCCGGGAATATATTTTAGAGACGGCCCTCTACGCCGACTTCGCCCTGATCAAAGCCTACAAAGCCGACCGGCTCGGCAACCTCGTATACCGGCGGACGGCCCGCAACTTCAACCCCATTATGGCCACCGCCGCCCGGGTCACCATCGCCGAGGTGGAAGAAGTCGTCGAGCCCGGCGAGCTCGACCCGGAAGCCATCGTCACCCCGGGGATCTACGTCGACCGAATGGTAATCTGCCCGAGGGATTGCAATGACCCAGCTATCTTCCAAACCTGGGATTAGTCGGGAACTTATGGCCCTCCGGGCGGCCCGGGAGCTCCGCCCGGGGATGTACGTTAACCTGGGCATCGGCCTCCCCACCCTGGTTTCAAACTTCATCGAGCCGGGGATCATCCTCCAGGCGGAGAACGGCATGCTCGGCTACGGGCCCCTGGCCGAGGGGCCCGAGCGGGACCCCGATTTAATAAACGCCGGCGGCCAGTACGTGACCATGCTGCCCGGGGCCTGCTTTTTCCACTCGGCCGACTCCTTTGCCATGATCCGGGGCGGCCACCTCGACGTCTGCATCCTCGGCGGCCTGCAGGTCTCGGAGCAGGGCGACCTGGCCAACTGGATGATCCCGGAACGGGGGATCGGCAGCATCGGGGGAGCCATGGACCTGGTAACCGGGGCCCGGCGGGTTATCGTCCTGATGGAGCATCGGGACCGGCAGGGACGGCCGAAGATTCTTAAAGAGTGCACCTACCCCCTCACCGGCCGCCGGGTCGTCAACCTGGTCATCACCGACCTGGCCGTCATCGACGTTACCCCCGCCGGAATGCTCCTGCGGGAGGTCGCCCCCGACTGGACGCCCGAGGAGGTCCAGGCCGTAACGGAGGCCCGCCTTATCGTCGCCCCCGACTGCCGGGAAATGACCTTTTAAATGCCTCGGCTCTGGGTCCTTACCGGCGACGAATACGCCCTGGAACTGCTCACCCGGGAGCTTCGCCGGGCCGCGGCCGAGGTCGTAAGCCTGGACGGCCGGGAGCTGAAGGCGGCCGACCTTGCCCCCCACCTGCTCAGCCTGCCGATGTTCGCCGGCCGCCGGGTTGTGCTGGTGCGGCGGCTGGTGGGTTCGGCGGCCAAGGGCCGCCGGACCGAGGCCGAAGAAGGCCAGCCGGCCGGCGGCCGGGGCCGGAACCGGGCCCGGGAGCTGGCGGCGGTTCTGCTTCAGGCCGACCCCCGGGTGGTCATGGCGGCCCTGGAGCCGGGCCTTGAGCGGGACCCCTCCCCGGAAAATAACTGGCTGCTGGGGGAGCTAAAAAACCTGGCCCCGGGTTTTAAGCTCACCGCCCGCCGGGTTGAGGAGGCGGAGGACCCGGGAACGCTGGCCCGGGATATCCTGGGGGCCGAGCCGGCGGCCGGCCTCGAGGTGGTCCTTAGCCGGTTTGCGGCCGCTGGGCCGGAGGGGGTGCTGGGCTGGGCCCGCCGCCAGGCCCGTAAGGCCGGCCTCAATTTCGGCCCGGGGGCCCTGGAGTACCTGGTCGAGCGGGTGGGCTACGACCGCCGGCTGGTGGACCTGGAGCTGGAAAAGCTTGCCCTTTACGCCGGGTCTGAGCCGGTGACCCGGGAGGATGTGGGCCGGCTGGTGGTGGAAACGGTGCCCGTCTCGGCCTTCGACCTGCTGGGCCTGGTGGTGGAAGGGGACGGGACGGGGGCGGTCAAGCTTACCCGTCAGCTCCGGCGGGAAGGGGAGAACCCCCAGAACATCATCGGCGCGCTGGCCTGGTCTTTGCGGGCCTTACGGCTCCTTCAAACCCTGCCCCTCCGGGCAGACCTGGCCGAGGTTCAGCAGGCCACCGGCCTTTACCCCGGCCAGGCCCGCCACCTTCTGCCCCTGGCCCGCCGGCTGGGGCCCACCCGGACGGAGGCGGCCCTGCGGGAGCTGCTGGAGCTGGACCGGCAGGTCAAGGTCGGGCAGGTGGAGCCGTGGCTGGGGCTTGAGCTGTGGCTCGGGGCCCAGGCCGCCGCCCGAACCTAGGCCAGCTTGCGAAGGACGGCGATAACCCGGCCCTGAATCTCCACCTGGTCGGCCGGGAGGATGATGGGCTCCATCTGGCTGTTGGCAGGCTGGAGCCTCACCCGGTCGCCCTCTAGGTAAAACCGCTTGAGGGTGGTCTCTTTCCGCTCCGGCAGCCAGGCCACGACCATCTCGCCGTTTTCGGCGGTTCGGGTATGCTGGACCAGGACGATATCCCCGTCGTCGATGAGGGCGTCCACCATGGACTGGCCCTGGACCTTGAGGGCGTAGACGTTCTGGCGGCTGCCGATGAGGTCGGCGGGCACGCCGACCACGTCGGTGTCGGGGTCCGGGTGCAGGTTCTCGGTGGGGACGGGAATGGGCAGGCCGGCGGCGATGCGGCCCAGGAGGGGCACCTGAACGGTTTCGGCCGCCCCGGCCGGCCGGAGGCGGAAGGGGACCAGCCCGCCGCGGCCGGGCCCGGCGGCCCCGGTTAGCTCGATGGCCCGGGAAAGCCGGTCCGAGCGGCGGATATACCCGGCCTCGGCCAGCCGGCGCAGGTTGTAATTGGCCACCGAGGTGGAGCTTATCTCACAGGCCTCGCAGATCTCCCGAATGGTGGGCGGATAACCGTGCTCGTCGATGTAGCGGCGAATAAAGTCCAGGACCCGCCGCTGCCGCGGCGAAAGCTCAGCGGGCATTCGTTTCTCCTTCCGGCGTCTTGGTGCCATTTTGGCTACCTTAACTTAGCACATCAGTTCGCTGGATGTCAAGGGCCTCGGGTTTTATATTTTTTAAGGCCGGTCTGGTGGCTTTTGGGTGAATTGCCTCAGGCTTGTCGGATGGTTGCTGGCGGCCGGCCTCATTCTGGCCGGGTGCGTCGGCGGCATCGCTGCCCGCCGGGCGGAGACTCCGGCGGCCCGCCCGATGCCGACTCCGACCCCGGACAGTCCCTTCGGGGTCAGCATGGCCGCCGGGGTAAACGACCCGGCGATTCCCGTCGCCCTCGAACTGGCCGCCGGGGCCGGCATCCGGTGGCTTCGGGTGGCCGGGACCGAATGGTCCCGGGTGGAGCCCCGCAGAGGCCAGTTCGACTGGCGGGCCGCCGACCGGTTGATAAATTTAGCCCACGACCTGGGCTACGGGGTGCTGGCACCCCTGGCTTACACCCCGGAGTGGGCATCGGGTGCGCCGGAGCACCTGCCGGCCGGGATTCGGATAAAGGCCCCGCCCCGGGACCTCCGGGACTGGGAGGCCTACGTGGAGGCCGTCGTTTCCAGGTATAAAGGCCGGGTTCGCTACTGGCAGGTCTGGAACGAGCCGGACCTGGCGGGCTTCTGGCAGGGGACTCCCCGCCAGTACGCCGAACTTCTGGCGGTTACCTACCGGGCCGTTAAGAAGATAGACCCCGACGCCTATGTGGTCTTCGGGGGCCTCGCCCTTGGGGGCACCCCCGGGCAGTTAAACAGCCGTTTTCTCGAGGAGGTTCTCGGGGACCCCGAATACCCGGGGGCGGCACATTTCGATATCGCCGATTTTCACCACTACGGTTCGAAGGCCGAGGCCCAGCGCCGGTATAACTACATAAAGTCGGTGCTCGAAGGGTTTGGGGTAGGCGGGCGTCCCATCTGGGTTACGGAGGTGGGGTATTCCAGCGACGCCGGGGCGGGACCGGACCATTACCGGGGCGGGGAATCCGACCAGGCCGAATACCTTCGGACGATGGTGCCCTTCCTGCTGGGCCTCGGGGTAAGCCGGGTCTTCTGGTTCGACCTTTACGATGACCGGACGGCCGGGTCCCGGTTCTGGCACTACGGCCTGGTGCGGGCCGACGGCACCCCAAAGCCTGCCCTGGACGCCTACCGGCAGGTCATCGCGGCCTTTTCGGGGCGGGGCCTGCGCTCAACCTGGGGTCTCGCCGTCGCCTCGCCCACGGCGTCAGACCGGGCGGCTTGTAAACGCCCAGTACCGTGTTCAGCAGAAGAATTAATAAGCCGCCGGCCGAATGGAGCAGATAACTCCAAAGCCCGGCGGGGTTGTTGAGGTCCCCGGCGGCCAGTCGCGCGAAATAGCTGACCGTGGGGACATATTGCAATAAGACAACAAGGGCAACCGCGGTGAACATCAGCTTGAAAAGGACCCAGTAATAATCGAAAAGTCCCCAGGGGCTGCCCACCGACTGAATAATGCCGGAGAGCAGTGCCCCCAAGCCAAGGGGGACGATGGCAAATCTGACGACCGGCTCCGCGGCTAGGTAGGCGGTGGCGACAACACGGGGGTCCGGAACAACAATCCCCCAGACCGTGAGGGCAAGGAAGCTGACGACAGCCCCCAGCCACCCCACCGAAAGGACGATGTGAACCACCAGCAAGAGCCTTCGAATTTGGGGACGCCGGGTCACCACGGCAGGTGCCGGGCGGGCCCGTGGCCGCCGGGAAGGACCAGCATCACGATTAACAGCACAACCAGCACGACAAGAATGAAACCCAGCGCCCGGACCCAGGCAGGGATGACAGGGGCCTGGTCGTCCCCGGCCCTGTGGCCCTTCTCCGTCATCGTGTACCTCCCCTCCTGGTATAATCTGTCGGTCGTCGCTACCTGGATTATTGGTGCAAATAGTTTGACAAAGCAAGGAGCAAAATCCGCTCGGTGTCTATTTATAGACATCAAG
Source organism: Dehalococcoidia bacterium (assembly GCA_034434875.1). Classification (GTDB taxonomy): domain Bacteria; phylum Chloroflexota; class Dehalococcoidia; order JAUQQI01; family JAUQQI01; genus JAUQQI01. Next base: position 47,469 of record DAOTYJ010000060.1, on the reverse strand, counting down.
GCGGTTTTGTCTCAGGGGTGATGTAGAGGATGTCTTACAACGACCGGAGGAGAAGACGGACGCATGAGCTGTTGGAAAAGGCATTCCTTGAGCTTATGGCTGAGCGGGGCTACAATGCAGTCACCATTCAGGAGATTGTTGAGCGGGCCGGCGTGGGCCGGGCGACGTTTTACCGTCACTACGGCGGCAAAGACGAGCTTTTTCTCCGTTGCCATGAAGCCTTCATCAAAAGGTTCGGCATTTACCCGCCAGTACGGGAGGAGCTCCTGGCCCCCGAGCCGCCGGCGACGATGGTCGCCGCCTACCGTCACCTGGCGGAAGTCCGGCCGGTACTATCTCCCATCTTACTGGGCTACGCTAAGGATAGCGGTTTACTGCTTCGGAGGATGCGCCAGTCGTGCGCGCGAAGGATTGAAGAGAGCCTCCGGGTGGCCTTCCCGGCCAAGGAAGAGACCGTGCCGGCTGAGCTGGTGGCGAATTTCTTGGCCGGGGCACAGCTGGGGCTGCTCCACTGGTGGTTGGAGCGGCACCTGCCCGGTCCGCCGGAACACCTTGCCCGGGCCTTTCACCGGTTGCGCCAGGGCGTGATCTCGGCCGCTTTCGGCCCCGCCCCCTGACCGGGGTGGCAGCAGGGCTCGGGTTTTCAAAGGTTGACCGGGCGGGTGGGTGGGGATATACTGCTAGCGGGGTCGGACCGCGGCCCCAGGGCCGTTAGGGGAGGTTTTTCCCATGGGTTCAACCGGCAAGGTTACAGCGGAGCAGGTCCTGGCCGCCCTCTCCAAGGTTAAGGACCCTGACCTGCGGACGGACATAGTCTCCCTCGGTTTTGTCAAGGACCTGGTTATCGAGGGCGGGAAGGTCTCGTTTACCCTCGAACTGACCACGCCGGCCTGTCCCGTCAAAAGGGACCTGCAGGAGTGGGCCGAGGCCGCCGTCCGGCAGGTTCCCGGCGTCGAGGAGGTTCAGGTCAAGCTGGCGTATAACGTCCGGGGGCGGGCCGGGGTCTCCCCCACCGACCTGCTGCCCGGGGTAAAGAACATCATCCCGGTGGCCAGCGGCAAGGGGGGCGTCGGCAAGACGACGGTGGCCGTCAACCTGGCCGTCTCCCTGCGGCTTGAGGGCGCCCAGGTGGGGCTTCTGGACGCGGACATCACCGGGCCCAACGTCCCCCTTATGGTCGGCCTGCCGAGCCCGGCACCGGTGCCGGTCCTGGATAACAAGATTCTGCCCCTGGAGGCCCACGGCATCTCGGTGATGTCCATCGGCTTCTTCACCGGCGAGGATACCCCGGCCATCTACCGGGGGCCGATGGTTCACAACGCCATCCGCCAGTTTCTCAGCCAGGTGGAGTGGGGCGAGCTGGATTACCTGGTGATCGACCTGCCGCCCGGCACCGGGGATGCGGCCCTGAGCGTCTGCCAGCTTCTGCCCCTGACCGGGGCGGTGATGGTGGCCACCCCCCAGGATGTGGCCCTGCTGGACGTGCGCAAGGCCCTGATGATGTTCCGCCGGCTCAACGTGCCCATCCTCGGGATCGTCGAGAACTTCTCGTTCTTCTACTGCCCCCACTGCGGCGAGCGGGTGGACATCTTCGGCCACGGCGGGGCCGAGCGGGCCGCCGAGAAGCTCGACGTGCCCTTCCTGGGGGCGGTGCCCATCGACCCCCGGGTCCGGGAGACCGGGGACGCGGGGAAGCCGGTGGTTATAAGCCACCCGGATTCGCCGGTGGCGGAGGCCTTCCGCAAGATTGCCCGGCAGGTAGCCGCCCGGGCGTCGACGGTGGCCCACCTGCGCGCCAGCGGGATAACCATCATCACCGGCCCCCGTTAGGTGAAATCAGCTAACTACGGTGAAACGCACAACTGTATTAGTAGATGACCGGCTTTTAGCTGAGGCTAAAGAAGTTCTTGGAATCAGAAGCACAAAAGAGGCCATTGAAAGGGCCCTGTGGGAGGTTGTCCGCAGGCGGCGGGTGGCCGAGTTCAGGCGGCCGCTGGGAAGTTTCGACCTGGAGCTCCCCCGTGAGGAATCAGCCCGGCTACGGGGTGAAGCATAGCTTTTATTGGGCCGTCGAAAGCTACGCCGGCTAAGGGAGCCGGCGGGGGGACTCGAACCCCCAACCCGCCGCTTACAAGGCGGCTGCTCTGCCCGTTGAGCTACGCCGGCACGCCGGTCAGCACGTCCCGGCGATCAAGTATACCCGGTTCAGCGGCCCCCAACCGTCCGCCCGGGCACCAGCACCCGGAGGGTCCGGGCATCCACCACCCCGTGGTCCGTAACCCGGACCTCGGGTATAACCGAAAGGCCCAGGAAGGAGAGGGTCGTAAAGGGCGCCCGGTGGGGACAGCCAAGCTCCCGGGCCTTCGCCTCGGCCTCCTCCAGCCGCTTGCGGACCACGGGTAAAGGCTCCGGCGAAAGCAGGCCCAGGACCGGCAGGGGCACCTCCCCGAGCACCTGCCCGTCGGCCACGACCACCAGGCCGCCCTGGAGGCGGCGGACGGTTTCGACGGCCAGCAGGATATCCCCATCGGATATGCCCGCCACCACCAGGTTGTGGGCGTCGTGGCCGATGGTGGAGGCCATCGCCCCCCGCTTGAGGCCCAGGCCCTTCACCAGGCCGATGCCGAGCCGGCCGGTCCGGTGGTGGCGCTCGATGACCGCCAGCTTGGCCAGGTCCCGGTTCGGGTCGGCCGTAATCCGGCCGTTCTGCCGGGGCGGCTCCACCTCCACCAGCCGGGTGACGATCTGGTCGGGGACTATCTCCACCGCCGGGAACCTCTCCCCCGAAAACTCCAGCTGCAGGTCCTCCGGCCGGAGGTCGGGAAGGTTAACGGTGTGCAGGGCCCATTCTTCGGGCCGGAAGGGGGCCTCGAAGAGGGGCCGGCCCCCCCGGGCCACCAGTCGGCCCCGGTAAAAGACCTCATCGGCCCGGATTTCGGCGAGGTCGGCCGTCACGAAGAAGTTGGCCCAGTAGCCCGGGCCGATGGCCCCCAGGTCCTGGAGCCGGAAATAGTTGGCGGTGGTGAAGCTGGCCAGCTGGATGGCCCGGATGGGGTTTAGGCCCCGGCGGACGGCCAGGTTGACCACGTGGTCCAGGTGGCCTTCCCCCATGATGTCGTGGCAGGAGCGGTCGTCGGTGACGAAGCCGCACCGGTGGTAAGTCCGGTCGGTAACCAGGGGGAGCAGTTCGGCCAGGTTCTTGGCCGAGGAGCCCTCCCGAATGAAGAGAAACATCCCCCGGCGCAGCTTATCCCGGCCTTCGGCCCGCCGGGTGGTTTCGTGGTCGGAGCGGGGCCCGGCGGCCGCGTAGGCGTTCAGCCGGCGGCCGGTGAGGCCGGGGGCGTGGCCGTCGATGACCCGGCCCCGGGCGGCATCCAGCTTGGCGTGGGGGTCGTCGGCCCCGGCCAGAACCCCCACGAAATTCATCAGCTCCCCCAGGCCCAGAACCTCGGGCCACGTCAGGCCCTGCTCCACCTCGGCCGGGCCCACCGCCGCCCCGGCCGACTCCAGGGGGCTTGCCGGGACGCAGGAGGGCATCTGGAAAAAGAAGTCCATGGGCAGGTCCCGGGTCTGGTCGATTAGGAACCGAACCGCCCGCAGGCCCCCGACATTGGCCACCTCGTGGGGGTCGGCCACCACCCCCAGGGTTCCCCGGGGCACCACCGCCCGGGCGAACTCCTGGGGCACCAGCAGGGTGCTTTCCAGGTGGATGTGGCCGTCGATAAAGCCCGGCACCAGGTAGCGGCCCCCCAGGTTAATTACCTCCCGGCCCCGGGTGTACCGGCCGATGCCGGCCACCCGGCCCTCGGCCACGGCCACCGCCGCCCGCTCCACCTCGGCGGTGAAGACGTTTACAACCCTGGCGTTGGCCAGAAGCAGGTCCGCCGGCTCCTCGCCCAGGGCAACCCTTACCAGCCGCTTACGGTCCATGGGTTTCACCCCCATCCTTTTCCGTGGGCGGCCCTGAAAGCCGCCCCTACCGCAATTTTAAACTGAGGGCGTCGGTTCAGGGCAGACAGCGGGGGTCGCCCTGGCAGAAGCGGGTGTCGTCCTCGGGAATGCCCGGCGTCTCCAGCTGCAGGGTGGTGTGGGAGATGCCGTAGCGGTCGTGGAGAAGCCGGCGCAGGTTAATGAGCAGCTGCCGAATATCTTCGCCCTGGACGTAGCGGGTTACGATGTGGGCGCTCAGGGCGATAAAGCCGCTGGCCAGGGTCCAGATGTGAAGGTCGTGGACGTCGGCAACCCCCGGCTGCCGGCGGAGGGTTTCCCGAACCTCCAGCAGGTCGATGTGCCGGGGCACGGCCTCCATCAGGATGTCCACCGCATCCCGGACCAGGCGGAAGGCGGAGGTCAGGATAAGCACGGCGATCACCGCCCCGGCGATGGGGTCGGCCACATACCAGCCGAAAAGGTCGATCAGACCCGCCGCCACAATGATGCCCACCGAGCCCAGGGCATCCCCGAAGATGTGCAGCCAGGCCCCCCGGATGTTCAGGTTGTGGGCCCGGCCCCCATTAAGGAGCACCAGCCCAAAGGCGTTAACCAGCAGGCCGGCCACGCCCACCAGAACCATAATTAAGCCGGTAACCTCGTGGGGCTCGTGGAAACGGTGCCAGGCCTCGGAAAGGACCAGCAGGGCCACCACCCCCAGCCCGACCCCATTGGCCAGGGCGGCCAGGATCTCGGCCCGGTAGTAGCCGTAGGAGCGCTGGGGGGTGGCCGGCCGGGTGGTGTACCACTGGGCGACCAGGGCCAGCAGCAGGGCCGCCAGGTCCGAGAACATGTGGCCGGCGTCGGCCAGCAGGGCCAGACTGCCCGAAATGTAGCCGGCCACCAGCTCGACGACCATAAAGGCGGCCGTTACGGTCACCACCAGCAAAAGGCGGGAGAAGGTTCCGGCATCCCCGGCCGCAACCTGGTTCCCCAGAAGCTGGGATTGGTGCTGCTGGGAGTGCTCCAGTCTTGACATGACCGCCCCTCCAAACCTATAATCCCAATTGGCAGGCGGGAATAGCTCAGCTGGCAGAGCACCTGCTTCCCAAGCAGGGGGTCGCGGGTTCGAATCCCGTTTCCCGCTCCAAAGCCGGTACCGGAGTTCAGACCCACTTCTGATTTTATGACCCGTGGCCCTCGCCGGACAAGCCGCCGTTAAACTAAGTCTTGGGGGTTGAAGTCATGGGCAAGCGGCTTTCGGGTCGGCTGATTCCGGTCAGGCTGGACGAGCAGAACTACGAAAAGCTCACGGCCCTGGCCCGGGCCTACGGCCTCAGGCCGGCCGTGATGGCCCGGTTACTGCTCATTCAGGCCTTAAGCCGGCCGGACCTCCGGTCTGAGCCGGCGGGGGACGGTCGGCAGCCGGCTGAGGAGGCCCTGGAGGTCTCCGAGGCCCCGACCAGGTATTATGTCCTCTCCGAAGACGACCTGGCCGCCATCCGGCGGATGTGGGAGGAGTCGGCCCTCAGGGTTTCCCGGGCCGTTCGGCAGCGGGCCCGCCCGGTTCCGCCCGAGCAGGCCGAGGTCTACCAGTAAGGCCCGGACCAGGGCCAGGGTTAAGTCCCCCCTCAGACGGCCCCAAGGGCCTTAAAAATCTCCAGGAACTGGGCCGTGCTCTCCGGCTGATACCAGGGAATCTTGTGCAAAATCCGGCCGCCCCGGTCGATAACGAAGACCGCCCGGCGGCTTCGTTTTCCGTCCTCCCCGACCACGTCGTAAAGGCGGGCGGCCACCAGCTCGGGGTCCGAAACCAGGGGGAAGGGACAGCCGCCCAGGGCCCGGCAGAAGGCCCGGTGGGACTGAAGGTCGTCGGCGCTTACGGCCACCACTTCGGCCCCGGCCGCCCGGATGGCCTCATACTCGGCGATGAGCTGGCGAAGCTCCTGGCTGCAGCCCGGGGTCCCGTCCTCCACGTAGAAGGCGAGGACCACCTTCCGGTCCCGCCAGAGGTCACTGAGCCGCAGGGGCCCGGCGGTGCTGGGCAGGGCGAAATCGGGGGCCTGCTCGCCGACCTCAACCATTCCCCGCTATTATAGCCGGGCTGTTATCATCTTGGGGATGAAGGGAGATTGCCGGGTCCGCCGGGTCGCCATCGACGGGCCCGTGGCCTCGGGCAAAAGCGCCGTCGGCCGGGCCATCGCCCGCCGCCTCGGGTATCGTTTTATCGACACCGGCCTGATGTACCGGGCGGTCGCCTGGGCCGCCCTCGGCCGGGGGGTCGACCCCGAAGACGGTGAGGGGCTGGCCGAGCTGGCCCGAACCCTGGATATCCAACTGGGGTGGGACCCGGCGGCGGGTGAGGCCCGGGTGCTGGTGAACGGCCAGGATGTGACGGCCCTTTTGCGGTCGGCCGAGGTGGAAAAAATCGTATCGGCCGTCTCGGCCCGGCCCGAGGTCCGGCGGGTGCTGGTGGAGAAACAGCGCCGGCTGGCCGGGGACGGGCCGGTGGTGATGGCCGGGCGGGACATCGGGACCGTCGTCCTGCCCGACGCCGATTTTAAGGTCTTTCTTACGGCTTCCGCCGAGGAGCGGGCCCGCCGCCGCTACCTAGAACGCCTCGCCCGGGGGGAGCCCGCCGACTACGAGGCCGTCCTGGCCGAGGTGAAGCGGCGGGACGAGTACGACTCCACCCGGCCCGTCGCCCCCCTGAGGCCCGCCCCCAACAGCCTGGTTTTCAGCACCGACGGCCTGAGCCTGGAGGAGGTTGTCGAAAGGCTTTTGGGCCTCATCTGCCGCCGAAATGGCTGAAACCTGGTGGTTTTACCTGTTCTGCAACCGGGCCATGGCCGTTGCCTTAAGGCTGCTGGCCGACTGGGAGGTTCTGGGCCTCGAGAACGTGCCGGCCCGGGGCCCCCTTATCCTGGTGGCTAACCACAATAACATCATCGACCCGCCCCTGCTGGGGGCCTCCATCCCCCACCGCCGGGTCGTCTTTATGGCCAAAAAGGAGCTGTTCGACCGCTGGTACTCGGGCTGGCTGGTCCGGGGCTACTGCGCCTTCCCCGTCCGCCGGGGCGAGGCCGACCGGCAGGCCTTCCGGCAGGCCCTGGGGGTCCTGCGCCGGGGCCTGATCCTGGGGATGTTTCCCGAGGGCACCCGGAGCAAGACCGGGGCGATGGGACCGGCCCAGCCGGGAACGGCCATAATCGCCCTCCGGGCCCAGGTTCCCATCCTGCCGGTGGGCATAACCGGGACGGATAAAGTAAAAGGCCCGGCTTCGGTCCTTCGGCGCCGGCCCCACCTCCGGGTAAATATCGGCCGGCCCTTCCTTTTGGACGTGGGCCCGGCGGACCGGCGGACGGCGGTGGCGGAGGCGACCCGCCAGATCATGGGCCGCATCGCCGCCCTACTCCCCCCCGAATACCGGGGACCCTGGACCCCGGTGCCCGAACCGCCGAACCAGGCGGCCCGTGATAAAATAGAGTCGCGCCCGTTAAACGTGACATAAAAATTTCCGGCGAGGAACGGGGATGATCGAGCGCTACACCCGCCCGGAGATGGGCCGGATCTGGTCCGAGGAATATAAATTTCAAAAGTGGCTCCAGGTGGAGATTGCCGTCTGCGAGGCCTGGCACGAGCTGGGCCTCATTCCGGCCGAGGACCTGGCGGTTATCCGCCGGGCCCGCTTCGACCTGAACGAATGGAAGGCCGCCTTCGAGGAGACCCGGCACGACGTGACGGCCTTCCTGCGGGTGGTCACCCGGGACCTGGGTCCGGCCGGCCGGTGGGTTCATTACGGCCTCACCTCCTCCGACGTGATGGATACGGCCCTAAGCCTTCAGTTTGTGGAGGCCATCGCCCTGCTGGACCGGGACCTGGCCGCCCTGGAGGGGGTGCTTATCGACCTGGCCCGGGCCCACCGGAACACCCTGATGGTGGGCCGGACCCACGGGGTCCACGCCGAGCCGATAACCTTCGGCTTTAAGCTGGCCGGCTGGGTGGATGAGGTTCGGCGCAACCGGCGGCGGCTTCAAGCGGCCCGGTCGGAGGTGGGGGTGGGCAAGATTTCGGGGGCGGTGGGGACTTATGCCCACGTACCCCCCGAGCTGGAGGTGCTCGCCTGCCGGCGGCTGGGACTTGAGCCGGCCACCACCTCCACCCAGGTCATCGGCCGGGACCGGCACGCCGCCGTGATGACCGCCCTGGCCGTCCTGGCCGGAAGCCTGGAGCGGTTCGCCACCGAAATCCGCCACCTTCAGCGGACGGAGGTGCTCGAGGCCGAGGAGCCCTTCCGGCCGGGGCAGACCGGGTCTTCGGCCATGCCCCACAAGCGCAACCCGGAGCTTACCGAGCGCATCTGCGGCCTGGCCAGGCTGGTGCGGGGCTACGCCGTCACGGCCCTGGAGAATATCGCCCTCTGGCACGAGCGGGATATAAGCCACTCCTCCACCGAGCGGGTCGTCGTCCCCGACGCCTTCATCGCCCTCGATTACGCCGCCGACCTGTTTACCCAGGTGATGCGGGGCCTGCGGGTCTACCCGGAGCGGATGGCCCGCAACCTGGAGCTTACCGGCGGCCTGCTCTACTCCCAGCGGCTCATGCTGGCCCTCATCGACCGGGGCCTTAAGCGGGAGGAAGCGTACCGGCTGGTTCAGCGGCTGGCGATGCAGGCCTGGGAGACGGGGGAATCCTTCCGGAAGCTGGTAAGCTCCGACCCGGAGGTGGGCCGGTACCTTACGGAGGGGGACCTGGCCGAAGTCTTCGACCCGGCCTATTTCGTCCGGAATATCGGGGAGGTCTACCGGCGACTGGGGATCGACTGAAGTGAGCGAGGGGGAAATGACCCTCCGGCTACTGCTGGCCCTGGCCGTGGGGGCGGCCATCGGGCTGGAGCGGGAGCGGCGGGGTCGGCCGGCCGGCCTGCGCACCTTCATCCTGGTTGCCCTCGGCTCGTGCCTTTTTATGCTGATAAGCGTTTACATTGCCGCCAACGGCCGGGGCGACCCCGGCCGCATCGCCGCCCAGGTGGCGACGGGCATCGGCTTTCTGGGGGGCGGTCTGCTGCTGAGAACCGGGGACACGGTGCGGGGGCTTACCACGGCGGCGGGGATCTGGGCAGTGGCCGCCCTGGGTCTGGCCGCCGGGGCGGGCATGTATTTTATAACCATCGTCGGGACGCTTCTGGTCCTGGTGGTCCTGACCATCCTGCGTCAGGTCGAGGCCCGATACTTCAAGACCAAGGAGGAGAACCGGTGACCGACTTAAGAACCCTGCCCTGCCTCTCGGAGACCCGCCTGCCCTTCCCCCTCTTCCGCCGGGGCAAGGTTCGGGACACCTACGTGCTCGACGGGGACCACCTGCTGATGGTGGCCACCGACCGGATCTCGGCCTTCGATGTGGTCCTGCCCACCCCGATCCCCCTCAAGGGGGCGGTGCTTACCATGCTCTCCAAGTTCTGGTTTGAGCAGACGGCCGACCTGGTGCCCAACCATCTGGTGGAGGTGGTCCTCGAGCCGAAGCGGGCCGCTGAGCTGGGAGACCCGAACCTGGTGGGCCGGGCGATGGTGGTGCGCCGGGCCGAGCGGGTGGATATCGAGTGCGTGGTCCGGGGCTACCTGGCCGGCTCGGCCTGGGAGGAGTACCGCCGGACGGGGGAAGTCTGCGGCGTCCGCCTGCCGCCCGGCCTTCGGGAAGCCGAGCGTCTGCCCGAGGCGGTCTTCACCCCCGCCACCAAGGCCGAGACGGGCCACGACGAGAACATCTCCTTTGAGCGGATGGCGAGTCTGGTCGGGGCGGAGCTGGCCCAGAAGCTGCGGGACTTAAGCCTTAAGCTCTACGGCCGGGCGGCGGCCCTGGCCGAGGGCCGGGGGATCATCATTGCGGACACCAAGTTCGAGTTCGGGCTGCTGGGCGGCCAGATTATCGTCATCGACGAACTGCTCACCCCCGACAGCAGCCGGTTCTGGGATGCGGCCCTTTACGAGCCCGGCCGGCCCCAGCCCAGCTTCGACAAGCAGTACGTGCGGGACTGGCTGATTCAGTCCGGCTGGAACCGGGAACCCCCGGCCCCGCCCCTCCCCGAGGAGGTGGTGGCCGGCACGGTGAGCCGCTACCTGGAGGCCTACCGCCGGCTGACGGGGCGGGACCTGCCGGCCGAGCTGGGCCTCGGCTGACCTAGGGGCCGATAACCCAGACCCGCCGGGTCTCCACCCCCCGGCGCAGGGCCTCGGCGCAGGAGCTTACCCAGACGTCCAGCCGGGGCTGGCCCAGGTCGGTTCCGAAGCGGTCGAGGACGGTGAACTCCCCCAGGCCGTCGACCCGGAGGCGTGTTCCCAGGGGGAAGACGCTCCAGTCGGCGGCCACCGCCCCCTCGAAGGGGGCCTGGCCCGAGGCCATCCGCGTCGTCATGCAGTAGTAATAAATCCGGACGAGGGTTCCCTCGTCGGGGCCGGGGGCCGGGTCGGCGGCCGGCGCCGGGGCCTGGGGCTGGGCCCCGGGGAGGTTGAGAACCTGGCCCGGCCGGAGCCGGCCGGGGTCCACCCCGGGGTTGGCGGCCGCCAGCTCCCCGAAGGGTATCCCGAGCCTTCGGCTGATGCCCCAGAAGGTGTCCCCGGGCCGGACGGTGTAAAGGCCGCCGGTGGGGGGCTCCGGGGTTGCTTCGGGCCGGGCGGGCGGGGGTGGGTCGGCGGGAATCACCAGGACGTCCCCGGCCCGGATCCGGTTGGGGTCAGCAAGGCCGTTGGCCGCCGCGATGGCGTCCAGGGAAACCCCGTACCGGGCGGAGATGGCCCAGAGGGTCTCTCCGGGCTGGACCCGGTGCTGGACCGGGCCCTCCGCCCAAGCCGGTGGGGGGACCGAGAAGGCGCCGGCCAGGGCCGCGGCCAGGACGAGCCACAGCGCCGGCCGAGCCATTGCTCGCACCAGCATGAACTCAAGGCTCATTATAGCCGGCCGGGCTTTCCCTGTCAAACAAACAGACGTTCCCCCAGCGCGGTCCCCGGCGGAAGGGGGATGGAAGCGGCCCGGTTGACACCGCCGGCCGCCGGCCCTTAACATATCTTGGTGGTGCCGTCTGGTCCGAGAGGGGAGAGGCCGGGGTTGCGCCACCACAACCGAGCGCGGTTCGGCCCGTGATTATTCTGGCTGTCGGCCTTAACCACAAAACCGCCCCGGTGGAGGTCCGTGAAAGGCTGGCCTTTCCGGCCGAAGCCCTCAGCCCGGGCCTTGCGGCCTTAAAGGCCTACGTGGCCGAGGGGGTGATCCTTTCCACCTGCAATCGGACCGAGGTTTACGGCCTCGTCGGCCACGTCGCGACCGGGGCGGCCAGCATCCGCCGCTTTCTGGCCGACTTCCACCGGGTGCCCCAGGCCGATTTTGAGCCCTATCTTTACACCCTGGAGCACCTGGAGGCCGTGCGGCACCTTTTTGCCGTGGCCAGCGGCCTCGATTCCATGGTCCTGGGGGAGCACCAGGTCCTGGGGCAGGTGCGCCAGGCCCTGGAGGCCGCCCGGGCGGCCGGCACCGTTGGTCCCATTCTGGACGCCCTCTTCCGCCACGCCGTCCACACCGGCAAGCGGGCCCGAACCGAAACCGACATCGGCAAAAGCCCCACCTCCCTGGGCTCGGTGGCCGTGGCCCTGGCCCGCCAGGTCCTGGGCAGCCTTTCCGGCCGCACCGTCCTGGTGGTGGGGGCCGGGAAGATGGGGGAGGCCGCCTTCCGGGCCCTCCGGGAGGCCGGGGCCGACCGCCTCCTGGTGGTCAACCGCACCTTTGGCCGGGCCGCCGCCCTGGCGGCCGAACTGGGGGGTCGAGCCCTGGCCTGGGGCCGCCTGGCGGCCGGGCTGGAGGCGGCCGATATCGTGGTGACCTCCGCCGGGGCGATGCGGCCGGTCATCCGGCCGCGGCTGGTCAGGGCCGTCCTGGGACGGCGGCCGGGCCGGCCGCTGGTGTTCATCGACATCGCCGTGCCCCGGAATGTGGACCCGGCCGTTCGGGGCCTGCCGGGGGCGGTGGTCTACGACATCGACGACTTAGAAAGCCTCTGCGCCGCCAACCGCCGGGGCCGGGAGCAGGAGGTGGGCCGGGTCGAGGCCATCGTGGCCGAAGAGGTGGCCAGCTTCACCGAGTGGTGGCGGGGCCGGCAGATCCTGCCCACCATTCTGGCCCTCCGCCGCCGGGCCGAAGCCATCCGGGACGCCGAGGTCCGCCGGGCCCTCCGGCGGCTCGGGGGCCTCTCCGAGGCGGAGCAGGGGGTTATCCGGGCCATGGCCGATGCCATCGTTAACAAGCTCCTCCACGAGCCCCTGGCCCGGATGAAGGCCAGCGCCGACGCCGGCTACTACGCCGAGATGGTCCGCCAGGTCTTCGGCCTGGAGGAGGCCGAGGGGCCGGCTTCGGACCCACTCCTTGCCGTAACGAATTTCGGCCGGGCCGATGAAAACTGAGCGGTCGGCGGCCCTCTTCGCCGAAGCCCAGAAACACCTGCCGGGCGGAGTGAACAGCCCGGTCCGGGCCTTCCGGGCCGTGGGCGGCCAGCCCCGGTTTATCCGGCGGGGATTTGGCGCCCGGGTCGAGGATGTGGACGGCAACGTCTATATCGACTACGTCTGCTCCTGGGGCCCCCTTATCCTGGGTCACGCCCACCCGGCGGTGGTCGGGGCGGTGAAAACGGCCGCCGAGGGGGGGACCAGCTTCGGGGCCCCCACCGAGGCCGAGGTGGAGCTGGCCCGGCTGGTGTGTGAGCTCGTGCCGTCGGTGGAGGTGGTGCGGTTTGTAAACTCGGGGACCGAGGCCGCCATGTCGGCCATTCGGCTGGCCCGGGCCTACACCGGCCGGCCCAAAATCTTAAAGTTCGACGGCTGCTACCACGGCCACGTGGACGGCCTGCTGGTTAAGGCCGGGTCGGGGGTGCTCACCTTCGGCGTCCCCGACAGCGCCGGGGTCACCCCGGCCGCCGCCCAGGATACCCTCTCGGCCCCCTTTAACGATTTAAAGACCGTCGCGGAGGTCTTCGACCGGCACGGCCGGGAGATTGCGGCCGTCATCGTCGAGCCGGTGGCCGGGAACATGGGGGTGGTTCCCCCAAAGCCGGGCTTTCTGGAGGGCTTAAGGCGGCTTACGGCCGAGGCCGGCGCCCTCCTCATCTTCGACGAGGTTATAACCGGCTTCCGGCTCGCCCCGGGCGGGGCCCAGGCCCACTACGGGGTGACCCCGGACCTCACCTGCCTGGGTAAAATCCTGGGCGGGGGGCTCCCCGTCGGGGCCTACGGCGGCCGCCGGGAGATTATGAGCCTGGTGGCCCCCCTGGGACCCGTCTACCAGGCCGGAACCCTCTCGGGCAACCCGCTGGCCATGGCCGCCGGCCTGGCCACCCTGCGGGCCCTCCTGGAGCCGGGGGTTTACGGGCGGCTCGAAAGCCTCGGCGGGCGGCTGGGGGCGGGCCTGGAGGCCGCCTGCCGGGAGGCCGGCGTCCCGGCCCGGGTGAACCGGGTGGGGTCGATGCTCACCCTCTTCTTCGCGGCCGACGAGGTAACGGATTATGAGTCGGCCCGGCGGGCCGATACGGCTCGCTACGCCCGTTTCTTTCACGGTATACTTGAACGGGGGGTATTCCTGCCCCCGTCGCAGTTCGAGGCGATGTTCGTCTCCCTGGCCCACACCGAGGCCGACGTCGACTTCACGGTCGAAGCGGCCCGGCAGGCCCTCAAAGAAGTTGCGGCCGCGGAGGAAAGCTAGCGTTATATGGCCGCCGAAAAACTTGCCCCGGCCAAGGGGGGTGTCCCGGCGGTCCGGACCCTGAGCGTAGCCGGGGTTATCGCCGCCTACCTGGTAAGCGTCGTCGGGGGCATCGTCCGGGTGACCGGTTCGGGCCTGGGCTGTCCCGACTGGCCCCTCTGTCACGGGTCGCTGATCCCGCCCCTGGACCTGCCTGCCTGGCTGGAGTATTCCCACCGGCTGGCCTCCACGGCCCTGGTGGCCATCATCCTTTCGCTGGTGGGCCTCGGTTACCGCCACTACCGGTCCCACCCCTGGGTCTGGCGGCCCATCCTTTTAAGTCTGGGGCTGCTGGTGGTTCAGGCCGGGCTGGGCGGGGCCACCGTCCTGACGGAGCTCCACCCGCTGATTGCCGCCGTCCACCTGGGCAACGCCATGCTCTTACTGGCGGTGATGATTTTCATCGCCGTTCAGGTCCACCGGACCGAACACGGGTCCCTGGACCTGCCCGGCCGGAAGCTGGTCTGGGGGACGGCGGCCGCAACCTACCTGGCGATTGTGCTGGGGGCCTGGGTGACCCGGGCCCGGGCGATGCTGGCCTGCGACACCTGGCCCCTCTGCGACCCGGCCCTGGTCCTTTCCGAGTTTCCGGCGGCCATCAACTTCATCCACCGGGTGGCGGCCCTGATTGCCGGCCTCCACCTTCTGGCCGTCGGCCCGACGCTTTTAAAACGCCCCAGCAGAATTCGGACGGTTTACCTGCTGGCGGTGGGGGTCTTCGGGGTCCAGGTCTTGGAGGGGGGCCTGGCCGTGATTTACCAGATGCCCCCCCTCCTGCGGGGTCTGCACCTGGCCCTGGCGGGGGCCACCTGGGGGGTTATCTTCTACCTGGGCCTCCTGGTCTGGCAGCCGGCCTGGCCAGAGGCGGTTCATCCCGCCGGGGCGGCGGGGGGAAGGGGCCGTTCCCCCGGCTGGGTAAGCTACCTGATGCTTACCAAGCCCTGGATCACGGCCCTGCTGCTGGTGACCATGCTGTCCGGGATGCTGCTGGCCGCCCGGGGCCTGCCCCCCCTGCCCCTCCTGCTTTGGACCCTGCTCGGGGGCTTCTGCGCCGCCGGGGGGGCCAACTCCCTGAACAACTACTTCGACCGGGATATCGACCGGGTGATGGTCCGGACCCGCCGCCGGCCGCTCCCCTCCGGCCGCTTGCCCCCCAGGGCGGCCCTGGTCTTCGGGCTGGTCTTGCTGGGGCTTTCGGCCGTCAGCTTTATAGTCTTTGTAAACCTGCTGAGCGCGGTTCTGGCCCTGGCCGGGGCCTTTTACTACGTGGTGGTCTACACCCTGATTCTTAAGCGTCGGTCGCCCCAGAACATCGTCATCGGGGGGGCGGCCGGTTCCTTCCCCCCACTGGTGGGCTGGGCCGCCGTCACCGGGGGCCTCGACCTGATACCCCTCTACCTGGCGGCCATCATCTTCCTTTGGACCCCGCCCCACACCTGGGCCCTTACCCTGGTGGTGGAGCGGGACTACGAGGCCGTCGGGGTCCCGATGCTTCCGGTGGCGGCCGGGGAGGCCGAAACCCGCCGGCAGATCTGGCTTTATTCGCTCATCCTTACGGCCTTTACCGGCCTGCCCATTCTGACCGGGTCTTTCGGGCCGGTTTACGCCCTTACCGCCCTTTTGCTGGGCCTGGGCCTCCTTCGCCTCGCCTATCGGCTTACCCACGACCCCTCCCGCAACGTAGCCTGGCGGCTTTACCGGTACTCTAACTGGTACCTGCTGGGCCTGTGCCTGGCGATCCTGGTCGACCGCATCGGCTTGGGCTGGCTTCAGCTCTGAGCCGGCGGCCCGCCGGTCCCGTCCTCCTGGCTCTGCTGGCCCTCCTGGTTCTGACCCTCGCCACCCTGGCCGCCGTTTTACGGCGGCAGAGCGACCTGGGGCCGGCCCGGCTGGCCGAAGGTTATTCGGGGTGGCCGGCCTTCGGGGATAACGACCTGCCCGTTTACGTGGACCCCGGGGCCTCGGACCTGCTGGCCATCAACGGGGAGGCCGTCGGCTGGGGCTGGTGGGTTTACCCGCCGGGGGAGCTTCGGTTCCCCCGGCCGGCCGAGGCCGCCGGCCTGCGGGTGGTGGTGGGGGCCGGCTGGCCGGAGGGGCTTTTCGGGCCGTATGATCCCGAGGTTTTGCAGGCCAACGGCCTCATCTTCCGGGTCTTTGCCGGCAACCGGGAGGTGGGGGCGGTGGGGCCCCTGCGGCTGGGGGAGGTTCGGACCGTCGATACCCCGGTTCCGGCCTCGGTGGAGGTCCGGATAACGGCCGAGGCCCTGGACCCCGACCGGCCCCGGCCGTGGGCGGCGGTGGCCGACGCCCACTTCTGGCGGGCCCCCTGGGTCAGCCTGGTTCGCTGGCTCAGCCCGGGCCGGGGCCGGCTCCGACAGCTTATCCCCAACCCCGGGCCCCGGGTCAACCGGACCGAAGGGCCGCCGGCCTGGACCTTCGAACTCGCCAGCGGGCCCAGCCGGCTCGGGGTGGCCTGCGAAGGTCCGGCCCGGGGCACCTTCGGCCTTTACCTTAACGGCCGGCCGGTGCTAATGAGCCGCCTGCCCTTCGCCGACCCGGGGGAGGGGCCGGTCTGCCGGGCCCTGGCCGACGGGGTGGAGGTGGCCTATCCCCGGAGCGGGGCGGCCGTCACCTTCCGGCCGGCGGGGTTCCGGGCCTTCGTTTACTCGGCGGCGGCCCCCGGGCCCGTCGCCGAGCTCTGGCCCGTGGTCGGGTGGGTGGGCCTCGGGGGTATGGTGGAGGTCTTGGCCGACAACAGCCGGCCGGCCCAGGGCCGCATCCGGGCCGACGGCTGGGAGCGGCGCCTTGAGGCCGGGGCCGGGCGGCCGGTAATCTTCCGGAACGCCGACGGCGAGGGCTTGCTGCTGGCCAGTCCGGATCCCACCGACCTTCCCCTGGAAGTTATTGCCCGCCGGTCGGAGGCCGAGCGGTTCGAACTGAAGCTGGGCCGCCGCCGGCGGCCGGTGATGGCCGGT
Source organism: Dehalococcoidia bacterium (assembly GCA_034434875.1). Lineage (GTDB taxonomy): Bacteria > Chloroflexota > Dehalococcoidia > JAUQQI01 > JAUQQI01 > JAUQQI01. The sequence continues at coordinate 30,787 of DAOTYJ010000060.1, read as the reverse complement.
CCCGAAGCCACCCTGGATTCGGTGAGCCTCTGGCTGGAGCCCATACCCGCCCCCGAGGGCCTTTGGCCTTCCCGGGCCGCGGCCGGTTTCCTCGGGGAGTTTGGCCGGCGGCCGCCCCTGCCCGAATGGTATGAGCTGGAGTTTGAGCCCTGGTATGTCTACTGGCTGGAGATAGACCAGGAGAAGCTTCTGGGCCAGCTTGAGCTGGTTCGCCGCTACTTCGGGGACCTGGGCCGCTGGTTCGTCACCCTGGACGCCGGCTGGTACGTAAGCGGCGAAAAGCCCGGCGACTGGGAGGTGGATTTAGAAAAATTTCCCGGAGGTCTGGGGGGCTTAGGGCGGGAGCTTCGGCGGCTGGGCATCCCGGCCGTCCTTTATTTCACCGCCCCCTTGCTCAACGACCGGGCGGAGCCGGGCAACTGGCTTAACCTGGCCGGTTTCGTCGGCCGCTTTCCCGAGCTGGTAATTCCCCTCCGTCGGCTTGAAACCTACACCACTTATCTTTACGATTTTTCCAGCCCCGCCCTCCGCCAGGTGCTCGAAACCACCATCTCCAACCAGATCGAAAGCCTGGGGGCGGTGGGAATGTTTTTAGACGGCCTTATAGATGGGGACCGGGAGGTCGTCCTGGCCTGGGCGGGCGGCCTGCTGGGGCCGACCCCCCGGCCGGTGATTCCCCGTCAGGCCATTATGGAATCGGCCGACCGGATGCTGGGCCCCGACCCCGACCGGATGGTCCACGGTTGGGCCCTCCCGGGGGCGTTGCCCAACCCGGTGGACCGGCGGCCGATTTCAAACCTTTTCGGCGACTCCTACCCGGCCTGGAATCACCCCTACCCCTGGGGCGGCCTCTGGGAGCATTTCGACTACGCCCTGGTCCAGCGGCTTCTTCTGGACGAACAGCCCAATATGGGGTCGGTCCGAATCCTCCCCGGGGAGGCGGGCGTGGACGACGGGCAGTTCGAGCTGGCCGTCCGCTGGCTTGAGGCGGCCATCTTAACCGACGCCCAGGTCTCCTTAAGCTTCGACCTGGGCCTGCTGGAGGGCTGGTCTTCCCGGCGGCTGAGCCAGCTCCGGTCCCGGCTTTTACACGTCCGGCCGGGGCAGGGTCGGGTGGAGGGGGGACCCTGGCCCCTGGGCGACCGGGTGGGGTGGGTCTGGAACCACCGGGGGGAGGTGAGCTTCCTCGGGGTGCTGGGCTCCCGGGCGGAGGGGGGGCGGGAGGTTCGGGAGGTTCCCCTGCCGGCCGGGGGCGGGGCCTACTACGAGCCCTTCACCGGGCGGGGCGGGGTGGCCGGGCCGAGCCTGGCGGTGGCCGTGGAGGCCAACCGGTTCCGGATGCTGGTTCTGCGGCCGGACGCCGGACCCCTCTGGGCCGACGTTCCCTGGGAGTGGGGGGCGCCGGGCGAAATCGTCCTTAAAGGCCCGGGGCCCGACCAGCCGGTGACCTCGGCGGAGGTGGTCCTCTACCTGCCGGGTCCGGCCCGGGCCTACGACGTGGAGGTCGGCCCCCAGCTTACCCGGGTCCCGGCTGGGGTGGTGCGCTGCCGGATTCCGGCCCCCGAGCCCGGCCTGCGGTTGGGCTGGTCCCCGGCCGAGGGCCCGGGCCTCCCGGAGCGGGGCCCGGCCCGGCCCTGCCGGCCCTCGCCCCCCCTCGAGCCGGCCCCAACGCCCCCGGCCGCCCCGCCGGACCTGCCCCGGGGCCGGTAGGCGCCCTCAGAAGGGGAGGCCGCGCAGGAGGCGGGCGGCGTTCTCGTAGGCGGTGGCCCCAAGCCGGAGGACAAAGAAGAGGGTCGCCACCGGCCGGAAGTTGCCGGATAGGAGGCCCCAGAAGGGAATGACCATGGCCGCCACCAGCAGGACGAGGCCCCCGAGGGTTGCCCAGCCGCCGCCCTGGCCCCGGACCAGGGTTATGACCCCCCAGATGACCAGGCCGAGGGAGATGAGCCCGAGGCCGAGGGTCTTATACTCCACCGGGATGGTTTCCCAGGACCAGTACATGCTATTTTATACACCGAACCGGCCGGGGCGCCGGCGGGGCAGCAGGCCCCCGACCCCCTCGGCGTTGAAGGCCCGAATCCACCGTCGGACGGTGGCCGGGGAAACCCCGACGGCCTCGGCCACCTCCCGGGCGCCGAGGCCCTCCCGGGCGGCCAGGATGATGGCCCGGGCCCGGCGGGCGAGGACCGGATTTGAATGGTCTAAAAGCAGATAAAGCTCATCCTCTTCGGTGGGGAGGGGTTGGCGGACGACCACCCGGCCCATGGCTAGCCGTCAGGCAGGGCCTCGGCGATGAGCTCGATAGGGTGCCGGACGGGAAGCTGCCAGCCCCGCGCCCGAACCCCGGCCCGGAGCTGTAAAAGGCAGCCCGGGTTGGCGGCCACCACCTCGTCGGGCCCCAGAGGTTCCAGCCGGTCGAGCTTTTCGTTAAGGAGCCGGGCCGACATCTCCGGCCGCTCCAGGCCGTAGATGCCGGCGGCCCCGCAACACCGGTTGGCGTCGGGGGGCTCGACCACTTCCAGCTCCGGCACCAGGCCGAGAAGCCGGCGGGTTACCCCGCCGAGCCGCTGGGCGTGGACCAGGTGGCAGGGGTTTTCCACGGCCACCCGCCGCCGGATGGGCCGCAGGCCCAGCCGGGTGGGGTCGGCCAGCAGGACCTCGTGGATGTCCCGGACCCGCCGGCCGAAATCGGCCGCGGCCTCGGCCAGGGGGGTTCCGGCCAGAAGCTCGGGGTATTCTTTAAGCACCGACCCGCAGCCGGCCGAGTTGGTGACGATAACGTCGGGCCCGTGGCTTAAGACCTGCCGGATGAGGTGGGCGGCCAGCTTCCGGCCGGCCGGAAGCTGGCCGTTGTGGAAATGCAGGGCCCCGCAGCACCACTGGTCGTCGGGAATGACCACCTCGTAGCCGGCGGCCGCCAGCGCCCGGGCGGTGGCCAGGTGGGCCGACCGGAACCAGAAGGCCATGACGCACCCGGTAAGGAGGACGGCCCGCCCCACCACCGGCGGCCGGGCCCCCAGCCGCCCGGGCAGGACGGTCCCGTCCGCCCCGTCCCCGAACATGGCGGTGGCGGCCCCAAGGCCGGGAATAAGCCCGGCCAGAAACTGCCGCCCCGGAAGCTTCCGGTAAAGCTCCAAGAGCCGGACGAATCGGCCGAAGGACCTTCGGCTCCGCAGGGCCCAGTTAAGCAGGAGCCGGCGGCCCAGCCGCACCGTCGGCGGCCGGCGGACGACCCTTTCGGCCTCGGCCCGGGCCGCCTCCACCATCCGGCCGAAGGGCACCCCGCTGGGGCAGACGGCCTCGCACGCCCGGCAGGCCAGGCAGTCGTACATGAAGGCCGCAAACCGGTGGTTGAGGGGGGCCAGGCCCTCGGCCACCGCCCGCATGGCCGCAATCCGGCCCCGGGGCGACTGCCACTCCTCGAGGGTCACCTGGTAGGTGGGGCAGGCCGTAAGGCAGATGCCGCAGGCCACGCACCGGCGGATATCGTCGAAAACGGGGCCGGCGGCCGTCTGCTGGTGGGGTGCCGGGGTGGGACGGAGGACCTGGTGGTCCATGGGCTTCAGGCCGTTAACAGCCGGCCCGGCGAAAGGATGCCGTCGGGGTCGAGGGCCCCTTTGACCCGGGCCATCAGCTCCGGGGCGGGCAGGGGGTCCCAGGCCGGGATCCGGCCCTTAAGGTCGGCCGGGGCCCGCCCCAGGGCCAGGCTTCCGCCGGCGGCCCGGGCCCGCCGCCGAAGTTCGGCCAGAAAGGCCGGGTCGGCCGAATCGGTGTAAAGGTTTATGACCCCCCCGGGGATGTCGGCCAAAAAGCGGCCCCGGGTCAGGTCGGGCCCGAAGGCCCCGGCCCCGGCCGGGGGCACCGAAATCCGGACCCAGACGGGCAGGTCCCGGCCCACCGATTGGGGGTGGTCGCACAGCTGGCCCCACAGCCCGGCCAGCTCCCCATCCGCCACCGCCCCGAACCGGGCGGCATGGTCCCCCGCCACCGCCCGGGTGCGGCCGAGCTGGAATTCGATGTCGGCGGCCGCCCCCGAGAACAGCACCAGGAGGGCCCCGCCGGGTCCGGCGGCGGCCCCGAGGAGGTCGGCGGCGGAGGCGGGGTCGAGGCCGAGGATGGCGGCCGGATAGGGCACCTCCCGCCAGAGCTGAAGGCCGGGGCCGAAAAGGTCGGCCGAAGGGGGCAGGCCCAGGACCGCCAGGACGCTTTTGGGGGGCGCCGGGAAGACCTTAAAGCAGACCTCGACGATAATCCCCAGGCTTCCCCAGGAACCGGTAAAGAGGCGGCAGAGGTCGTAGCCCGAGACGTTCTTTACGGTCCGGCCGCCGCCCTGGATAAGCTCGCCTTCGCCGCTGACGGCCCGGACCCCCAGCACCCAGTCCCGGGGCGGCCCGTAAAAGGCCCGGCGCAGGCCGCCGAGGCCGGCGGCCACGATCCCCCCGACGGTGGCCCGGTCGGGGGCAGCGGGGTCCAAGGGCAGGAACTGCCCCTCCCGCCGGAGCAGGTCGGCAAGCCGGCCGAAGGTAAGGCCGGCCTCGACGACCACCGTAAGGTCCGCCGGGCTGTAGTCGACCACCCGGCTGAGCCGGCGGGTCGCCAGGGCCAGGTCGTAGGCGGCCGGGGGGTTGCCGAAGCCCAGCTTGGTTCCGCCCCCGAAGGGCACGATGCCCAGGCGCCGGCTTCGGGCAAACCTTACCAATTCCCGGACCTGCTCCCGGGTCTCGGGGAGGACCACGGCCCTGGGGGCGATGCCGTCCACGGCGTAAAGGAGGGTTTCGGGGCCGGTCAGGACGTTTTCCGGCCCGACCAGTTCGGCCAGGGCCTCCCGCAGGTCGGCCGAAACCGCCACCTTAGGGTGCCACCTCCCGGGGCAAGAGCTTGTCGGGGTTGGCCAGGTTTTGGGGGTCGAAGGCCCCTTTAAGCCGCCGCATCGCCCGCAGGTCCTCGGGGCCGAAGACGAGGGGCATTAGGTCCCGCTTTTCGATGCCGATGCCGTGCTCCCCGCTCAGGGTCCCGCCGGCGGCGATGCAGACCCGGGTGATCTCTTCCCCGGCCTTAAGGGCCCGCTCGTAGGCGCCGGGCTCGGCGTAGTCGTAAACGATGAGGGGGTGGAGGTTGCCGTCGCCGGCGTGGAAGACGTTGAGGGGAATAAACCCGTGCCCTTCGCAGATGGCCCGGATGCGGGTAAGAACCTCCACCAGGCGGGTCCGGGGGACGACGAAATCGTGGAGGTAATAGTTGGGCTTGAGCTTGGCGATGGCCCCGAAGGCGGCCCGCCGGCCGAACCAGAGGCGGGCCCGCTGTTCGGGGTCGGTGGCCAGCCTGACTTCGGCGGCGTTGTGGGCCCGGGCGATGGCGGCCACCTGCTCGGCCTCGGCCGCCACCTTGCCGGGGAGGCCGTCCACCTCGACGATGAGGACGGCCTCGGCGTCGGCGGGGTAGCCGGCCCGGACGTATTCTTCGATGACCTGAAGGCAGGGCCGGTCCATCATCTCCAGGGCGACCGGGACCACCCCGGCGGCGATGATGGCCGAGACGGCCGCGGCGGCGTCGGCCAGGGACCTGAAGCTTATAAGCAGGGTCCGAAGCTCGGGCGGGTTGGGGGTGAGCCTGACCAGAACTTTGGTGACGATGCCCAGGGTGCCCTCGGACCCGACCACCAGCCCCCGCAGGTCGAAGCCGGGGTATTCGGCCGCCTTCCCGCCCAGGGTCACCACCTCCCCGGTGGGCAGGACCAGCTCCAGGCCGAGGACGTGGTTTACGGTCACCCCGTAGGCCAGGCAGTGGGGCCCGCCGGCATTCTCGGCCACATTGCCCCCGATGGTGGAGACCATGTACGAGGACGGGTCGGGGGCGTAGTGAAAGCCGTAGGGCCGAACGTGCTCCGAAAGGTGCAGGTTCACCAGGCCGGGCTCGACCCAGGCGCAGCGGTTTTCCAGGTCTACCTCTAAGACCCGGTTAAGCTTTGCCAGGCTGATCACCACCCCTCCCGCCACCGGGACGGCGCCCCCGGAGATGCAGGTCCCGGCCCCCCGGGGGGTGAAGGGGAGGCCGAACCGGTGGCAGACCCGGACGGCGGCCACCACGTCGGCGGCCGACTCGGCCACCACCACGAAGGCCGGCATCGCCTGGTCCAGGGGGCAGGCGTCCTTGGCGAAGACGGCCCGTTCCACCGGGTCGGTGAGGACTTGGCGGATGCCGGCGGCCCGAAAGGCCCGCAGGATGGCCTCTTGCCGGTGGGGCTGTTGCGTCATGGCCGGACTCTACCCCGCAGGATTATACCCCGGCCGGTCAGAAAGGGTAAAATTAACGGACGGCATGTGGGAGCGGGCGACGACGGTGATTGCGGGCCGGTACCGGCTGGAACGCCGGGTCGGCGAGGGCGGCATGGCCGAGGTTTACCTGGCCCACGACGAACTGCTCGACCGGCCGGTGGCCGTCAAGGTCCTTCGGCAGGCCCTGGCCCAGGACCGGGTTCTCAGGGAGCGGTTCGTTCGGGAGGCCCAGGCGGCCGCCCGGCTGGACCACCCCCACATCGTCGGGGTCTACGACCTTGGGGAGTGGGGCGGGCGGCCCTTCCTGGTGATGGAGTGGGTGGAGGGGCCCACCCTGGCAAGCCTCATCCGGGATCGGGGGCCGCTGCCGGTGCCCCTGGCCTGCGAGCTCGGGGCCCAGATCGCCTCGGCCCTGGCCTACGCCCACGGCCGGGGCCTCATCCACCGGGACGTAAAGCCCCACAACATCCTGCTGAAGGCCGAGGGGGGACGGTGGGAGGCGAAGCTGGCCGATTTCGGCCTGGCCAAGGTGCTTTCGGCCACCAGCCTCACCCTGACCCAGGAGGTCTTCGGCACCCCCCAGTACGTGGCCCCGGAGGTGGTCCGGGGCGAGCGGGTGTCCCCGGCCGCCGACCTTTACTCCCTGGGGGTCGTGCTCTTCGAGATGCTCACCGGCCAGACCCCCTTTGCCGGGGAGAGCCCGGCCGAGGTAGCCTTCAAGCACCTTTCGGCCAGCCCGCCGCCCCCGTCCAGGTTCAACCCCCAGGTGCCCCCGTCCCTGGACCGGCTGGTCCTCCAGCTTCTGGCCAAAAATCCGGCCGAACGGCCCCAGCGGGCCGGGGAGGTGGTTGCGGCCCTGGAGGCCTTCGCCCGCCTGGACCAGGTTCCCACCGCCCGGCTCGGGTCCGGCCGTCCCGCCGGGCCGGTGGTGGGCTACCGGCCCCGGCTTTCGGCCGCCCCCCGGCGCCGGTTAGGGCTGGTGCCCTTCATCGTCGTCTTCCTGCTGGCCCTGGCGGCTTTGCTGGTGGCCGCCGGCCTCTTCGTGATGGTCCGGGGGGTTCCGACGGAGCCGGCCGCCGTGACCGGCTCGCCACCCGCCCCCGGCCCGACCCCCGGGCCCACCCCCCGGCCTCCGGCGATGGTAACGGTGCCCGGCGTCGTGGGCCTGGCCCCGGAGGACGCCCGGGTAAGGCTGGAGAGCCGGGACTTAAAGCTTCAGGTGGCCGGCCAGGCCTACAGTAACACGGTGCCCGAGGGCCGGATCCTCCGCCAGCAGCCGGAGCCCGGGGCGAGCGTGGCCCCGGGCAGCACCGTCTCGGTGACGGTGAGCCTCGGACCCGAGCTGGTGGCCGTGCCCCGGGTGGTGGAGTGGGCCTACGATGAGGCCGAGCAGGCCTTAGAAAAGCTCGGCCTCGACGTCGAGAAGCGGGAAGAGTTCGCCCTGCAGACGCCCCCCGGGGTGGTGATGCGGCAGGACCCGGCCCCGGGAACCCGGGTTCTGCCGGGCACTAAGGTAACCCTGGTGGTGAGCCGGGGCCTGCCCAGGGTGCAGGTGCCCAACGTGGTGGGGGAGCGGCTGGCCGACGCGATGCGCCGGCTGGAGGAGGCCGGCCTGAAGATAAAGTGGCCCCCCACCGAGCAGGGCCGGGCCGACAACATCCCGCCGGAGGTGCTCAACCGGGTCTGTGTGGGGTGCGTCCTGAGCACCGACCCCCCGGCCGGCCGGGAAGTTAACCTGGGCACCGAGGTGAAAATCGCCGTCCGTAAAGATTAGGACCCGGTGGCAACCTTCTACGTCGGAACCTCCGGCTGGCACTACCGGCACTGGCAGGGGGTCTTCTACCCGCCGGAGCTTTCGCCCCGGCAGTGGCTGGCCTATTTTTGCCGATTCTTCCCCACCGCCGAAATCAACGCCACCTTCTACCGGCTGCCCAAGCCCGAGACCTTTGCCGCCTGGGCGGCCGGAACCCCGCCCGGCTTCGTCTTCAGCGTCAAGGCCAGCCGCCTCATCACCCACTACCGCCGGCTCCAGGATGCGGCCGAGGCGGTGGAGACCTTTTACCGCCACCTGGAGCCTCTTATTCCCAAGACGGCGGCCGTCCTTTACCAGCTGCCCCCAAGCTTCCGGCAGGAGCTGGGGTTGCTTAAAGCTTTTCTCAAACAGGTTCCCCCCCGACCCAAGCCGGCCTTCGAATTCCGCCACCGGAGCTGGTTCGTTCCCGAGACCTACGAAGTCCTGGAGGCGGCCGGGACGGCCTTCTGTATCACCGACCTGGCCGGCCTGGACTGCCCGGCGGTGGCGACCGGGGGCCTTATCTACCTGAGGCTTCACGGCCAGCCCCGGCCTTACTCCGGAACCTACACCGACGAGCAGCTGGAAAGGTGGGCCTCGGAGCTGGCCCGCTTAAGCCGGACGGCCGAAGTGGGGCTGGTCTATTTTAACAACGACGTCGGGGGCCACGCCGTGGCCGACGCCCGGCGGCTGATGGGCCGACTGGCCGCCCTGGGCCTTAAGGTGGCCCGGCCGGAAACCGCAGCCGAACCCGCCTGACCGTCCGCCCGGGGGCCATCGGCAGGTAGCCGCCCCGGTACCAGACCCCGAACTGGTCCCGGTAGTGGGGGCTGAAAGGGTTGGCCGACTGGCCCGTATTGATAACCCAGCGGCCGCCTTCGGGGCGGGCCAGGTCCACCACCTGCCGGTAGGTGGTCACCCAGCCGGTCGCGTCGAAGGCGGCCGGGGGCAAAAAGGACGCCTGGGCGACGGTGTCGAAGTCGCCCCAGAGGGGTGCCTCTGGCCCCCGCCAGAGGCGGCCGATGCCGGGGAGGGCCCCGAGGGGGTGGAAGAACCTTAGGCGGTGAACCCGGCCCCACCGCCACCCGACCGGGTCGGCCCCGGCCCGCCCCTCCCAGAAGGCCCGGGTCCGCTCGAGGGCCGCGCCCAAAACCCCGTCGAACTGGCCCCGGTCGAGGCCGGCCATAATAAAGCCCGTGAGCCGGCCGGCAAAGCCGTTCACCGGCCCGAAGGGGTGGACGCCCCGCCCGAGGAGGAGGTCGACGGTCGCCCGGTGCAGGCCGGCGGCCTCGAAATAAGCCCGGGCCAGCTCGACCCGGAAGACCTCCAGAAACCCGGCCGCGGCCGAGTCGGCCCGGACAGTCCCGTCCCACCGGGCCAGGGGCTCCCGGAGGGGGCGGGGCAGGGAAAGGTCGGCCCGGAGGAGGTGGTCCCGCAGCCGCCGCAAGGGCTCGGACACCAGGTCCTGCTGGTAGGCGGCAAAGTCTTCGGCTGAATGGCGGGGCCGCCCGGCCAGGAGGGCCTGAATGCGGGCCGCCCGGTAGGGGTCGGGCCAGTCGGCCCCGAGGTATTCGGCGGTCCCGGCCAGAACGGGGTACTCGTTGGCGCTGAAAACGAAGCCGACGGGCGGGTTTAAAAGCCGGGGAAGCCGGTCGGGGTCCACCCAGCGGTCCCAGGCGGCTTCGGGGTCCCAGGCGGGGGCCGGAACCGCCCCGCCCAGGCCCTTCCGGGCCGGAATCCGGCCGCCCATCAGGTAGCCGATGTCGCCGGCGGCGTCGGCGACGACGAAGTTGAGGGCCGGGAGGGTCCAGGCCCCGACCACGGCCGCCAGGTCGGCACAGCCTTCGGCCGCCAGCAGCCGGTAAAGGATGCCGCCGTCGACCGGGGCCCGCAGGGCCGAGGCGGCCAGGCTGAGCCAGAGGCGGCCGTTGCCTTCGGCCACCACCGGCCCCCGCCGGGTCTCCCAGCAGACCTCCCGCCGCCGGCTCCCCCCGGCCCCGAAGGCCTCGACCCGGAAGCTTACCGGCTCCCAGCCTTCGGCCGTCCGGGCCAGCAGCCGCCCGTCCGGCCCGGGCTTGACCTCCTCGACGAAGAGGTCCTGGGTGTCGGCGAAGGCCACGGTAACCCCCCAGGCGCAGTGGCGGTTCCGGCCGATCACAATCCCGAAGAGGCCGGGAATGGTGGCCCCGGCGGCCCAGAGCCCCGGGGCCCGGAGCCGGGCCAGGTACCAGAGGCAGGGAATCTGGGGCCGGAGGTGGGGGTCGGCGGCGAGGAGGGGCCGGCCCGATGCGGAGCGGCCGCCCGAAACGGCCCAGGCGTTGCTGGCCGCGCCCGCCGGCAAAAGGGCCCCAAGGGCGGCGTAGGCCGTCAGGAGCCGCCGCCGGGCCTCCGCCGGGTCGGGGCCACGACCGGGGGCGTACCCATAGGCCTCCGGGGCCGTAAAGGGCTCCAGCTCCGGCGGCCGAACCGGCCCCAGCCGGCGGGCCAGCTCCAGGCGGGTAAGTTCGGTTTCCCAGTTCACGCTGAGGGTCCAACCGATTAACCTGCCGACGGCGAGGCTGTCAACGGGGTGCCAGGGGTCGGGGTCGTGGTTGAGCAGCCGAAATTCCGGGGCGGCGGCCGCGCCGCCCTCCCCCAGCCGGGCGTTTACACCCTGGGCGTAGGCCCGCAGTAGCCGGGCGGCATCGGCCGACTGGGCCTCCCAGTCGGCCCGGGCCCGGCGGGCGAGGCCCAGGCGGCGCAAAAAGCGGTCGGCCTCGAGGGCGGGCGGGCCGAGGAGTTCGGCCAGGCGGCCGGCGGCGGCCAGCCGGTGAAATTCAAGCTGGAAGAGGCGGTCGGCGGCGTGGGCGTAGCCGAGGCCGAAGGCCAGGCCCTCGGGGTCGGGGGCGGCGATTTCGGGTATTCCGTACCGGTCGAAGGCAAGCTCGACTTCGGCCATCACCGTCCGGCCTTTGATTATAAGGGGGCTCTGGCCGGCGCGGCCCGGGAAAGATTCGGTCGCCGCGGCCTTCCGGGCAAGCTCCCCATCCGCCCCGAAGGCAGGACCTCGCCGGACGGCTTCCGCCGCCCTCAGCTCCGCAACCGTCGGATAAAACCTGCGGGGCAAAAACTCCGCCGGAAATACCTGCAAGGCTGCGGCCAACCGCCCGGTAGGGGCGCACGGCCGTGCGCCCCTACAGCCAGGATATGGGTTACATGCCAGCATACCAGGGATGACTGGAAAGCCCTGAGCCTGAGGCGCGGGGTATTGACTTCCACGCCTAAAGTAGGATAATCGGCGATGATTCAGGGAGCGCCGCGGCCCATCCCCGTAGCCGTTGACCCAAGGCTTCGGGAGCCCATTACTGCCCAGCTGGCCGACCAGATCCGGTGGCTCATCGCCTTGGGCGACCTGCGGCCTGGCGACCGGTTGCCAACGGTCCAAGCCCTGGCCGACCACCTCCGCGTCAACCGAAATACCGTCGCCGCCGTCTACGCCGCCCTCCAGGACGAAGGGTACCTGGTCTCCCGCCGGGGCTCCGGGACTTATGTGGCCGATAACGACGTCGTCCGGCAGGCCGTTCAGCGGGCCGCCCTTGGGGAAGTGGTAGACCGGGCCCTCGACCAGGCCCTGGCGATGGGCTACTCCCCGGAGGAGTTTGCCGCGGCGGCCGCCGCCCGGGCCCGCGCCCGGGCCCTGGTCCGGCACCGCCAGCGGGCCATCTTCGTCGAGGGCAACCTGCCGGAGGTGGAGCACTTCACCGAGACGTTGACCCGGGAGCTCGGCATCGTCCTGGAAGGGGTTCTTTTAGATGAGGTCCGGTCTGATCCCCTGGGCTTTCGGCGTCGGGCGGCCGCGGCCGGGCTGGTAATAACGACTTTCTTTCATTTTGAGGAGGTCCGGCGGGTGGTCGGCCGGACGGTCGAGGTCTTTGGCATCGGGGCCGGGCTGGAGATCCACTTCTTGCGGGGGTTAGCTGAGCTTCCCCGGGGAACAAAGGTAGCCCTTTGCTGTCTGGACCGGAACCGGGCGGCCCGGGTTCGGACGCTGGTGGTGAACGCCGGCATTCAGCACCTTAACATGCTTGCCGTCGGGGTGGACGAGGCCGACCGGTTCCGGCGAGTCCTCGAGGAAACGGACCTTGTTTACGTTTCCGACGCGGCCTACCCCGAGGCGGCCCGGCTGGCCCGGGACCCCGCTCGGCTGCGGGTCTATCGGCTCGCCCTCGACCGGGCCGGGGTGGAGATGCTTAAAGTTCGGCTTGCGGAGCGGGCGTCGGCGGCCAGCGAAGGGCCGGCAGGCGGCCGGAATCGGAAAGACCATTAAGGAGGGAAAAGTGGACGTTGTCGGTTCTCCCAGCCGGGTCCGGGACTGGTTTACCCCGTCCCCGGTCGTGACCCCAAACACCCCGGTGGCCGTTGCCCTGCGGCTTGCGGCCGACCTGGTACTTCCGGCCCTGCCCGTGGCTTCCGGGACGGGATTCATCGGCCTGGTTTACGAGCGGGACCTGCTCCGGCTCGCCCCTTCCGAGGCGACCACCCTGGACCGTTATGAACTGCACGACGTCCTCGGCCGGCTGACCGTGGGGCGGCTGGTTCGACCGGTCGAAGGGGTGGCCGTCGACTCGCCCCTGGAGCTGGCCATTCCGGTGATGTTGCGGGGCGGGGTTGGGGCTGTGCCCGTGCTTACGGGAAGGGTCCCGGTGGGCCTCCTGCTCTGGAGCTCGGTATTGGCCGCCCTGAGCGGGGGGAAACGGGACGCCTAAAAGTTTGGAGGAAAGCTAATTGTTTGGGCTGTTTAATCCCCTGAGTTTTGAGCTGGAGCGGGAGCGGTATCACCAGTTGCTCCGGGAGGCGGAGCTTTGGCGTCGGCATAACTACACCCGGCGGCCGTCGGCCGGGCCCGCCTTCAGCCTCGGCCGGTTGCTGGTTCGGACGGGCTACCTGCTGGTTGGGGTCGGCTGCCGCCTGCAGGGCCGCCGGGTGCCGGCAGGGGCCGTCTGGGTGTTACCGACCGGACCCCGGGTCCCGGGTAGGCCGGCGGCAGGCCGGACCGTAGGAAGGGCGCCCGGAACGGCTTGACGGCCATCTCAAGTTATGTCTATAATCGGGTTAGGAAGCAACCCTAGTTGCTCCCGCCGGTTCGGCACCTGGGTGTCGGCGGTTTGTGGGGTGGTTGGGCGGAAAATTAGACAAAGGAGGTGTTGGGTAGATGGCCGAGGAGCGCCAGGAGATGACCGTGCGCGAAGCCGGCAAGAAGGGCGGTCGGACCGTTAAGGAGAAGTACGGTGTCGCCTTCTTCTCCGAGATCGGCAAGAAGGGTGGCCGAACCGTTGCCGAGACCCGCGGGCCCGAGTTTTACAGCCGCATCGGCAAGCAGGGCGGCGAGACCGTAAAGGCCCGGTACGGGTCCGAGTACTATGCTACCATCGGCCGCAAGGGCGGTTTCACCGTCAGGGAGCGGCACGGCCCCGAATACTACAGCCAGATCGGCAAAAAGGGCGGTGAAGCCCTCAAGCGGCCCCGCAGGAAGGCCGAAACCGAACAGTAACCCCAACCGACCCTGAGCCCCACTTTCGCGCCAGCCCAGGCCCCGGCAACGGCTGGCCCGGTCCCCAGGCTTATGCGGCCGGTATGAGCCTGGGGACCGGCATTTTCAGGCCCGCAGCCTGGCCCCTACCTCCCGCTCCAGCCGCCGCACCAGACCCGCCACCAGCTCCTTAACCTCCGCCTCCGTCAGGGTCCGGTCCGGGGCCCGGAAAACGAGCCCCAGGCCCACCGACTTCTCCCCCGGGCCCAGGGGCGGGCCGGTGTAAACGTCGAAGACGTCCACCCGCTCCAGGTAGGGGGTCTGCCGGGCGATTTCCACTAGGCGGCCGGCCGGGACCGTCTCGGCGACCACCACCGCGATATCCTGCCCCACCGCCGGCTGTCGGGGCACGGGCCGGTAGGCCCGGCTGTTCCGGGGAAGCTCCCCCAGCCGTTCCAGGTCCAGCTCGAAGAGCTGGGGCCGTTCCCGCAGCTCGAAGGCTTCCACCAGCCGGGGGTGAAGCTCCCCCACCACCCCGACCCGCTCGCCCCCCACCAGGCAGTGGGCCGTCTTGCCGGGGTGCAGGTCGGGGTCGGTTCCCGGCTCGAAGCGGGCCTCAAACCCGAGGCGCCAGAGGAGGGCTTCCACCACCCCCTTGGCGTCGTAGAAATCCAGCTCCCGATCCGGCTGGTTCCAGACCCGGGGCCCGGCCGGGCCGGAGAGGACCCCCACCACCCGCTTAAGCTCCAGGGGCAGGTCGTCGGGCCGGGCCCAGTAGACCCGCCCGATTTCGAAGATTTTAACCGGCCCCGTCTCCCCCCGCCGCCGGTTCGCGGCCAGGGTGTTGACCAGGCTGGGCCGGAGGCTGGTGCGCAAATATTCCTGCTCCGTCGACATCGGGTTTACCAGCCGGAGGGGCTCGGGGGCGCCCCCTCGGTCGAACCGGTCCAGCAGGGCCCTGCTCACCAGGGAGTAGGTGAGCACTTCCTGGAGGCCGCAGCCGACCAGGATCTCCCGGACGGCCTCTTCCAGTTCCCGGCGGGGGTCGAAGATGGGCTCGGGGAGGGGCCCGGCCGGCATGGCGGTGGGGATCTGGTCGTAGCCGATGATCCGGGCAAGCTCTTCGATGATGTCCTCCCGGATGTTCAGGTCGCTGCGCCAGAAGGGGGGGCGGACCCGGTAGACGCCGGGCTCCGGCTCCTCCACCCGGCAGCCCAAAAGGCCTAAAACCCGGTGGACCTCCGGCCCGGGTATCTCGGTGCCCAGCAGCCGGCGAATCTGGGCGGCCGTCACCGTGATTTCGGCCTCGGGTTTGCAGCCGGGGTAAAGGTCCACCATGCCCCGGGCCGCCTGCCCCCCGGCCAGCTCCAGGATGAGGGCGGTGGCCCGCCGGGCGGCCGGAACCGTAAGCTCCGGCCGGATGGCCCGCTCGAAGCGGATGGAGGCTTCCGTCCGGAGGCCCAGGGCCTGGGCCGTCCGGCGGATGTTGGTCGGGTGGAAATTGGCCGACTCTAAGACGATGGCGGTGGTGGCCTCGCTTACCTCGGAGTTGGCCCCGCCCATGATGCCGGCCAGGCCGATGGCCCGCTCGGCGTCGGCGATCACCAGGGCGTTGGGGGGCAGGGCCCGGTCCTGCCCGTCGAGGGTAACCAGCCGCTCTCCGGGGCGGGCCCGGCGGACGATGACCCGGCGGCCCCGCACCTGCTCCAGGTCGAAGGCGTGGAGGGGCTGGCCCCACTCCAGCATCACGTAGTTGGTCACGTCGACGACGTTGTTTATCGGCCGCATTCCGGCCGCCCGGAGGCGCCGCTGAAGCCATCCGGGCGACGGCCCCACCTTAAGGCCGGTGATGACGGTGGCGCAGTAGCGCAGGCAAAGGTCCGTGTCGGCGATTTCCACCTGAATGATTTCGCCGATGGGGGGGCCGGCTTCGGGGTATTCGGCCGGGGGCTCGGCCACGGGCCGACCGGTGAGGGCCCCCACCTCCCGGGCCACCCCCAGCAGGCTGAACCAGTCCGGCCGGTTCGGGGTGGGCTTGGTCTCGAGGATGACATCCCCCAGGTAGTCCCGGAGGGGGGCGCCCACCGGGGCGTCGTCGGGCAGGATCATGATCCCCGAGTGGTCGTCGGAGAGGCCCAGCTCCGCCTCGGAGCAGACCATCCCCCGGGATTCGATGCCCCGGATCCGGGCGGCCTTAAGCCGGACGAGTTTGCCCTGCTCCGGGTCGATGAGTCTGGCCCCCACCGGCGCAAAGGGCACCTTTACCCCCTCCCGCAGGTTGGGCGCCCCGGTCACCACCGTCTCCTGGTGGTCCCCCAGGTCGACGGTGGCCAGCCAGAGGCGGTCGGCATTGGGGTGTCTTTCCAGGCGGACCACCCGGCCGATGCGGATGCCGTCCCAGAACTCCCCCACCTTCTCGACGGCCTCCACCTCCAGCCCGGCCATGGCCAGCCGGTCGGCCAGCTCTTCGGGGCTCAGGTCGGCCTTTACGTAGTCCCTCAGCCAGCGCAGGGAGACGCGCATTTCAGACCCTCCCTCTTACCAGCGAAACTGCCGCAGAAACCGCAGGTCGTTGGCGTAGAAGTGGCGGATATCCTCGATGCCGTACTTGAGCATGGCGATGCGTTCTGGGCCGCCCCCGAAGGCGAACCCCTGGTAGCGGTCGGGGTCGAGGCCGACGTTGCGCAGGACCTGGGGGTGGACCATCCCGGCCCCCATAATCTCAATCCAGCCGGACTCGCCGCAGACCCGGCAGCCCCGGCCGCCGCAGTGGAAGCAGTCGATGGACATGTCGCAGCCCGGCTCGACGAAGGGGAAATAGTCGCACCGGAACCGGACCCGCCGCTCCGGCCCGAAAACCATCCGGGCAAAGGCGTAGAGGGTCCCCTTAAGTTCGGCGAAGGTGAGGCCCTCGTCGACGGCCAGCCCCTCGAACTGGTAGAACATCGACTCGTGGGTGGCATCGGTAGCCTCGTAGCGGTAGCAGCGGCCGGGCACGAGGACCCGGATGGGCGGCCTGAACTTCTCCATCACCCGGATCTGCATGGGGGAGGTGTGGGTCCGCAGGAGCATGGGCCGCTCGGCCTCGCTGCCGCCGGGGGTAAGCCAGAAGCTGTTCCACATGTCCCGGGCCGGGTGGTCCCGGGGGATGTTGAGGGCCTCGAAGTTGTAATAATCCCACTCCACCTCCGGCCCCTCGACCACCTGGAAGCCGAGCTGGGTGAAGGCGGCGATGACCTCCTTGAGGACCAGGGTGGTGGGGTGGTAGCCCCCCAGGTCCACCGGCCGGCCCGGGAGGGTAACATCCACCTGCTCGGCGGCTAGGACCGCCAGGGCCGCCTCCTTGAGGGCCGCCTCCCGGGCCTCGTAGGCGGCCTCCAGCTCGTCCTTAATGCGGTTGGCCACCGCCCCGACCCGGGGGCGCTCCTCGGGGGGGAGGCTTCCCAGCTGGCGGAGCACCTGGGTGAGGCGGCCCCGGCGGCCCAGGTAAGTTACCCGCCACTCCTTAAGGGCCTCCAGGTCCTGAACCTGCTCCAGGGCGGCCAGGGCTTCGGCCCTGAGCCTTTCCAGGTCCGTGGTAATCATCGGCCACCTCCTTTTAAAACAAAAACGCTGTGCTCCTCAGGGACGGAGTCACAGCGAACTTTTCCCTCCGCGGTACCACCCTGATTGGGCCGGGCTCGGTGGGGCCCGACCCCCCTCGTTGCAGCCGCCTTCGGCCCGATAACGGGGGCCGGCCGGGGCGGCCTACTTGCCGTCCAGGCCCGACGGGGGCCTCCCGGGTTCAGCCGCCGGCTCAGAAGGGAACTTCGGCCGGGTCCGCCGGGGGCGGCTCCCAGTCCGCGGCCGCCCCTCCCTGACCGGCATTGCCGGCCTACTCGCTTCGTCTTCGCCTTTAGGCTATTTTAAAGGGCGGCCCTGGCCACTTCGACCAGCTCCCGGAACCGGTCCGGGTCCCGCACGGCGATATCGGCCAGGACCTTGCGATTAAGGGCCACCCCGGCCTTCTTAAGGCCGGCCATGAACCGGCTGTAGGAGAGGCCGAGCTGCCGGGCGGCCGCGTTAATGCGGATAATCCACAGGCTCCGGAAGTCGCCCTTGCGGTCCCGCCGGTCCCGGTAGGCGTAGTCGAGGGCGTGGATGAGGGATTCCCGGGCCACCTGATAAAGCCGGTGGCGGGCCCCCCAATGGCCTTTGGTCTCTTTAAGTACTTTCTTGTGGCGCCGCCGCTTGGTGACGCCGCGCTTTACCCGCATGGCTTTTAAAACCCCCGTCCTAAATTATACCCGACCCCTCAGGTGTGGGGCAGGGCCCTGAGGATCCGGCGGGCCATCCCGGGGGCCACCGGCTGGGGCTGGTGGAAAAGCCGTTTGGTCCGCTTGGCCTTCTTGCGGCGCAGGTGGCTGCGGCCCACCTTCATCCGCAGCACCTTGCCGGTGGGGGTTACGCGGTAGCGCTTGGCCAGCGCCTTGTGGGTTTTCGGCCTGGTTGCCATGGCTAAGTCTCCTGGGCGGTGGCTTCGACCTTTTCCGGTTTGGGCTTGGGCTGGGCCTTCTTGGGGGCCGGGCTTAAGACCATCACCAGCGTCCGCCCTTCCGAAGCCGCCGGCTTTTCGATAATGGCCTTGCCCTTGAGCCGCTCGGCCACCGCGTTGAGCACCCGCTGGCCGAGCTCCGGGTGGAGAATGGTCCGCCCCCGGAAGAAGACCGTGAGCTTAACCTTGTTGCCTTCCTCGAGGAATTCTTCGACCTGTTTGGTCTTGAAGGCCAGGTCGTGCTCGTCGATATTGGGCCTGAGCCTGACCTCTTTAAGCTCGGTGGCCTTGTGTTGCCGCTTGCTTTCTTTTTCCCGCTTCGCCTGCTGGTAGATAAACTTGCCGTAGTCCATCAGCCGGCAAACGGGCGGGTTGGCCTGGGGCGCCACCTCCACCAGGTCCAGCCCCCGTTCCCGGGCCAGTTGCAAGGCCCGGTGCAGGGGTAAGATGCCGATCTGCTGGCCGTTTTCGTCGATGACCCTGACTTCCCGGGCCGTGATCCGTTCGTTTATGCGATACTGTGGGATTAGTTGCTCACCCCCTCTGGAATGAAAAAATTTGCCCGTTGCGGACCCAGCCGCTAGCTGCACTATAGCATCCGGACGCCGGACCCGTCAACCCGCCCCGGCGGCCTACCCCAGGGGAAAGGCCCGCACCGGCCGGTAGGTCGCCCCGGCCGGGCTTAACCGGCTCTCCATCAGGATTACCTCCCGCACGGGCATTCGGCCGAGCTGCCGGTCGGCCGGGCCGGAGTCGGGGGGCGGGAGGCTGGCGGGGGCCCTGAGGCGGCCGAGGGTGATGTGGGGCGCGAATTCCCGGCCCTCGGGGGCAAAGCCCAGGGCCCCGAGGCTGGCCTCCAGCTGCCGCTGGAGTCTGGCCAGCCGGCCGGTGGGCTCCTTGACCCCGACCCAGACCACCCGGGCCCGGCGCTCGCTGGGGAAAAACCCGACGCCCCCGATTTTTAGCTCAAAGGGTCCGACCCCGGCCGT
This sequence comes from Dehalococcoidia bacterium, assembly GCA_034434875.1. Classification (GTDB taxonomy): domain Bacteria; phylum Chloroflexota; class Dehalococcoidia; order JAUQQI01; family JAUQQI01; genus JAUQQI01. The sequence goes on along the minus strand of DAOTYJ010000060.1, from coordinate 11,688 downwards.
TCCCCGCTCCAGGGCCCCAAAGATGGCCTCCAGCCGGTCGGCCCCCACCTCCCCCAAAAACTTGAGGGTCAGGTGGATGCCGGCGGGGTCCACCCAGCGGATATCGGCCCCCGACCAGAGCCGCCGGAGCCGGTCCTGGAGTTCGGCCAGGGCGGCCTTCAACTCCGTCGTCAGGTCGATGGCCACAAAGAGCCTCACTCCTCCCCCTTAAGGCCCAGGAGCCTCCGGGCATTCTCCCCGAAGAAGGCCCGAACCCAGGCCTCCCCGTCCGTTGGCGAAAGGCCGGCCTGCCCCAGGTAAGTAAACATCCGCCCGTAGTTTACAAGGGGAAAGTCGGTGCCGAAAAGGAGCCTTTCGGGGCCGGCGGCTTTGGCCGCCAGCCGGACGGCCTCGGGGGCGTAGAGGAGGGGGAGGGCGGCTGTATCGAACCAGACGTTGGTCAGGGCGGCCTTAACCTCGGGCATCAGGGCGTAGAAGGGCAGGCCGCCCCCCAGGTGGGCGAAGACGAAGCGGACGTCCGGAAAGGCGGTGTAAAGCCTTTCCAGGCGCCGGGGCCAGACGGTCCCCTTTCCGGGGTAGGGGTGGCCCACGGGCTCGCTGGCGTGGACGGCGACAAAGAGGCCCAGGCGGGCGGCGGCCTCGAGGACGGAGGCAAGGGTCTGGGGCCGGTCCAGGTCGAGGCCCTGGCCGTCGGGCATCACCTCGCCCAGGCCCACCGCCCCGGCCCGGGCCGTCCGCTCCAGCTCGGCCGCGGCCGCATCCGGGTCGGCGAAGGGCACCATCACGCAGGGGTAAATCCGGCCGGGAAAGCGCCGGGCCGCCTCCAGCAGGTAGTCGTTGGTGCGGCGGCAGAGCTCGGGGTCCGACCAGCCGAAGTTCATGGCCACCGCCGCCCGGACCCCGGCCCCGTCGAGGGCCGAAATCAGCTCCTCGGCCGTGGCCATCCGGGCGAAGGGGCGGCCGTAAAGCCGGGCAAAGTAGGGCTCGCGGCCGAAAAAGGCCTCCCGGCGGCCCGCCATTTCCGGCGGGAAGATGTGTACGTGAAAATCGACGACCTCGTCGACCACCGCCGGTAGGATACCACGGCGGGCCGCGGTTTGGGGATTTGGGCTATAATCGGGCCGAAATTGGGGTATTTAAGGCTCATCCTCGGCCTGCTGGTAAGCGGGGCGGCCCTGGCCCTCGCCCTGCGGGAGGTGGACCTGGGCCTGGCCTTCGGGGCCCTGGGTCGGGTTCGGCCGGAGCCGGCCGCCCTGGCCCTCCTGCTGGTGCTGGGCTCCCTCGGGGCCAGGGCCTACCGCTGGCAGGCCCTCTTCCCCCCCAAGGCCCGGCCGCCGGCAGGCCGGCTTTTCAACCTGGTTGCCCTGAGCTACCTGGTAAATAACCTCCTTCCGGGCCGGGCCGGCGACCTTGCCCGGGTCGGGGCCCTGGCCTACGTGGGGAAGCTCCCCTTCGGGCTGATTTTGGCCACCGTGGTGGTCGAAAAGCTCCTGGACCTGGCCGCCACCGTCGCCGTCGTCGGCCTGCTGGCCGGCACCCTCCCCATCCCCCCGGCCCTGGCCGGGCCGGTCCGGTGGGCCGCCGTCGGGACGGCCGCCGGCCTGGTGGGATTGGGCCTCTTCGGCCGCTTCGGTCCGGGGGTGCTGGGCCGGCTCCGGCTGCCGGCCCTGGCCCGGCCCCTGGCCGGCCTCCTGGCCGGGGCGGCCGCCGGCGCGGCCGTCCTTACGTCCGCCCGGCCCCTGGCCCTGGCCGTCTTCTGGTCGGCCGTGGTCTGGGGGCTTAACGGCCTGGTGACCCTTTTACTCGGCCACGCCTTCGGCGTCGGCCTTTCCTTCGGGGCGAGCCTGCTGCTCATCGCCCTGGTTTCCCTGGCCATGCTGGTTCCGGCCTCCCCGGGCTACATCGGGGTCTATCATCTGAGCGTGGTGGTCGTCCTGGAGCTTTTCGGGGTGGACCGGAACCGGGCCTTCGCCTTTGCCCTGGGCTCCCACCTGCTGGTCTACGTCGTCGGCCTGACCCTCTTCGGCCTGGTGGGCCTCTGGCGGGAGGCCCTCGACCCCAAGCTTGTCTTCGGGTTTGGGCGGAGGGGGGGCCTTCCGCCGGCGGCCTAGAGCTTATACCCGACCCGGCGCAGAAACTCCTTGCGCCAGGCGATATCCTCGTCCCCCTCGACCCCCAGGGGCGAGCCCCCGTCCACCACCCCCAGGATGCCCCGCCCCTGCTCGGTCTCGGCCACGATGATCTGAACGGGGTTGGCGGTGGCGCAGAAGAGCCGGACGATTTCGGGGACGAGTTTTAAGCTGTTAAGGACGTTTATCGGGTAGTAGCCCGGCGCCAGGCAGAGGACGAAGGAGTGGCCGGCGCCGATGAGCAGGGCGTTCTTCTTGGCCAGCTCGGTCATCGCCTCGTCGGTGCCCACCCAGCGGACCAGGCGCTTGCCCGAGGATTCGCAGAAGGCGAAGCCGAATTTGATCCCGGGCACGGCGGAGACCAGGGCCTCGTAGACGTCCTCGACGGTTTTTATAAAGTGGCTCTGGCCGATAACCACGTTTACGTCGGCCGGCTTTTCGATGTTCACCACCTTAAGCTCCATAGGCGCCCTCCGCACGGCATCCGTTTTACCGGGATTATACCAGCCGGATTTGCTAGAATGTGACCGGGTATGTCGCAGCAGGTCCGCACCCGCTTCGCCCCGAGCCCCACGGGTTTTCTCCACGTGGGCAACGTCCGAACGGCCCTTTTCAGTTGGCTCTGGGCCCGCAAGAACGGGGGCGTATTTGTCCTGCGCATCGAGGACACCGACCGGGACCGGATTGTGCCCGGGGCGCTGGAATCCATCTTAGAAAGCCTGCGCTGGCTGGGCCTCCACTGGGACGAGGGGCCGGAGGTGGGCGGCCCCTACGGCCCGTATTTCCAGTCTCAGCGCCTCGACCTTTACCGGCAGGTGGTCGAGGAGCTCATCGCCCGGGGCTGGGCCTACCGCTGTTACTGCACCCCGGAGCGGCTGGAGGCCCTGCGGGCGGAGCAGCGGGCCCGGGGCGAACCGCCCGGCTACGACCGGCGCTGCCGGTTTCTTACCCCGGCGGAGCGGGCCGAACGGGAACGTCAGGGCCTCCCCTACGTCGTCCGGTTCAAGATGCCCCTGGAGGGAACCACCGCCGTCCCAGACCTCCTCCGGGGCGAGATTATCTTCGAAAACGCCAAGTTTGACGACCACGTCCTTCTTAAGTCCGACGGCTACCCCACCTACCACCTGGCGGTGGTGGTCGACGACCACTATATGCGCATAAGCCACGTCATCCGGGGGGACGAGTGGATCCCGTCGGCCCCCAGGCACGTCCTCCTTTACCGGGCCCTGGGCTGGGAGATGCCCGTCTGGGTCCACACCCCCACCGTCCTGGGCAAGGACCGTTCCCGGCTGAGCAAGCGCCACGGGGCGATGCCGGTGCTCGATTACCGGGAGCAGGGTTACCTGCCGGAGGCCCTGGTCAATTACCTGGCCCTGCTGGGCTGGTCCGCCGAGGCCGAAAACGAAATCTTCAGCCCCGAGGAGCTCATCCGGGCCTTCGACCTGCTCCGGATCGGCACCAACCCGGCCATTTTCGACCCCGATAAGCTCCTCTGGCTCAACGGCGTCCACATCCGACGCCTTTCGGCCGAGGAGCTGACCGAACGGCTCATCCCCTTCCTGGAGCGGGACCTTCCCCCGGAGGTTCCCCGGCCGCTGGACCGGGACCTGGTCCGGCGGCTGGTGCCCCTCATCCAAGAGCGGATAAAGCTTCTGACCGAGGCGGGCCCCCTGGTGGAGCCCTTCTTCGTCGAGGGGCTCAGCTACGACCCGGCCCTGCTGATTCCCAAGGGCCTGGACCGGGAGGCCGCCCGAAAGGCCCTGGCCGAAGCCCTGAATCGGCTGGCGGCCCTGCCCGACTTCGAGGCCCCGACCCTTGAGGCCGCCCTCCGGGGGCTGGCGGCGGAGCTGGGGTTAAAGGCCGGCACCCTCTTTATGGCCGTCCGGGTGGCCGTCACCGGCCGGCCGGTCACCCCGCCCCTCTTCGAGTCGATGGCCGTCCTCGGCCGGGAGCGGGTGCTGGCCCGGCTCCGGCGGGCGGTAGAACTGCTGGGCTGAATCCCCGGGCCGGATGGCCCTGTTCCTTACCGAAGCCGAGCTCCGGGAAGTTCTGACGGCCGAAGAGGCCCTCAGGGCGGTGGAGGCCGCCCTCCGGGACCAGGCCCTCGGCCGGGCCTTAAGCCTTCCCCGCCTCCAGGTCCGCCTCGGTTCCGGCCTCTTCCACCTGAAGGCGGGGGCGGCCTTCGGCCGGGTGGGATTCAAAGCTTATTCAATTTTCCCCGGGGTCGAAAGGTTCCACTGCCTCCTCTTCGATGGCCTTACCGGAGAACTGGAGGCCGTCATCCAGGCCGATTATCTGGGCCGGCTGCGAACCGGAGCGGCCGGGGCAGTGGCGGCCAAGTATTTGGCCCGGGCCGACGCCGGCCGGGTGGGCCTCTTCGGGAGCGGCCGCCAGGCCGAGGCCCAGCTTGAGGTTCTGGCCCTGGTGCGGAAGCCCCGGGAGGTGAAGGTCTTCAGCCCGAACCCCCAACACCGGGCCGACTTCGCCGCCCGGGCCGCCCGAAAGCTTGGGATTGCCGTGGCTCCGGTGGCCGACCCGGCCGAGGCCGCCCGCGAGGCCGACATCGTTGTCACCGCCACCAACAGCCCGGGACCGGTGGTCCGGGGGGAGTGGCTCCGGCCGGGCTGTCACGTTAACGTGGTGGGGGCGACCGGCCGGCTCCGGCGGGAGCTGGACCTGGGGGCCTGGGGCCGGGCCGACCGGATTTTTGGGGATTCGGTGGGGCAGTGCCGCCTCGATTCGGGCGACCTGCTGGCGGCCACCGAGGCGGGGGTGGTGGCCTGGGAGGCGGTGGCCGAGCTGGGGCAGGTGGTGGCGGGCCTCCACCCCGGCCGGCGGTCGGATGCCGAGGTCACGGTCTTTCGGGCCGGGGGATTGGGGGTGTGGGATGTGGCCGTGGCCGTCCGGGCCTGCGAGCTGGCCCGGGCCCGGGGTCTGGGATGGGAGGTCAGGCTTTAGGTCCGGCCGCCCTTAGCGGAGTAGCTCGCTTACGGTCACGGGCTTAAGGCCCAGCCGCCCCAGCCCGGCCAGAATCTCCGGCAGCGCCGCGGCGGTGAGGTCGCTTCCGCAGTGGCTGACGGTAATCACGCCCCCGCCCAGCCCCGCCGCCCGCAGGACGTTGCCCACCACCTCCCGGGCCGTTATCGGCCGCCAGTCGCCCGAATCCCCGCTCACCCAGCCCGTCGGCGTCCGCTCCACCGTCCAGAAGACGTGGACCGGCCAGCCGACCCGGGCGGCCGCGGCCAGCACCCGGTCGTTCCGGGCCCCGAAGGGCGCCCGCCAGAAGGGCCTGGTGGTTCGGCCGGTGAGGCCGTAAACGGCCTCTTCGGTAGCCTGAAGCTCCCGGGCGATTTCGGCCTCGGAAAGCCTGGTGAAGTCCCGGTGGGACCAGCTGTGGTTGGCAATATCGTGCTCGGCGGCGACCTGCCGGAGCAGTTCGGGGTTCCGGGTTGCCCACTCGCCCGTTACGAAAAAGGTCGCCCGGACCCCGGCCGCCCGGAGGGCCTCGAGAATCCTGGGGGTGGGGCCGGACCCGGCCCCGCAGTCAAAGGTCAGGGCCACCTCCGGCCGGGCGGGGTCTCCCCGGCCGATCTCCACCGGCCCGACGTGCGCCTGGGGCTGGGGGGCGGGCTCGGGGGCTGGGGCGGCCGCCCCGTAGTAGTCGAGGATTCCCTGAAAGAGGCCGGCGGCGATGACGCCCAGGGCATCGGGCCGCCGGAGAAAGGCCACGTCGTCCCGGTTGCTCAGAAAGAGCGCCTCCACCAGGGCCCCCGCCCGCCAGCGGCCCCGCTGGGCCAGCATCGGGTTGTTGCCCAGGGTGAGCAGGCGGGTGCATTCGGCACAGCCCCGGTCAAGCCCATAGTACCGGGCGTAGTTTAAATACTCGGTCTTGTACCGGTCGCTTTTTAAGCCCCGGTTTACGGGCGGGTAGCCGGCCCGGGTAAGGGCGTCCAGCAGGCCGTCGAGGAGGGCCTGGGCCAGCCGGCGGTTCTCGGGCCCCTGGTCGGGGACGTCGGAAAAGTAGACCTCGGTCCCCTTAAGGCGGGGGTCGGCGGAGCCGTTGAAGTGGACGGAGACCATCACCTCGGCCCCGAAGGCGTTGATAACGTCGATGCGGGGCTGGGCCCGCTCGACGACATCCTCCGGCCGGGTCACCGTCCCGTTGCCGTTGATATCGTAGGGCTCCCTTTGGAGGAGGCCCTGGTCGTTCCGGGTGAGGCAGACTTCGGCCCCCTCGGCCTCGAGGAGGCCCCGGAGGCGGACGGCCACCCCGAAGGTGAGGTCGTGTTCGTCGAAGATGACCCGGCCGGCCTCATCCCGGGCCGAGGCCCCCGGGTTGTAGACGGCGTCGTGGCCGGGGTCGACGCAGATGCGCCGACCCGCCAGGCGGCCCTCCCGGTGGGGGTTGGGGGTGGGCTGGGGTGGGGCCGGGGGCAGGACCAGGGGCGCCGCCCCGGGCCCGGTTCCTCCCGCCTGCTCCGGCGGGGCCGCGGCCGGGGGTAGGGCGCAGGAAACCAGTAGCGCCCCCAGCAGGAGGACCGCCCGCCCCCACCGCCTGGGCATAAAATTCTCCCCTAGAAGGCGGGGGTGCAGACGGCCCCTTCGCTGGCCGAGCCCACCAGGGCGGCGTACTTGGCCAGGGCCCCCCACGTGGCCCGGGGTGCCGGCCGCCGCCAGGCCCGGGCCCGGGCCTCAAGCTCCCCGGCCGTAAGCTCCACCTCCAGCCGGCCGTTCTCGGCGTCCACCACCACCATGTCCCCGTCCCGGAGGAGGGCCAGGGGCCCGCCCACGAAGGCTTCGGGGGCCACGTGGCCCACCATCAGGCCCCGGGTGGCCCCCGAGAAGCGGCCGTCGGTCACCAGGGCGACCTCTTCCCCCAGGCCCTGGCCGACGATGGCGGCGGTTACGGCCAGCATCTCCCGCATGCCCGGCCCGCCCTTAGGGCCCTCGTACCGGATGACCACCACGTCCCCGGGCTTTATCTGCCGGCCCTGGACGGCGGCAAAGGCTTCTTCCTCCCGGTCGAAGACCCGGGCCGGGCCCCGGTGGTAGAGCCGCTTGAGGCCGGTGACCTTCACCACCGCCCCCTCGGGGGCAAGGCTGCCCCGGAGGACCACCAGGCCGCCCGTAGGCTTTAGGGGGTTAGCCGGGGGGCGGACCACATCCTGGTCGGGGGGAATCCGGTGGTCCCGCAGGTTCTCGGCCAGGGTCCTGCCCGTCGCCGTCAGAACGTCCCCGTAAAGGAGGCCGGCGTCCAGCAGGTATTTCATGACGGTGGGGACGCCCCCAACCTCGTCCAGGTCGGTCATCACGTAGCGGCCGGCCGGCTTCATGTCGGCGATGAGGGGGGTGCGCCTGGAGATCCGGTCGAAGTCGTCCAGGCTCAGGGGCACCCCGGCCTCCCGGGCCAGGGCCAGCAGGTGGAGGACGGCGTTGGTGGACCCGCCCATGGCCAGGGCCACGGTTATGGCGTTTTCAAAGGCCTGCCGGGTCAGGATCTGGCGGGGCCGGATGTCCCGGCGCAGAAGCTCCATCACCTGCCGGCCGCTTTCGTAGGCGACGGACGCCCGGGCCTCCGATTCGGCCGGGGGCGAGGCGCTGCCGGGCAGGGCCATGCCGATGGCCTCGGCCACCGAGGACATGGTGTTGGCCGTAAAGAGGCCGCCGCACGACCCGGCCCCGGGACAGGCCCGGCACTCCAGCTCGTAAAGCTGGCGGTCGGAGATGCGGCCGCCGGCATAGGCCCCCACCGCCTCGAAGACGTCCTGGATGGTGACGTTGCGGCCTTCGAAGACCCCGGGCTTGATGCTCCCGCCGTAGACGAAGATGCCCGGGCGGTTGAGCCTGGCCAGGGCCATCAGGGTGCCGGGCAGGCTCTTGTCGCAGCCGGCCAGGCCGACGACGGCGTCGTAGCCGTGGGCGAAGACCATCAGCTCAATGGAGTCGGCGATAACCTCCCGGCTCACCAGGGAGGCCTTCATCCCCTCGTAGCCCATGGCGATGCCGTCGCTTACGGCGATGGTGACGAACTCCCGGGGGGTCCCCCCGCCGGCCTTAACCCCGGCGGCGGCCTGCTTGGCGAGGGCGGCCAGGCCGATGTTGCAGGGGGTGGCCTCGTTCCAGGTGCTGGCGATGCCGACGAAGGGTTTGGCCAGGTCCTCGTCGCTGAGGCCCATGGCCCGCAGGTAGGCCCGGGCCGGGGCGCGCTCGGGCCCTTGGAGGACGTCGCGACTGGGAAGCCTCTCCATTCTGAGTGTCTCCTGCCGAAGCTCTTTAAAAGATGCTACCTAAGATGGGGGCCTTGACGCAACCCCGGGCGAAATCGTACTTTGACGTAAACGGCAGGTCCCGGGTATAATGGGGGGCAGGGACCGATGGAAGGCGACGGCAAGGGCCGCTACATGCAGATCGGTGAGGTCGCCCAGCGCACCGGCCTCACCCAGCGGACCATCCGCTACTACGAGGAGCGGGGCCTTCTCCGGCCCCCCACCCGGATGGAGGGGGGCTTCAGGCTCTACTCCGAAGAGGACGTCCAGCGCCTCGAGCAGATAAAGCAGCTGACCCAGCTTCTCGGCTTCTCCCTCAACGAGATCCGCCAGATCCTGGACGCGGCCGAGATCAAAAGCCAGCTGCGGGCCGACTGGGATAAGATCGACCCCAGCGAGCGGCGCAAACGGCTCCTGCACGCCATCGAGGCCAGCGAGTCCCAGATTCGCCTCATCGACCACAAGATCGAACAGCTAGCCCAGCTCCGGACCCGGTGGGCCGAACGGCTGGAGCGCTACCGGACCCTCCTGCTGGAGCTGGACCAGGTGGAGTCGGCGGCCACCTAGCCAGCGGCCGCCGGCCGTTGGGTACCGGTCGGACGCCGAGAGGGCCGACCGGATTTTATAAAAATGGCCCTTTTTATTTTGAAACTGCCGGCGGGGCTCGAAGACCCCGGGCCGGACCCGGAGGTGCGGGGTTGAGCCCGCCGGACGGCGACGACATTCCGGCCCAGGTCCAGTTCCGGCCGGAACCGGGACGGGCGGCCGGCCGACCTTTCCGCTGGCCCGGGGTCCTGGGCTACCGGGATTTCCGCCTCCTCTGGCTGGGCCAGCTCTTTGCCCTAAGCGGCTTCTGGATGCAGAACGTGGCCCAGGGCTGGCTCGTCCTGGAGCTGAGCGATTCGGCCTTTCTGCTGGGCATCGTCAGCGCCGCCGCCAACATCCCCCTCTTTCTGCTTTCCCTGCTCGGGGGGGCGGTGGCCGACCGGGTCGACCGGGCCCGGCTGGTGGTGGCCACCCGGTCGGTGCTGGCGGCCCTGACCGCCCTCCTGGCCCTGCTCGTCAGCCTCAAGCTGATAACCGTCCCCGTCTTCGTGGGCCTGGTGGCCGGTATGGGGGTGGTCTGGGCCTTCGATATCCCGGCCCGCCAGTCCCTCATCCCGGCCCTGGTCCCCCGCCGGGCCCTCCAGGACGCCGTCGCCCTGAATTCCGCCGTGGTGAACGGCACCCGCATCGTCGCCCCCGCCCTGGCCGGGGTGCTGGTGGGCGTCATCGGGACGGCCGGGGTCTACTGGCTCACCTCCGCCTGCTACCTGGGACTTGTCTGGATGGCCGCCAGGATTCGGCCCCGGCGGCCGGATGCCCCCGACCCGCCCGTCCGGGGCACCGTCTGGCAGGACGTGCTCGGGGGCCTGGGCTACATCTGGTCTAACCGGCCGGTTTTCAGCCTGCTACTGCTGAGCCTGGTCCCCTCCGTCTTCGGGATGGCCTTTGTGCCCCTGGTGCCCGTCTTTGCCCGGGATATCCTGCGGGTGGGCGCCGGGGGCCTGGGCCTCCTCTACGGGGCGAGTGGGGTGGGGGCCCTGCTGGGGTCGGTGGCCGTGGCCTTTATCGGCCCCCGGCTGCCCCGGGGACCCGTTTTACTCGCCTCGGGCCTGGCCTTCTCCCTGGCCGTGGTGGGCTTCGCCCTGGTGCCCGATTTCGGCTTCGCCCTCCTCGCCCTGACGGCCGCCGGCTTCACCCAGGCCCTCTTCCAGACCCTCAACACCGGCCTGGCCCTGGGGGCCGTTCCCGCCGCCTACCAGGGCCGGGTGATGAGCATCTACATGCTCACCTGGGGCCTGCAGTCCTTAGGCTCCCTCCTTGCCGGCGCCCTGGCCGACCGAATCGGGCCGCCCCCGGCGGTGGCCCTCACCGGGGTTATAAGCTTTGGCTTGATTACGGCCATCTGGGCCGCCTCCCGCCCCCTCCGGGGGCTGAAATAAGGTCCCACTGGCGTCCGCGTTAAAAAATAGCCTTGCCGGCACTTGACAGTTTTCGCAGGCCGCCTTTATAATCGGCCAGCGGTCAGAGGCGGGTTGGGGGACGCCGCGGCCGCCGAAATTCACGGAAAAGGAGGCAGGTCGCAGGATGCAGAAGGTCAGTCGGCGGGAGTTTCTGGCCGGGACCGCTGGGTTGGGGATGGCGGCGGCCCTGGGGGCCTGCGCGCCGGGGGCGCCGGCCCCCCAGCCCGGGCGGGAGGAGGTCAAACCCACTTACGGCGGCACCGTCATCTACGGAACCTTCGCCGACGCCCAGATCCTTAACCCCATCCTATCCACCGACGTTCCCTCCGGCGAAATTATCGCCCGGGTTTTCGACAGCGTGGTGGACATCGACCCGAACAACGGCCAGCCGATACCCCACCTGGCCGAAAGGTGGGAGATCTCCCCAGAGGGCCTTACGTACACGTTTTATTTCCACAAGAACGTCAAGTGGCACGACGGCAAGCCCTTCACCGCCCACGACGTTAAATTCACCATCGAGGCCATCCTGGACCCGAACACCCGGACGGTGCGGAAAAACCTCTTCGAGCTGGTGAAGGGGGCCAGGGACCGGATTCAGGGCAAGGTAAAAGACACCGAAGGGGTGAAGGTCGTCGACGACTACACCCTGCAGGTCACCCTCACCGAGACCTACTGCCCCTTCCTGGTCTCGTCCATGGCCTTCCTCCGGCCCCTGCCCCGCCACCTGCTGGAGGGCAAGGATATAAACACCGACGAATTTAACCGCCAGCCGGTGGGCACCGGGCCCTTTAAGTTCAAAGAGTGGGTAAAGGACGACCACATCACCCTGGTGCGCAACGAGAACTGGTGGAAGCGCCAGGGCGGCCCCTACATCGACGAGTTCATCCGAAAGGTGGTCAAAGACGCCACCGTGGTGGTGGCCCAGCTCAAGACCGGGGAGGTGGACATCGGCAGCATCGAGCCCAAGGACCTGGCCGAGGTCCAGCGGGAGGCCCACCTGGAGATCCGCAAGTACCTGGGGCTGGGCTATACCTACATCGGCTACAACCTGGCCCGGCCGCCCCTGGACGACCGGCGGGTGCGGCTGGCCCTCGCCCACGCCGTGGACATGAAGTCCATCGTCGAGAAGGTCCTGCTGGGGGAGGGGGTTCAGATGGCCGGCCACATGCCCCCGGCCTCCTGGGCCTACAACCCCAACATCAAGCCGCCCGAGTACAACCCCCAGAAGGCCCGCCAGCTTCTGGAGCAGGCGGGCTTCAGGCCCGGCCCCGACGGCATCATGCAGCG
>DAOTYJ010000059.1:0-3172 GCA_034434875.1 Dehalococcoidia bacterium | reverse complement strand
GCGGCCTCACCCCGCCGGCCCACGTGGAAAGGCCCTGGGACGCCAGCCCCCCCTTTAACGTGGTCAACCGCAACAAGCTGGGGATAAGCCTCGACCTCAAGCACCCCCGGGGGCGGGAGGTCTTTCTGCGGCTGGTGGCCATAAGCGACGTGGTGACGGAGAACTTCCGCCGCGGTGTTATGGAGCGGCTCGGCCTGGGCTACCAAGAGCTCCGGAAGGTGAAGCCCGACCTGGTAATGGTCTCCTTCTCCAGCCAGGGAAACGACGGCCCGGAGGCCGGGTATGCGTCCTACGGTTCCACCCTGGATGCGCTTTCGGGGCTGATGTCGGTCACCGGCTACGACGAAAATTCCCCGGTCTGGTCGGGCAACGACGTCAACTACCCGGACCAGGTGGTATCCCTGCTTGGGGCCGGGATTATCCTGGCCGGCCTCCGGTACCGGCGTGTCACCGGCCGGGGAATTTACATCGACCTCTCCCAGCGGGAGCTGGTAACGGCCATGCTGGGGGAAATCGTCCTTGACTTTACCGTTAACGGCCGCCGGCACCGGCCGGCGGGGGGCCGACACCCGTCTATGGTCCCCCACGGGTGCTATCCCTGCCGGGGGGAGGACGCCTGGGTGGCCATCGCCATTGAAAATGACCGTCAGTGGGCCGCCCTTTGCCGGCTGATGGGCTGGCCCGAGCTGGCCGCCGACCCCAGGTTTGCGACCTTGCCGGCCCGCTGGGTCCGGGCGGCCGAGGTGGACGAACTGGTCCGGAGCTGGACGTCCGGCCGGGACAAAGCCGAGGCGATGCGCCTGCTCCAGGAGGCCGGGGTTCCGGCCGGGGCCGTCCTTAACGGCCGGGACCTGCTGGAAGACCCCCACCTTAAGGCCCGGGGATTTTACGTCCGGGTCGACCACCCGGTGGGCGGACCGCAGCTCCAGCGGACCTGGCCCTTCCGGCTGAGCCGGACGCCGGGAGGGGTTCGGCGTCCGGCCCCCTGCCTGGGCGAGCACACCCGGCAGGTGCTCAGCGGACTTCTGGGCTATTCCGACGGGGAGGTAGCCGAGCTGGAGGCGGCGGGGGTAATATCCTACACCCCGGCGAAGGTCCGGGCCTGAAGTCACGGCATGGTTTACTACGTCCTGAGGCGGCTCGCTCTGGCCGTCCCCGTCCTGCTCCTGGCCAGCCTGCTGGTCTTTGCCGTAATCAGGCTCATCCCCGGGGATGTGGTGACCATGCGGCTGGGGGAGTCGGGGGAAACCCCGGAGGCGGCCGAGATGCGCCGGGTCCTGGGCCTGGATAAGCCCCTCTGGGCCCAGTATTTTATCTGGCTGGCCAACGTGGTCCGGGGCGAGCTGGGCCTCTCCCTCTGGACCGGCAACCCGGTAACCCACGAGGTCCTGCTCGCCCTGCCCATCACCGCCGAACTCGCCTTGCTCGCCATGGGGATCGCCCTGGTGGTGGCCGTCCCCACGGGCCTCCTTTCGGCCGTGGCCCGGGAGAGCCCGGTGGACTACCTGGTAAGACTGGTGAGCGTGGCCGGCCTGGCCATCCCGCCCTTCTGGCTCGGGACGATGTTTCTGATGCTGCCGGCTGTCCTGGCCGGATGGGCCCCCAGCTCCCGGTATGTTAGCCCGACGGAAGACCTGGGGGAGAACCTCAAGCAGTTTCTTTTGCCGGCCCTGGCCCTGGGCTATTATTACGCGGCCTTCTTAATGCGGATGGTTCGGTCCCAGACCCTGGAGGTACTGGGCCAGGACTACGTCCGGGTGGCCCGGGCCAAGGGCCTGAGCCAGACGCAGGTGGTGGTCCGGCACGTGCTGCGCAACGCCCTCATTCCCACCATCACCTTGGCCGGAGCCCAGCTGGGGGTCCTGGTGGGCGGGGTGGTGGTCATTGAGCAGATATTCTCCTTGCCGGGCCTGGGCCGCCTCACCCTCTGGGCCATCTCCGTCCGGGATTACCCCCAGCTCCAGGCAAATGTGCTCCTTACCGCCGGCTTTGTCATCGTCATCAACTTGGCGGTAGACATCGCCTACGCCTGGCTCGACCCCAGAATCCGGCTGGAAAGCGGCCCATGGCGGTAGTCGGGCTAGGAACCGGCCTTTCCGGGGCCCGCCGGCGGGTGCCAGGCCGCCTGGCCGGCCAGCTCCTCCGGCGGCCCCTGGGGGCGGCGGCCCTGTTGGTCACCGTCCTGGTTTTCTCGGCCGCGGCCCTGGCCCCGATTGTGGCCCCTTTTGACCCGGAGGCCATCCATTCCGACCACGTGCTTTCACCCCCCGGTTGGCCCTTCATCATGGGCACCGACGATTTCGGCCGGGACATCTTCAGCCGGGTGGTGTACGGCGGCCGGGTCTCCCTGGTGGTCGGGATTGCGGCCGTGGGGCTGGGGGTAAGCCTCGGGGCGGCCGTCGGCCTGGTTTCGGGCTACCTGGGGGGCTGGTTTGACCTGCTGGTCCAGCGGGCCATCGACGCCCTGATGTCCCTGCCCACCCTCATCCTGGCCCTGGCCATCGTGGCGATGCTGGGAACCAGCGTCCGCAACGTGATCCTGGCGGTGGGCATCGCCCTGCTTCCCGGGACGGCCCGGGTCGTGCGCTCCGTGGCGTTGGGGATTAAAGAGGAGCCGTTCATTGAGGCGGCCCGGGTGGTGGGCTGCACCCACCGGCGGATCATCCTCCGCCACCTCCTGCCCAACGCCTTCGGGCCCCTGATGGTGGTCGCCACGGCCAGCCTCGGGTCGGCCGTCGTCGCCGAAGCGGCCCTCAGTTTCCTGGGGCTGGGCACGCCGCCCCCCACCCCATCGTGGGGGCAGATGATGACCGGGAGCGCCCGGACCTACATCGTGACGGCCCCCTGGCTGGCCTTTTTCCCGGGGCTGGTCCTGAGCCTGCTGGTGCTGGCCATAAATCTGCTGGGGGACACCCTCCGGGACATTCTGGACCCCCGGCTTAGAAGCCGCTAAAGGGAGGAAAAAGATGGGCAAAGTTGAAGAGGCCATTGCCGAGTTTATCGTGGGCACGAACCCCGAAGCCATCCCCGAGGACTGCTACCGGGTCGTCCGGGACGCCTGTTTCGACTGCGTTGGGGTGATGCTGGCCGGGGCGGCCGAACCCCACGGCCGCATCATCGCCGATTTCGTCCGGCGGGAGGGCGCCCCGGGCCCCTGCACCGTGGTGGGCAC
>DAOTYJ010000058.1:0-21593 GCA_034434875.1 Dehalococcoidia bacterium | reverse complement strand
GCCGGGGGCGTGGGCCGGGGGGTCGGGGTGGCCGGGACGGCGGTCGGGGTAGCCGGGACGGCGGTCGGGCTCGGGGGCACCGGCGTCCGGACGGCCGGGGTAGGGGTCGGACTGGCCGGCCCGGGCGTCCGGGGCGGCGCCGTCGGGGTCGGGGTCTGCTGGGCGGCCGGGAAACCCGCCGGCTGGCCCGGTGTGGCGGCGGCCGCCGCCAGGCCCAGGGCCAGTACGGTCAGAAGGATTCGGATGCCGGCCACCGAATGTCGATCGTACCACGGATGCCCAGGACTTCGGTAGTCGTCCGGCCGTCTACCCCCCGAAACCGGAGGTCCAGCTCCGCCCGCCCAACCCGCAGCCGCCGCACCATCACCTCGCTCAGCCACGGGGGCAGGGTCGGATTAAGGTCTAAACGGTTCCGGATTGCGTCCGGCCGGATGCCCAGTATCGTCTGACAAAAAGAGAGGGCCGACCCGGCCGCCCAGGCCTGGGGGCTGGAGCTTAAAGGATACTCGGCCGGGGCCGAGTAATACCGTCGGTCCCGGGTAAAGCCGCAGAAGAGCTCCGGCAGCCGCAGGTAGCGAAAGGTCTGGGCCGCATCGAAAATCTGGCTGATGACCAGGTTGGCCTGCTCGCTAAACCCGTACCGCTTCAGGCCGGCGACGATTAAGGAGTTGTCGTGGGGCCAGACGCTGCCGTTGTGGTAGCTCATCGGGTTGAAGCCCGGCACCTCACGGCTCAGGGTCCGCAGACCCCAACCACTCAGCATATCCTGCCGCAAAAGCCGGTCCGCAAACCGGCCCGCCTTATCGGGGGCGACGACCCCGGCCCAGAGGCAGTGGCCGGGGTTCGAGGCCAGGGTCCGGACCGGACGCTTGCCGGCGTCCAGGGCGACGGCAAAGAAGCCCTCCTCTTCGACCCAGAAATCCCGGTTAAATCGCTCGGCCAGGTCGGCCGCCCGCCGGCGGAACTCGGCCGCGCCCGGACGGCCCAGCCACTCCAGCAGGTCGGCGTAGGCCAGGTAGGCGGCATAGACGTAGCCCTGGACCTCGGCCAGGGCGATGGGAGGGTCCACCGGCCGGCCCCGCTCGTCAAGGATGGGGGTCTCGCTGTCCTTCCAGCCCTGGTGCCTGATCCCCAAAGGCGAGCGGGTCAGGTACTCGACATAACCGTCGCCGTCCTTATCCCCGTAGTTTTCCACCCACTCGATGGCCCGGGTGGCGTTTTCGAAAAGCTCCCGGCCCAGGCCGATGTCCCCGGTCCAGCGCACCGTTTCGGCCAGCAGGATTACGAAGAGGGGGGTGGCGTCCACGGAGCCGTAATAGGGTCGGTGGGGGATGATGCCCAGGTTGGCCAGTTCCCCCCGCCGGAGCTCATGCATGACCCGGCCGGGCTCCTCGTCCGTAAAGTCGTCCACCTTTTGGCCCTGATAGTGGGCCAGCAGCCGGAGGGCGGCCACCGCCAGCTCGGGCTTAAACATAAGGGTCTGCCAGGCGGTGATGGCCAGGTCCCGGCCGAAGGGACAGGCAAACCAGGGTATCCCGGCGTGGATTATGGGCCCGAAGGGGGTCGCTTCGGCCAGGAGGCGCAGGTCTACCAGGCTCCGCCTGACCAGGCGGTTCCAGACCTCATGGTCCGACCAGACCTCGGTGGCCTCCCCCAGCCAGGCGTCGTATTCCCGCTGGAGCCGCCGGACCCGGGCCTCGAAGGGCTCCTCGCCCTCGGGCCGGGTCCCTTCGGGGGTCACCCGAAGGGTGAAGAAAACGGGGCGGCGCGGCGGAAGCTCCAGGTCGAAGGCGGCTTCCACCACCCAGACCGGCTGGGGGACGGTCGTTGCCGGGACGCTGGCATCGGGGACGGTGGCGGCCGGGGCGACGGCCACGGGCAGAAGGCCCTGATTTACCGAGACCTCCGGCTCGAAGTCGCCGTCCAGAAAGGCGACCTCGGTTCGCCTTTCGAGGCCGTCCTGGCCGACCGCGGCCAGGGTTATCCGGCGGCCTTCAACCCCGGGCGGCAGGTGGGCGACCGGCGGCCGGCCCCCGGGCGGTTCCGGCCGCCGAACAAAGCCCCGGACCTCGAACATATCCCGGAAGTCGGCGGCCAGCCGCAGCCGGATTCGGACGGTCACCGGAAAGAGGTTGTAATTGTGAAAGCCCACCCGCTCGTAGAGGGCCCCGTCGATGAAGCGGTTGCGCCAGACGCTGATGGTGGCCGGCAGGACGACCCGGCCGTCGGGCAGGTCCAGGCGGGGGGTGGCGAACTGGAGGTTGGCCATGAAGTTGTGCTCGGCCGACGACGTTAAAACCACCGGCCGCTGGCCGTTAATCGAAAGCTCGTAAAGGGATAAATAGCGGGTGTCCCGGTAAAAGAGGCCCACGGCCAGGCCGCCGTCGGCCGGGATGTCCCCCAGCCGGTCGGAGACCAGGAAGATATCGTCTTCTTTGATGGTCAGGGTCTCGGTCATTTAAGCCGGTTGGCGGGGTTTAAAAGGGGAACCGGAGGCCCGGCCGGCGACCGCCCCCGGCCATCAGCTCCTTCATCAGCCGGCGGGTCTGGAAAAACTGGCTGAGAAGCTGGTTAACCTCCTGGACGGAGGTGCCGCTGCCCCGGGCGATCCGGCGCTTCCGGCTGCCGTCGATTATCTCCGGCCGCCGCCGCTCCTCAGGGGTCATCGAGAGGATAATGGCTTCGGCCCGCTTGAGCTGGCGCTCGTCAAAGGCCTCGGCCGGCAGGTGTTTGGCCGCCTGGCTGAAGCCGGGAATCATCTCCAGCAGCTGCTGGAGGGGTCCCATCTTCTTCACCTGCTGGAGCTGATTGAGGAAATCCTCAAGGGTAAAGGTGGCCGTCCGGAGCTTTTTTTCTAAGGCCTTCGCCTGCTCCCGGTCGAAGGCTTCCTGGGCCTTCTCGATGAGGGTAAGGACGTCGCCCATCCCCAGGATTCGGGAGGCCAGCCGGTCGGGGTAGAAGGGTTCTAAGGCGTCGGGCTTTTCCCCGACCCCGATGAACCGGATGGGCACCCCGGTGACGGCCCGGATGGAGAGGGCCGCCCCGCCCCGGGCGTCGCCGTCCAGCTTGGTCAGGACCACCCCGGTGAGCCCCACCCGCCGGTGGAACTCTTCGGCCGTCCGGACGGCGTCCTGGCCGGTCATCGCGTCGGCCACCAGGAGCACCTCGTGGGGCCGCAGCCGGGCCTTGAGGGCCTCGAGCTCGGCCATTAAGGCGTCGTCGATGTGGAGGCGGCCGGCCGTATCCAGGATCACCCAGGTGGCCCCGGCCTCCCGGGCCCGGCGCAGGCCGGTTTCGGCGATGGCCAGGGCATCCCGGCCCGCCGAATCGTGGTAAACCGGGATATCTAGCTGGCGGCCCAGGGTTTCCAGCTGGGCTCCGGCCGCCGGCCGGTATGGGTCGGCGGCGACCAAATAGGGGCGCTGGCCCTGGCGGCGCAGGTAGAGGGCCAGTTTGGCCGCCGTCGTGGTTTTGCCCGAGCCCTGAAGGCCGACGAGCATGACGATCCCGGGGGGCTGGGGGGGAGGCTCCAGGCGGGGCGCCGCCGGTCCCAGCAGGTTGACCAGCTCCTCGTAGACGGTTTTAATGACCTGCTGGGCCGGAGAAAGGTGTTTTAAAACCTCGGCCCCGACGGTCCGCTCCCGGACCCGCCCCACGAAATCCCGAACAACCCGGTAGTTTACGTCGGCATCCAGGAGGGCAACCCGCACCTCCCGCAGGGCGGCATCCACGTCGGCCTCGGTAAGGCGGCCCCGCCCGCCGAGCTTGCGAAAAACTTCCTGAAGTTTCTCCGAAAGGGTTTCGAACATGTCTGGGGCGTCCTGCCGTAAAGAATTATACACTGGGCCGCCGGGCCGAACTTGTGCTAAAATAGGCCGGACAGCATGGTGGCCAGGCGTCGGAAGGGCCGGATCCCCCCGCTGGCGGCCGTCGTCGTGGTGGCCGCGGTGGTTGGGGCTGTGGGCCTCATGGCCATTCAGTTTCAGACGGCCGCCCCTCCCGCCTTCGGGCCGCCGCCCCCGGTGGACTTTCCGACCGGCCTCACCCCCGACGGCTATCCATACAAGGGTAATCCCCGGGCCAGGGTTGTCATCGAGGAGTTTGCCGACTTCCAGTGCCCTTACTGCGCCCGGTATGCGGTGGACGTCGCCCCGAAGCTGGACGCCAAGTATGTTAAGGGCGGGCAGGCCTACGTCGTCTTTCGCTACTTTCCGTTCATCGGCCCGGAGTCCTTCCGGGCGGCGGAGGCGGCGGCCTGCGCCGCCGAGCAGGGTAAGTTCTGGGAATACCAGTATCTGGTCTTTGCCAACCAGCGGGGTGAGAACCGGGGTTGGCTGAGCGACGGCCGGCTTACCGATTTTGCCCGGAGTGTCGGGGCCGACGTGGAGGGTTTCAGGGCCTGCCTCGCTTCGGGCCGCTACGCCCGGTTTGTTGCGGCGTCGGCCGAGCAGGCCCGGCAGCGGGGCATCCGGTCCACGCCCACGGTGGTCATAAACGGCCGGATTTTCGAGGGACTGTACGACTTGGGTACCTATGACCGGTACATCGAACAGCTCCTCGGTGGGGGCTAAGGCCGACCCGGCCGAAAGGCTGGGCCTCGTTCAGGTCGGCCTGGCCCTGGCCGGGGCGGGTGTAGCCGGCTACCTGAGCTGGACCCGGCTTACGGGCAAAACGCCCGTGTGCGTCGGGCTTCAAGGCTGCGACCTCGTCAATGCCAGCCGCTTCTCCGAGCTCCTCGGCCTGCCGGTTGCCCTCTGGGGTCTGGCCGCTTACCTCGCATTGGCCGGTCTGGGCGTTGCCGGGCTTCTTCCGGGCCTGCGGGCCGCCGTCTGGGTCAGGGTCCTGGCCTTCGGGCTGGCCCTCGGGAGCTGGGTCTTTTCAATGTACCTTACGGCCGTCGAGGCCTTCGTGCTCAGGGCGTGGTGCGTCTGGTGCGTTGCCTCGGCCGTTATCATCACCCTACTCACGGCCGTCTGCGGCATCGGCCTTTTCCGGGCATCAAGGTAAGCTTTTTCGGTTTGACGGTGGGCCGGGGATTCGGCTAGACTACGGTTGAAACCCCCGGTGGTTTCTGGGTGGGCCGGTTAGGCCGTTCGACCCCGTCCGGGAGCTGAGGTTCTGGTGAAAGCAGTCGTGATGGCCGGCGGCGAGGGGGCTCGACTGCGCCCCCTCACTTTAAACCGCCCGAAGCCGATGGTCCCCGTCGTAAACCGGGTCTGCCTCGAGCACGTGCTTACCCTGCTCCGGGAGCACGGCTTTACGGACGTTATCATCACCGTCCATTACCTGGCCTCCCACATCTTCGATTACTTCGGCGACGGCCGGGCCTTCGGCCTGCGGATAACCTACAGCCTGGAGCCGACCCCGCTGGGAACGGCCGGGTCGGTCAAGCTGGCCGAGCGGGACATCAGCGGCACCTTCCTGGTCATAAGCGGCGACGCCTTAACGGACGTTAACCTGACCGAAGTGGTCGAGGCCCACCGGGCCCGTCAGGCCCTGGTCACCATCGCCCTTTACCGGGTCCCCAACCCCCTCGAGTACGGGGTGGTGGCGACCGGCCCCGACGGCCGGGTCCGGCAGTTCCAGGAAAAGCCGGACTGGGGCCAGGTTATAAGCGATACGGTAAACACCGGCATCTACGTCCTTGAGCCGGAGGTCTTAAAGCACATTCCCCCCGACCGGCCCTACGACTTCAGCGCCGACCTCTTTCCGAAGCTCCTCCAGCAGGGGGAGCGCCTCTTCGGCCACGTGGTCCGGGGCTACTGGACCGACATCGGGAGCATCCAGGAATACATTCGGGCCAGCTTCGACCTCCTGAACGGGCAGGTGAACCTGGGGCCCCTCGGCCTCGACCTGGGGAACGGCATCTGGGTTGAGGCCGAGGACGTGGAGCTCGCCCCCGGGGCCAACATCGTCGGGCCCGTCTACATCGGCAGCGGCTGCCGGATCCTGCGGGGGGCCACCGTCATCGGCCCGGCGGTGATCCGGCGCAACACCATCGTCGACGAGGGGGCCGAGGTCCACCGGGCCATCATCTGGCGGGACTGCTACATCGCCCCCCGGGCCCAGGTGCGGGGGGCGGTGCTCCTCTCCCAGGTCAACGTCCGCAAGCGGGCCATGGTGATGGAGGGGGCGGTGGTGGGGGATGAAACCATTATCGGCGAAGACGCCGTAATCCAGCCCGAAGTGAAAATCTGGCCTAAAAAGGAGATCGAAAGCGGGGCCATCGTTTCGGAGAGCATCATCTGGGCCCCAAGGGTCCGAAAGACCCTCTTCGGCCGGTTCGGGGTGAGCGGCCTGGCCAACATGGAGCTCACGCCGGAATTTGCGGCCAAGCTGGGGGCTGCCTACGGCACCGTCCTCCCCAAGGGGGCCAAGGTCATCATCAACCGGGACCCCCACCGCATCCCCCGGATGATCAAGCGGGCCTTTATCGCCGGCCTGCCTTCCGCCGGCATCAACGTCCTGGACATTAAAAGCGCCCCCACCCCGGTGGCCCGCTTTCTTACGGCCGTAACCGACGCGGCCGGCGGGGTCCACGTCCGCCTCTCCCCCTTCGACCCGCGGGTTGTGGATATAAAGTTTTTCGACGCCCGGGGGCTGGATATCGACCAGGTAACCGAACGTAAAATCGAAAACGCCTTCTTCCGGGGGGACGTCCGGCGGGTCTTCTTCGACGAGATCGGCAGCATCGTCGACGCCCCCCATCTGGTCGGTCGCTACGAGGAAGCTTTTATCAAAGCCTTCGACGGCCGCCTGCCGGATTCCGGGCGGCCGCCCGTGGTGGTGGACTACGCCCACGGCAGCAGCGTTCTGGTCCTGCCCCAGCTTCTGGAACGCCTCGGCCTTAACGTCATCAGCCTCAATGCCGCCCTGGATGAGGCCCGCCTGGCCCAGCCCCCGGAGCTGGTGGAGCAGGCCATCCAGCGGCTGGCGGCCATCGTCCGGGCCATTGGCGGGGCCCTCGGGGTGCACCTGGAGCCCGGGGGGGAGCGGCTCCGGGTGGTGGACGATGCCGGCCTCCCCGTCGACGGGATGAAACTGCTTACGGCCCTGGTCGCCCTGGTGCTCCGGGAGGGCCCGGGCGGGGTCGTCGCCGTGCCGGTGACGGCCACCCGGGCGGTGGAGCTGGTGGCGGCGGAATTTGGGGTTAAGGTCCAGCGCACCCGGGCCAGCCACCAGGCCCTGATGGCGGCCGCCACCCACGAGCAGGTGGCCTTTGCCGGCGACGGCGAGGGCTGCTTTATCTTCCCCAGGTTCCAGCCGGCCGTGGACGGCCTCTTTGCCATCGCCAAGCTGGCCGACCTCCTGGCCAGGCACGGGGTGGCCTTGAGCGAGCTGGTGCGCCAAATACCCTCCCTCCATATGGTCCGGCGGCGGGTGCCCTGCCCCTGGGATAAGAAGGGGCGGGTGATGCGCCGCTTTCACGAACGGTTCCCCGAGTTTTCGCCCCGCCAGGTGGACGGCTTTCAGCTGGAACTGCCGGCCGGTTGGGTGCTGATTCTGCCCGACGCCGACCGGCCCATCGTCCACATCATCGCCGAAAGCGAGGACCCGGACCGGGCCCTCGAATTGGCCGAGGCCTACTCACAGCTGGTGGCCGATTTCCAGGCTTAAACCGACCGAAGGAGGCCAAACTCGGCATGCGGGAGACGCCTTACCAGGGGTCGGCCCAGTCTTTTGATGTGGTGGTGGAGCGTAATGTGTTCATCCCGATGCGGGACGGGGTTCGGTTGGCGGCCGACATTTACCGGCCCGCCCTGGACGGCCGGCCCGCGCCCGGCCGGTTTCCGGTGCTGGTTGAGCGGACCCCTTACGATAAGTCCAACCTGGAGCTGGTTTCCACCGGCAGGTTTTTCGCCCGCCACGGCTACGTGGTGGTCATCCAGGATGTGCGGGGCCGGGGGCTTTCCGGGGGCGAGTGGTATCCCTTCGCCCGGGAGGCCCCCGACGGCTACGACACCCTGGATTGGGTCGTCCGGCAGGAGTGGTCCAACGGTCGGGTGGGGACCATCGGCCTCTCGTATACGGCCAGCGACCAGCACGCTCTGGCCATCCTTAACCCGCCGGGCCTGGCGGCCATGTTCGTAAGTGAGGGGATGTCCAACTACCACAAGTGCGCCATGCGCCAGGGCGGGGCGATGGAGCTCCGGTTTGTGGTTTACGCCTTCCGGATGGCCACCACCAGCCCGGAGGCGATGCGAAACCGGGCCCTGCGGGAGATGCTGCTGGACGCCTACCAGAAAATCCACTACTGGCTGAAGCCGACCCTTTTCCGGCCCGGCACCACCCCCCTCCGGCACCTCCCCACCTACGAGCAGTGGGTCTTTGACGTGCTTACCCACGGGGAGTACGACGACTACTGGAAACAGTATGGTTATACCGTCGAAGAGTACTACGACCAGCACGCCGACGTGCCCATCTACTTTTTGAGCGGCTGGTACGACACCTATGCCCGGGCCAGCACCGAAAATTTCGTCGAGTTCGGCCGACGCAAGCGGAGCCCGATGAAGCTGATGATGGGCCCCTGGGTCCACGGGGTGGCGACCCTGCGGCAGTCGTGGTCGGGCGACGTCGACTTTGGGCCCGATGCCATCCTGGACGACTACGACGGCTTCCGGCTGCGCTGGTTTGATTACTGGCTTAAGGGCTTGGATACCGGCGTCATGGACGAGCCGCCGGTGAGAATCTTCGTCATGGGCACGGGCGACGGCCACCGAACCCCCGAAGGCCGCCTCTTCCACGGCGGCTACTGGCGGTTTGAGGGGGAGTGGCCCCTGGCCCGAACCCAATGGACGCCGTATTACCTTCGGGCCGGCGGCAGGCTCAGCCCGGAGCCGCCGGGCGAAGAGCCCCCGGACCGCTTTCTTTTCAACCCGCTGGACCCGGTGCCCACCATCGGGGGGAGCATCTCGGCGGCCGGGGATGTGATTCCCCCGGGCGGCTTCGACCAGCGGGGCCGGCGGGAGCTCTTTTACTGCAAGGACACCGCCCCCCTGGCCACCCGCCCCGACGTCCTGGTTTTTCAGACGGACCCCCTCCCCCACGACCTGGAGGTGACGGGGCCCATCGTCGTCCGGCTCTGGGCCAGCTCCTCGGCGGTGGATACGGACTTTACGGCCAAGCTCATCGACGTTTACCCCCCGAGCGAGGACTACCCCGACGGCTACGCCCTTAACTTGACCGACAGCATCATCCGGGCCCGCTACCGCAACGGCTTTGAAAGGGCCGAGCTTATGGAGCCGGGCCGGGTCTACGAGTTCACCATAACCTGCTACCCGACCAGCAATGTTTTTAAAAAGGGCCACCGCATCCGCCTCGACATCTCCAGCAGCAACTGGCCCCGGTTCGACGTTAACCCGAACACCGGGGACCCCCTCGGGCCGATAGGGCGGTGGCAGGTGGCCGTGAACACCGTTTATCACGACCGGAATCGGCCCTCCCACGTGGTTTTGCCCATCATTCCCCGGGAGTAGCGGGTGCAGGGCGGCCGGGCTGCTGGTAAAATAACGGATTGAACCCTGCGGCTTTTTCGGGAGGTCAGCGGATTGGAACTGCCCGTCTTGACCCGACCCCTCGGCGGGCCGAGCCCGCTGGAAGCCCGGCTGGCGGCGGGCGAGTTTGTGGTCGCCTCGGAGGTCTCGCCCCCCCGCCGGCCCCGCCTGACCGGCTTCATCCGGCGGGCCCGGCGGCTGGGCCGGTTCGCGGTGGCCCTGACGGTGACCAACAACCACGCCGCCCGGCCCCGGCTGGAGAGCCTGGTGGCCGCGTATATCCTGCGGCTGCACGGCATCGACCCCATCTGGGTGGTGAACACCCGGGACCGCAACCGGCTGGCCATCAGCAGTCAGATCCTGGCCGCGGGGGTGCTGGGAGTCCAGAATGTCCTCTGCGTTAAAGGGGACCCCATTGAAAAAGGACCGGACCCGGAGGCTAAGGCTGTCCACGACCTGTCGACCCTGGACCTCATCCGCCTCTTTGCCGAGCAGAAGGCCGAGGGCCACCGCTTCTTCGTCGGCGCGGCCGTCGACGTGACTTCGGGCCCGGCGGAGAAGGCCTTTCGGCAGGCCCGCCGCCGGGTGGAGGCCGGGGCCGACTTTATTCAAACCCAGCCCGTCTTCGAGCTGGGGCCCATCGCCGAACTGGCCGCCCGACTCCGGGACCTTGGGGAGCGGCGCCCTTATCTTATTGCCGGCCTGATGCCCGTCCTCGACGTCCAGGATATCGGCCGGGTGGAGCGGAACCTGGGCATTCCGGTGCCGGCCTCCGTCCGGGAGCGGCTTGCCCGGGCGTCGGACCCCCGGGCGGCCGGCCTGGAGCTTCTGACCGAGCTGGTGGCCGGCCTGCGCCGGACCGAGGGAATTCACGGGGTGAACGTGATGCTCTTCGACCAGACGGACCACATGGTTGAGGGCATCCTGGCCTGCCTCGGGCACCGGGCCGAGGCGGCCTCTTAGGGCACCAGCACCACCTTGCCGAACTGGGCCCGGTCGGCCAAAATCCGGTGGGCTTCGGCCGCCTGCTCCAGGGGAAGAACCCGGTCGATAACCGGTTTTAGCCGGCCGGCCTCCACCTGCTGAAGGACCTCCAGCAGGTCGGCCCGGGAGCCCATATATACCCCCAGGACGGCCAGCTGGCGGGAAAAGACGTACCGTAAGTCGATTTCGGGGGTGGCCCCGGCGGTGGCCCCGCAGGTGACCAGCCGCCCGCCCCGGGCCAGGACCCGGATGCTTTTGCTGAAGACCTCGCCCCCGACGTGCTCAAAGACGACGTCTACCCCCCGGCCCTCGGTGAAGTTGCGGACCGCCGCAACGAAGTCGGTCTCGGCGTAGTTGATGGTTTCGTCGGCCCCCAGCTCCCGGGCCTTTTTGAGCTTTTCTTCGGAGGAGGCGGTGGTAACCACCCAGGCCCCGAAGAGCTTGGCGATCTGGATGGCGGCGCTGCCGACGCCGCTTCCGCCGGCCTGGACCAGCACCGTCTCGCCGGGCCGGACCCCGGCCCGCTTGACCAGCATGTGCCAGGCCGTCTGGAAAACGAGGGGGATGGCCGCGGCCTCCTCGAAGCTTAGGCCGGGGGGCTTGGGAAGGATGTTGACCCCCGGGGCCCTGACGAACTCGGCGTAGCCGCCCCAATAGGGGCCGGCCCCGAGGATGGAGTAATCGGGGCACTGGGACTCCTGGCCGTGGGTGCAGGCCCAACAGCGGCCGCAGCTTATGCCCGGGGCGATGACTACCTCGTCGCCGGGCTGGACCCAGGTGACCAGTTCCCCGACTTTTTCGACAACGCCGGCCACGTCGCAGCCGAGGATATGGGGGTAGTTCAGCCGGTAGCCCCGCACCCCCTGCCGGATCCAGAGGTCTAGGTGGTTGAGGGCGCAGGCCTTTACCCGGACGAGGACCTCGTCCGGGCGGATTTCGGGGGTGGGGACCTCCTCGGGGGTAAGCACTTCGGGTCCGCCGTGCTGGCGGAGGGTGACGGCGCGCATGGCGGGCTTCTCCTTTGCCGGCTGTGTTTCGGTCAAATTCTAATGGGCCTGGCCGCCGGCTGCCAAGTCCCGGGGAAGTCCCGGCCTTGACGGCGGGCCGGGGGCCGGCGGTAAACTTGGGGAGAAGCTTTACAGGAGAGGCCGGTGGTTAGGGAGGCCTTGCCGGGCGGTCCGGCCCTTCGGCGGTGGGTGCGCCAGGTCCGGGCGCACCACGCCCAGTCGCGCCGGGCCATGGCCGGGGAGCCGGCCGACTTCTGGGTGCCCCACGTCGCCTTCTTCCGCCAGGACCCCCACCGCCCCCCGGACCCGGCCCTGGGGGCCATCCTGCGGCACGTCGGGCCGGAGGACACGGTGCTGGATGTGGGCGGGGGCGCCGGGCGGTTTGCCCTCCCCCTCGCCCTGAGGTGCCGGCAGGTTACCGTGGTGGAGCCGTCCCCCAGCATGGTCGAGGCCCTTGAGGCGAGCCGGCGGGAAGCCGGGATTAACAACGTCGCGGTAATTCAGACCACCTGGGAGGAGGCCGAGGTCGCCCCCCACGACGTGGTTTTGTGCGCCCACGTTCTGTACGGGGTCGAGCGGGTGGACCTGTTTATAAAAAAGCTTGCGGGGCACGCCCGGCGGCGGCTGCTCATCTTAATGTTCATGGAGGCCCCGGTGAACGCCTTCGGCCGGGCCTGGCGTCTGGTTCGGCGGGAGCGGCGGGTGGGACTGCCCGGCCTGGGACTGCTTTTGCCGGTGGTGTGGGAGCTGGGCCTTTACCCGGACCTGGAGATGGTCCAGCAGGCGCCGCCCCGGCCCTTCCCCAGCCGGGAGGCGGCCCTGGAAGCCCTGCGGCACCGGCTCTATATCCTCCCCGGAAGCCCCGAGGAGGCCCGCCTCCTGCGGTTGCTTTCCCGTCTGACCGAGCCGGCGGACGGGGGTTTTCGGCTCCGGAAGGTCCCGCCCCGGTGGGAGGGCCTGCTGGTCTGGCCCCCGCAACGGGTTAGCCTTGGGGATAATCAATAGATGGCCGGGCCGCTGGTCATAACCTTTTACCACGACCTCCTCTGAGGGCTGCGCTTTCTGGCCTCGGCGAGGCTGAGGCGGGTCGTCGGGGACTACGGGGAGCGGGTCCGGGTGGAGCACCGGTGCTTTTCGCCGGCCTCGGCCGCGGCTTCTAGGTTAAGGCCGGCGTCCGAGCTGGAGATGCTTTGGGCCCAATCGATGCCCGGGTTCCTGGCCTGTAAGGCGGCCGAGTTCCAGGGCGGACCGGCGGCCCACTGGGCCATGTTTGACCGGATTCAGCGGGCCCACATCGTCGAAACCCGCAACGTTGCCGATTTCGGCGTCCTGCGGGAGTGTGCCCGGGACGTGGGGCTGGACCTGGTCCGTTGGGAACGGGACGTACGGGGGCCGGAGGCGCGGGCCGCCGTGGAGGCCGACCTGGCGGAGGCCGGCCGGCTGGGAATTCGGGCCGCGCCCGCCCTGGTCTTTGGGGGCCGCCGGCGGGTCCCGGGGGCCGTCCCCGAAGAGGTACTCCGGCAAATCATCGACGACCTTCTCACCGGCCCCGCCCCAGGTCGGGCGTAGTCTCCGCCGGCCGTATTGCGTCAACGGACGCGGCAAAAGGTCTATGCATCCACACCACACGCCTTGGGCCTTGCGAATGGCGCGATAGGCGTCCTCCTGTGTTGCCTCGGGCCAGTGCCCCGGGGCGCAAGCTTCGATTGCCCATGCGGCCAAATCGGCCGGGTCCGGGTATTCCTGTTTAACCCGCCGGCCGGGCGGGAGCAGGTTCCGCTTAGCCTGGGTCGGCCAGTTTTGACCGGGTGAGCGCTTTGGGAATCGCTGACGTCTTTAAAACAGGGGACACAGGGCATGCCGACGCCCAGACGGTTTCCTGAGGTTTTCGCCTCAGCCAAGCCCGGCGGATTGCACTCGTCGCTTCACCCTCAGGCGATAGGCCGGCACCTCCATTTACCGAAACAATTTGCCGGATCCGGCAGATTGTTTTGCCGGGTTTGATTTGATGGGCAGTTGGCGCGTTTTAAAATAGTCTCAAGAACGTGGGCGGGAGGCAAGAATGCCCCTGGCTCGGCGGGAAAGGACGGTCCTTTTGGCCCTTGTTGGGCTGGTGCTGGCCGGAGCGGTCGGGTTGGTCCTTCTCCGCCTTACGGCCACCGCTCAGCCGCCCGAGCCGGACCGGGCCCAGCCCCGGGTCCGGTTTGAGGAGTTTTCTCGCAAGCCCTTCTTCGTGGGCGAGCTTAACGGTTTTACTTTCTTTGACCCGGCCAATTTCGACCACGACGCCCTGTTAACACGGCGGTCCGCCAAATGTCGCCGGACCGGGGCCGGGAGCAATATCCGGGACGCAACGGAAGAAGAGGCTGCGCGGTCCGAGCTGAATTTTACGCCCGGGTGTCTGCCGCCCGGGGCAAGACTCCTTGGGACCCGGGCCTCGGCCTGTGAGGAACGGTTAATAAGCGTGGGCCGCATGTATGTGATTGAGGGGGCTGAGGCTCAGCGGGCCTTTGTAAACATTCTGCGCCAGGCCGGGCCGCCCCTGGTGCCGGCGGTTGCGCCCCGGGAGTACCTGGCGTCCGGCCCTGGTCGGGGGCCGGCCGGCGGTCAGCGTTGAGCCGCTCATATTGGGAGCGCCCATGACCGTCATTATGCGGGACCAGATCAGCATCTGGGAGGTAGCCTGCCGGAACCTACCCGAAGCCGAATGCCTCAGAATAGCGGAGGGTGTTAGATGACTTGTTTCAACGTAAACCCGAGGGGGTGCAAAACATGGTCGCCCTCTCGGCCGTCGGCAAGGTCCCGGCCCGGGCCCAGGGCTGCGTTATCGATATCACCGTAGCCACAAGGGTTGAGTTTGTCCGGGGCCAGGGCGAGGTCCTTTATCTTTACCGGGTCGAGATTCTGACCTACGGGACAGCCGACCTTCCCAAAGTTCTACCGCCTGGGCCCGGGATACCGGATTGCCTGCAGATTGCGGAATATCTTCTTCCGGCCGATGTTGACCCGTCCAGGGCCGTCTGGCGGCCGGTATGCCGCTATGAGCCGCCGCCCCGGGGCCACGCCCAGGAAAGGCTTATCCGAATCTGGTTTTTGATTCCGGTGGACGCCGGCGTCCGCAGCGAAGACATCCCGCCGGACGTCCACTGCTGGGAGCTTACCCGCCACCTCGGCCCGCCCCGGGGAGCCGAAACTTTCCCGGTCCCCTGCGTTCTGAACTGAGGCTCTGCCGGCGGTCCCCCAACTCGGGTATACTCCTGCAAGAGGCCCGATGCCCAATTACGGCTTTCTAATCGACCAGTCCCGGTGTATCGGCTGCCACGCCTGCACCGTGGCCTGCAAGCTGGAGAACGCCGTGTCCCTGGGCGTCTTCCGCACCTGGGTCAAGTACGTCGAAAAGGGCGCCTTCCCCGATACCCGCCGCTACTTCCAGGTGACCCGCTGCAACCACTGCGCCAACCCGCCCTGCGTTTACATCTGCCCGACCCGGGCCATGTACCAACGGCCCGACGGCATCGTCGAGTTCGACCCGGAGCGGTGTATCGGCTGCAAGGCCTGCATGCAGGCCTGCCCTTACGACGCCATTTACATCGACCCCGAAACCCACACCGCCGCCAAATGCCACTTCTGCAGTCACCGGACCGACCTGGGCCTGGAGCCGGCCTGCGTCATCGTCTGCCCGACCCACGCCATCATCGCCGGGGATTTGGACGACCCCGAAAGCGAAATCTCCCGCCGTCTGGCCGCCCGGGACGTTTCGGTCCGCCGCCCGGAGCAGGGAACCCGGCCAAAGCTCTTTTACATCGACGCCGACCAGGCTTCCCTGAGTCCGGAGGCCGCCCGGCGGGACCAGTATATCTTTGCCGAGTGGGGCCCAACCGCCTACACCGGGCCCCCGGCCCCCGAAACCCTGGCCGGGTCCCCGGCCCGGACGGTTTACGACGTCCCCCACGGGCGGCCCTGGCACTGGCCGGTGCCCCTCTACCTGGTGACCAAGGCCGCGGGGTCCGGGGTCTACTTCCTGGCCGCCCTGGGCCTGGCCCTCGGCCTCTTTCGGTCGGACATGTTCTTCGGCACGGTCGCCGGCCTCGTCTCGGCCCTGCTGGTAGCAGTCACCGCCCTCCTCCTTGTGGTCGACCTGGACCGGCCCGACCGCTTTTTGTACGTTTTGCTCAAGGCCCAGCCCCGCTCCTGGCTGGCCCTCGGCGGGTATATCCTGGGGGTTTTCGGGGCCTGGGTCGGCCTCTGGTGGGCCCTGCGTCTCCTGGGGCTGAAAGCCCTATCTGACAGCCTTGCCTGGCCGGGGGCCCTGCTCGCCCTGGCCGCCGCCGGCTACACGGCCTTTCTCTTCGGGCAGTGCGAAGGCCGGGACCTCTGGCAGTCGCCCGTCCTTTTGCCCCACCTGCTGGCCGAGGCGGTCCTGGCCGGGGCCGGCGTTCTGCTTCTGGGCGGCCCCCTGGGCCTCCTGGACGCGTCCGAGGCCGGCCTGCTCAGGCCGGTCTTTCTTGGGGCGTTGGCTGTCCACGCCGTGCTGGTCGGCTCGGAGTTCTTCGGCCCCCACCCGACGGCCCAGGCACGCCTTGGGGCCGAGCGGATTGTCAGGGGGCCGTATCGGGGCCTCTTCTGGACCGGGGCCGTGGGGGTCGGAGTTTTGCTGGCCGGGGTCCTGGCCCTTCTGCCCGGCCCCGGCTTCTGGGCCCTGGGCGGGCTTTTGAGCCTCATCGGCCTGCTGGCCTACAACTGGGCCTTTGTGATGGGCCCCCAGGAGATTCCTAACAGCTAAGGTTAAGGCCGTGGTCGGATTTACGTCCCTTCCTCCCCGCCGGACTCCCGAAGGTTTAAGGCTTGAATCCTTCCCGCCCCCGGACCGCTGGGACGACTGGGTTGAGTTCGACCCGAAGGCCTGGCCCCGGCGGGTTCCCCGCCGCTACCAGCTCATTCCCACCATCTGCTTTAACTGTGAGGCCGCCTGCGGTCTGCTGGCCTACGTGGACAAAGAGACCTTTGAGGTTAAAAAGCTGGAGGGCAACCCCGCCCATCCGGGGTCCCGGGGCCGCAACTGCGCCAAGGGCCCGGCCACCCTGAACCAGGTGGCCGACCCCGAGCGGATTCTCTATCCCCTTCGGCGGGCGGGGCGGCGGGGGGAGGGGAAATGGGTCCGGGTAACCTGGGACGAGGTTTTAGACGACATCGCCGGCCGGATGCGGGAGCTTTTTAAGGCCGGCCGCTACACCGAGGTTATCTACCACGTGGGCCGACCCGGCCACGACGGCTACATGGAGCGGGTGCTCCAGTCGTGGGGCGTGGACGGCCACAATAGCCACACCAACGTCTGCTCCTCGGCGGCCCGGGCCGGCTACGCCTTCTGGATGGGCTACGACCGGCCTTCTCCGGACCACGCCAACGCCCGGGTAATTCTGCTCCTTTCCAGCCACCTGGAGGCCGGCCATTATTTCAACCCCCACGCCCAGCGGATTATGGAGGCCAAAGAGCGGGGCGCAAAGCTTATCGTCCTGGACACCCGCCTTTCCAATACGGCGGCCAAGGCCGATTACTGGCTCGCCCCCTGGCCCGGTTCGGAGGCGGCCGTCCTCCTGGCCGTCGCCAACCACCTCATTCAGACCGGCCGCTACGACCGGGAATTCGTCCGGCGCTGGGTCAACTGGGACGAATACCTGCGGGCCGAGCACCCCGAAGACCCCCTGACCTTCGAGGCCTTTGAGGGCCGCCTCCGCCAGCTTTATAAAGATTTCACCTTCGAGTTTGCCGAACGGGAGAGCGGGGTGCCGGCCGGCCTCATCCGGGAGGCGGCCGAGGTTATTGCCGACTGCGACGGCCGGCTTTCGACCCACATCTGGCGCAACGCCGCCGCCGGCAACCTGGGCGGCTGGATGGTGGCCCGCTGTCTTTTCTTTCTGAACGTCCTTACGGGCAGTATCGGCCGGCCGGGCGGGGTTTCGGCCAACGCCTGGGACAAGTGGGTGGCCCGCCCCTTTAAGGTTCCGCCCCCCCAGCGGGTCTGGAACGAACTTTTGTGGCCCCGGGAGTACCCGCTGGCCTTCTTCGAGCTGAGCTATCTTCTGCCCCACTTTCTTAAGGAGGGCCGGGGGCGGGTTTCGGTCTACTTTTTCCGGGTTTACAACCCGGTCTGGACCAACCCCGACGGCCTCAGCTGGGTTGAGGCCCTCCAGGATGAAACGAAGTTCGGCCTGGTGGTCGGCCTTACCCCTACCTGGTCGGAGACGGCCTGGTTTGCCGACTACGTCCTGCCCATGGGCCACGCCACCGAACGCCACGACCTGATGAGCCAGGAGACCCACGCTGGGACCTGGGTAGGTTTCCGCCAGCCGGTAAGGCGGGTGGCCCTGGCCCGGGCGGGCCGCCCGGTAAGTTTCACCTACGAGGCCAATCCGGGGGAGGTCTGGGAGGAGGACGAGTTCTGGATCGAGCTTTCCTGGCGCATCGACCCCGACGGCAGCCTGGGCATCCGCCAGTATTACGAATCCCCCTACCGGCCCGGGGAGAAGGTCACCGTCGACGAGTACTACCGGTGGATTTTCGAGAACAGCATTCCGGGTCTGCCGGAGGCGGCCGCCCGGGAAGGCCTTACGCCCCTGGAGTATATGCGAAAATACGGGGCGTTTTTAATCCGGCAGGGGCCGAACCCGGAGTTTTTGACAAAACCTCCGGCCGAGGAGCTGGCCGGGGCGGAGGTGGACCCCAAAACCAGGATCGTGTACACCCGGACGCCCCCGAAGCCGGGTGCCAACCTGGTGCCCAGGCCGGCCTTTCCGGCCGACGAGGCCGGCCGGCGGCCGGTGGGGGTCGAGGTGGACGGCGAAATCTACGCCGGCTTCCCCACCCCATCCCGGAAGCTGGAGTTTTATTCGACCACCCTCCGGGACTGGGGGTGGCCGGAGTACGCCGTCCCAACTTACATAAAGAGCCACGTCCACCCCGAAAACTTAGGCCCGGACGAATTTGTGCTACTGCCCAACTTCCGCTTGCCCACCCTGATCCACACCCGGAGCGCCAACGCCAAGTGGCTGGTGGAGATAAGCCACCGCAACCCCCTCTGGGTCAACCCCGAGGATGCCCGCCGACTGGGGATTAAGAGCGGGGACCTGGTCCGAGTCCATACCGAGATTGGGTATTTCGTCCTGCGGGCCTGGGTAACCGAAGGCATCCGGCCGGGGGTGGTGGGGTGCTCCCACCACATCGGCCGCTGGCGGCTGGACCCGGAGGTGGGGACCAACAGGATTGCCAGCGCTCTGGTGGAGCTGCGGTCGGAGGGGCCGGGCCGCTGGCGGGTCCGCCAGCGGGAGGGGGTAAGGCCCTTCAAAAGCCCCGACCCTGATACCGAACGCCTGTGGTGGGCGGATGCCGGGGTGAATCAAAACCTTACCTTCCCGGTCCAGCCGGACCCGGTAAGCGGGCAGCACTGCTGGCACCAGAAGGTGCGGCTCGAAAGGGCCGGGCCCGAGGACCGCTACGGGGACATCTTTGTGGACACCAACCGGTCCCTGGAAGTCTACCGGCGCTGGCTGCGCCTGGCCCGGCCGGCCCGGGGGCCCTGGCGCCGCCCCTACTGGCTTTTGCGGCCCTACCGGCCGGCCCCGGAGGCCTACCGGCTGCCGGACAGCCCCTAAAGCCTGGGGCGGTTTCGGCCCACCGTCCGGACCCAGCGGCGGAGGAGCCGGCGCCGGTATCTGGCCAGGGGCTTTTGCAAAAGCCAGTAAGCCCCGAGGGGAATGGCCAGCGCCGGAATGAGCACCCACCAGGGAAGTTCGCCCAGGACGTAGCCGAAGACGGTGGCCAGAAGGAGCCCCGGCGCCCGCCCCAGCAGGGCCGCCGCTAAAAAAGACCGCCAGCGGATCCTGGTAAGGCCGGCCAGGTAAAAGACGGCGTCGGGCACCGGCAAAAGCAGGATGCCGAACCAGAGGACGGGCCGGTCCGGCCGCCAGCGGCGCTCCCATTCGGCCAGCTGGTCGGCCCCGACGAGGAGCTCCACCAGGGAGCGCCCGAAAAGGCGGGCCAGCCAGAAGGCGGCAGATGCGCCAAGGGCGGTTCCGATGAGGCTGTAGATAAAGCCCCAGAAGGGGCCGAAGACGTGGCCGGCGACGAGGGTGATGAACTGGCCGGGGATGGGGGCGAAGACGATCTGGGCGGCCTGAAGGAGGATGTAAACCACGGGGGCCCAGATGCCTGCCCGGGAAACGATGGCCCGGACCGTTGCCTCATCGGCCAGGAAAAGGAGGACGGTAGGGGCGGCCACTAAAACGAAAACCAGGATGCCCAGGGCCGCCAGCAGGAGCCGGGTGGTGCGGTGGGTTGGGGGAGGGGCGGGGTTGTTCGGTTGTGTCACGGTCCGTCGCCACTATTTTACAGCCCCGTGCCGTCCTGCTGACGACGGCCCGAAGAGAAAATTCGGGCAGGCAAAAATAGCCTGCCCGGTCAAGTCGGCGCCCCCGGGTGACTCGAACTCCCGACGCGCGGCTAGGACATCCCCGGAAGGGTGTTGCTGCACTATATGTTGTTTACCAGGTCGCCCCCGTCCACAACATCTTGTAGCCGGTGTTGCCCTATTTGCCCCCTTCGCCGGAGGATTTCCCCAGGTTTAATGCGCCCGGCGCCGGCGGTGGAGCCTCACCCGGCAGCTGGGCCTGCAAACCTTCTGGTCCGACCGGGAAGGGGCAAACGGCCTGCCGCACCCGGGACAAACTCGCGCCTCGGGCTCGCCCATGTCCAGCCTCATCAAGTCGACTAGCTGTTTGTAGACCCAGGCCGCCACATCGGTCCGGGTCGGCACAAGGGTGATCCCCGGGGTTCCGGGGGACGGTTCCACCTGCAGGCTGCCCAGCTCCAGGCGGTCCCCCAGGTACCCTATCGCCCTGATAAAGCCGTACCGCAGACGGTCTTCGGGGGCCCGCCGCCACGGGGTGGGCAGCGCGAACAGCGGCACGTAAAACTCGACCCGACCTGGGAACTGGTCAGCGACCCTATCCGGGCACAACCCAAGCCAGCCAAGCTCTGCCTTACCGTACTCACAATCCTCGCGGCCGCACACCGGCTTACTACCGTCCGCCGGCCAGGCGGGGGCGTGGCTGCAGGGGGCCAGCCAGCGCCAGGAGCTGCCGTCCCATGACCTCAACCCGCTGACGTGCAGCCAGCCTCTCCCATCCTGGGGGTCGGAAAGGACCAAAGGCTTGACCTTAGCGTAACCGAGGCTGGTTCTGAGGCAGAGCCAGAAGGCGACCCACGGCACCACGTAGGCCAGGGCAAACAGCACCTGGCCCCACCGCACCCAGAAGGGCGACTCCCGTATCTGATAAATGCGGCGCGGGAGGGGCGCCCCGATGACATCCCACAAGTCGTAGTCGTACACCGGGCGCCTGCCTGCCCCGCCC
This sequence comes from Dehalococcoidia bacterium, assembly GCA_034434875.1. Lineage (GTDB taxonomy): Bacteria > Chloroflexota > Dehalococcoidia > JAUQQI01 > JAUQQI01 > JAUQQI01. The sequence continues at coordinate 701 of DAOTYJ010000058.1, read as the reverse complement.
AGGCCGCGCAGATGTTGGTTGGCAAAAGCGAGGAAGCTCTCGGGGTCAGGGGCGACCTCGCACAGGGCGGTGAGGCGGCTGAGGAGCGTCCCCCCGGCCGCCGGCGGCCGCTGCCGGCCCCCCGGTCGCCAGTCCAGAACCCACCCCAGGGCTCCTTGGGTGGGGTGGAAGCTCCTTGTCCAGTCAAACGGCATAGTGGAACGGTTTGTAACGGATCACTATTGATTGTACGGTCAGGGGCCGCTATATTGCAGGCGGAAACTCTACGCCAGGAGGTGGCAGATGAAGATGGCCGAAACGTTGACAGCTCGGGAGGTGGCCCAGCTCCTCGGGGTAAACCGGGCCACGGTGTATAAGCTCGCGGCCGCCGGCGAGCTGGCCCACCTGCGTATCGGCGGTGCGGTCCGGTTCCGGCGGGACGACGTGGAGGCCTACCTGCGCCGAGTTTATCGGCCGGCCCGGGTCGAGGGCGATGAATCCAGGTAGTCGAGCGCCCAGGGGACGGAGTTAAAAAAGCCCGGCCGATGACCGGGCGCCGGAGCAGGAGCTTTAACGATGGTTTCGAACTTCCGTGCTGATTTTGAACTCATCTCAAAACTCTCCAAGCAATGAGGAAGCAGGCAAGGTAGACGAAGCCTTGAAACGTGGAGAGAAGTCGCTCGTGTCTTAAGGAAAGCCGCCGAAACCCTCCCTTCCGCCAC
>DAOTYJ010000057.1:0-28189 GCA_034434875.1 Dehalococcoidia bacterium | reverse complement strand
GTCGAGTATGTGCCCGGCTCCCACGTGGTGGGCAGAAAGAACGAAGACTACTTTATCAAGGGCAGGCCCTACCTGGACGGATTCAGGGCCGTCTTTATGACCGACCGGGCGGCGATGGTCGCCGCCATCCGCAGCGGCCAGGTCCTGGTGAATTTCCGGACCGTCTTCCCCACCGAACGGGACGATTTGGTTCGGGCCCTGGGGGACAAGGTTGTGGTCCAGGAGAGCTCCTGGATCGGCACCATAACCCTGGTCATCAACAGCGAAAGGAAGCCCTTCGACGACCCGAGGGTGAGGCGGGCCCTCACCCTGGCCATCGACCGCTGGGGCGGGGCCGACTATCTCTCCCGATTCAGCTGGTTTAAACACGTTGGGGGTCTGATGCGGCCGGGCGGGCCCTTTGCCATGCCCGACTCGGAGCTGGAGAAGATCCCCGGCTACTGGCGGGACGTAAACAAGAGCCGGGAGGAGGCCCGCAGGCTCCTGCGGGAGGCCGGGGTTCCCGAGGGATTCTCCTTTGTGCTTAAGAGCCGCAATATCGAGCCCTACCCGACCTTCGGGGTCTACGCCATCGACCAGTGGCGGCAGGTCGGGCTCAGGGTGGAGCACCAGCTGGTGGAGACCGGTCCCTGGACCCAGGACCTCCGGTCGGGCAACTTTGACGTGACCAACTACTTCATCGCCGAGTATTTCGACGACCCGGACCTTATTCTCATCGGCTCTTTATCCTCCGACCGGAGTCCGGTAAACTACGGCCGCTATCAGGACCGGGTGCTGGATGAGCTTTACGACCGGCAGAGCCGGGAACTGGACCCGCAAAGGCGCAAGCAACTCGTCTGGGAATTTGAGCGGCGGGTGCTGGGGGAGATGGCCTATCACCTGATAAGCCTCTGGCAGCACCGGATCATCGTCCACTGGGCCAAGCTTAAGGGCTGGAAGGTCACCCCAAGCCACTACATCGGCCAGGACCTGGTGGACGTCTGGCTGGCCGAGTGAGGGGTTGCCGTTCCTTCCGGGTCGCCCGCCGGCGGTGACCTTTACCCCCCGCCGCCCCGGCCCCACCCTGAGCCCGACTTGGCCGCGGCTTAACCTTCCAGCCCCCAGCGCACGACGGCGTCGGCCATCCGGGCAACCCTGACCATGGGCCCCACGTCGTGGACCCGGACCAGGTCGGCCCCGTTGGCGATGCCGATGGCCACCGCCGCCGCCGTCCCCTCCAGCCGCTCCTGAACCTCCACCCCCAGCACCCGGCCGATGAAGCTCTTACGGGACGGGCCGATGAGAATGGGCCGGCCCAGCTCCCGGAGCCGGCTCAGGTGGCGAAGAATGAGCAGGTTTTCCTGCCAGCTCTTGCCAAAGCCCAACCCCGGGTCGACGATGACCCGCTCCGGGGGAACCCCGGCCCTCACCGCCAGGTCGACGGCCTGGCGCAGGCCGGCAAGGATGCGGTCCATAAGCCCGCCCTCCACCGGGGCGTAGTCCCAGGCCGCCGTGGGGGCGGGGCGGCTGTTGTGGGTTATGACCAGGTAGGCCCCGGTCCGGGCGGCCACCTCGGCGATGCGGGGGTCCATCCGCAGCCCCCAGACGTCGTTGATGACCCGGGCCCCGGCCCGGACGGCGGCCTCGGCCACCTCGGCCTTGTAGGTGTCCACCGAGATGGGGCATCCCAGGGCCCGGGCAAGGCGCTCAATGGCCGGCACCACCCGGCGCATCTCCTCCTCGGCCGGCACCGGCTCCGCCCCCGGCCGGGTGGACTCGCCCCCCACATCCAGCAGGTCGGCCCCGGCGGCCACCATCTCCTGGGCCCGCCGGAGGGCCGCCTCCAGGTCCGTTCCCAGGCCGTCCCCGGCAAAGGAGTCCGGGGTCATGTTGATTATGCCCATCACGTAGGTTCGGACGCCCCAATCAAACATCGTCCGCCCCGTCGAACCAGCTTTCCCGGCTGACGGACCCCAGGACCCCACCCCGCAGCGCCCCCATCGTTCCGGCCCACGTTACGGTGATGTCGTGGGGGTGGATGGACTCCTCGTTAACAAGCCGAACCTCCACGTAGGCCGAATCGGGCAGGTCGACCAGCTCCCGGCCCACCCGGGCCAGGAGGTCCCGGACCACATCCTCGGCGAAGCGGGCCCGGCGGTGGCCCTTAAGAATGGTAAGAAGCTCCTCCGGCCGCTTCAGCGTATCGGCCGTCTCGGCGCTCAAGGCGGCCTGGGCCAGGTCGGCCAGCCGCTCCGGGGCCGGGAGCCCTTCGGCCCCCAGAAAGAGGCTTAGCCGGCCCCGCTGGGCGTGGCTGGCCAGGGGCAGAAGGTTAACGAGGTCGTCCGCCCCGGACGACCCAGCCGCCCCGAGGCGTCGGCGGGAATACTGCCCCACCAGCTCCAGGCCGCAGGGGCAGACGGTCATCCCCACCACCTCCACCCCGAGCCCCGTCCGGAGCCGGCCCCCCCGGAACCTGGCCTCGGCCGTCACCGTGCCGAAGGCCCCCGCGGAGAGGGGGTAGCGGACGGTAAGGCGGGCGTGGCCGGCCTCGGCCTCCTGGCGGCGGGCCACCTCGGCGGCCAGGGCGGCCGCCAGGGCGTCGGGGCTGAGCCCCCCGGCCGCCCCCTTCAGGGTGTCGTCTAAGGCCTCCCCGAAGCGGGAGGCGTGGACCCCCCGCCGCCCCGCCCCCAGCCTCACCCCCAGCCACACCCGCACCGGGCAGTAGACCCGGCCGACGGGCGTATCAAACAGAACCACCCTCTCCAGGTCGCCCACCCCGACCCAGCTCAGGGGGATGGGCACCTCGGGGGCCCCGGCCTGAAGGTCCCGGCCGAGCAGCCCGGCGAGTTCCCAGCGGGCGGGGCGCACCCCGGCCCCGTCTACCCGCCGGGCCAGCTCCCGGACGGTCAGGCCGAGGCCCGGAATGACCAGGTCGGGGGCGATTTCGGCCAGGGGCACAAGCACGAAGGCCCGCTCGGCGAGGCGGGGGTGGGGGATGGTGAGGCCGGGGTCGGAGATGACCAGGTCGTCGTAGGTGAGGATATCCAGGTCGACGGTCCGGGGGCCGAACCGGACGGTTTCCACCCGGCCCAGGTCGGCCTCAATGGCCTTGAGGCGGCCCAGCAGGGCCCAGGGGTCCAGGTCCGTCTCCAGCCGGAGGGCGGCGTTGAGGAATTTCGGCTGGTCGACGTAGCCCACCGGGTCGGTCTCGTAGGGCCGGGAGACCTTGACCACGTCCCCCAGCAGCCTCAGCCGCTCCACGGCCTCCAGGAGATTAAGCTCCCGGTCCCCCAGGTTGCTTCCCAGTCCCAGGTAGACCCGATGCCGGCCCATCAAGCCCCCGGCCCCCTCAGCTCTTCCCGGTAGCGGGCCGACTGCCCGAAGGATTCCTCCACCTCCACCTCGAGAAACTGCAGGTTCGGGGCCTGGGCGATGAGGGGATGGGACCGGAGGCGCTGGGCCAGGTACCGGGCCAGCATCTCCGCCGTCGTGTTCGGGATGGGCAAAAGGACCACGTCGGCCTCCGGAAATTGATAAAGCTTTTCTTTAAACCGGACAAAAACCGAACCGTCCGCCGTCCTGACCTCCAGGTGGCGGTTCTGGGTGGGCAAAAGCATCCGGTGGTCCAGCCGGTCGCACTCGGCCTTGGCCAGCCGTTTGAGGGTGACAAAGTCAAACACGTAATAATTTTCGTCGGTCCGGCCCCTAAGGGTGACCGTCACCCGGTAGTTGTGGCCGTGGAGGCTCTCGCACTCGCCCCCGAAGGTAATAAAGTGGGCGGCGCAGAAGACCAGGCAATCTTTGGTTACCCGGACGGCAAACTCTCCCACGGTTCGGTCGGCCGTTCTGGCTGATGGGGCGTCCCGGCGGCCCGCAATTACAATCTTACCATCCCGCCCGGCCCGCCAGGGCCTTCCGGTTTCGGGAACCGGAAGGCCCCACGGCCGTGGGCCCCGGCCTTGCGGGGCGGGGGGTTAAGGCTGAAGTTCGGCCGCCAGAAAGCGGTGCCGGCGGGCGAGGGCATCCCGCCGGGCCATGGCCCGGCGGGCGGCGGTGGCGACATCCTCGGGGGTCAGGCCGAACTTGCGCATCAGCTCCTCGGGCTTGCCCGATTCGCCGTAGCGGTCCCGGATGCCCACGAATTCCACCGGAACCGGCACCGTTTCGGCCACCACCTGGGCGACGGCCGCCCCCAGGGCGCCCTGGATGAGGTGCTCCTCGGCGGTTACGATGGCCCCCGTCTCCTCGGCGGCGGCCGCGATGGCCTCCCGGTCGATGGGCTTGACGGTGGCCATGGCCAGCACCCGGGCCGAGACCCCCTCCCGGGCGAGGATTTCGGCGGCCTCCAGGGCCACCGAGACCATTATGCCGTTGGCCACCAGGGTGACGTCGTTGCCGGGGCGGAGGAGGGCGGCCCGGCCCAGCTCGAACCGGTAGCCCTCGTCGAAAACCACCGGGAAGCGGGGCCGGCCGGTCCGGATGTAAAAGGGGCCGTAGGTGCGGGCGGCAACCTCCACCGCCTGGGCGGTTTCGACCTCGTCGGCCGGCACGATAACCGTAAAGCCGGGCAGGGCGCACATGAGGGCCACGTCCTCGATGGCCTGGGCCGAGGCGCCGTCTTCGCCCACGGTGATCCCTCCGTGGCTGGCGACGACCTTAACGTTTAAGTGGGGCTGGGCGATGGAGACCCGGATCTGGTCGTAACAGCGGCTGGTGGCAAAGACGGCGAAGGTGCTCACGAAGACGGTTTTTCCGCAGAGGGCCAGGCCAGCGGCCACCCCCATCATGTTCTGCTCGGAGATGCCCAGCTCGAAGAACCGCTCGGGAAACCGCTCCCGGAACAGGTAAACGTAGGTGGACTTGGCCAGGTCGCCGCTGACCACCACGATCTCCGGGTGCAGGGCCCCCAGCTCGGCCAGCTTGCGGCCGTAGGCCTCCCGGGTGGCCATTCCCAGCCGGAACTTCACGGCCCCGCCTCCCCCAGCTCGGCCAGGGCCCGCTCCAGCTCGTCGGGGCGGGGGGCCCGGCCGTGGAACTCGGGGTTATGCTCCATGAAGCTTACCCCCTTGCCCTTGACCGTTCGGGCGACCACCACCGCCGGGCGGGTTCGGACGGCCCGGGCCGCATCCAGGGCCCGGGCCAGCTCGGCCAGGTCGTGGCCGTCCACCTCAATAACCCGCCAGCCGAAGGCGGCCCACTTCCCCGCCAGGGGCTCCAGATTGAGGGTCCGGGCCACGAAGTCGTCGTTCTGAATGCCGTTGGCGTCCACAATGGCCGTCAGGTTGTCCAGCCGGTAGTGGGCCGCGGCCAGGGCCGCCTCCCAGACCTGCCCCTCGTCCAGCTCCCCGTCCCCCAGAAGGACGTAGACCCGGTAATCCAGGCCGTCCAGCCGCCCGGCCAGGGCCATCCCCACCCCTACCGAGAAGCCCTGGCCCAGGGAGCCTGAGGACGCCTCCACCCCGATGTCCAGGTTGTAGGAGACGTGGCCCTGGAGGGGACTGCCCAGCTTCCGGAGGGTGAGGAGCAGTTCGGGGGGGAAATAGCCGGCCTCGGCCAGAACGGCGTAAAGGGCCGGGGCAGCGTGGCCCTTGCTCAAGATAAACCGGTCCCGCAGGGGCCACCGGGGGTTGGCCGGGTCGTGGCGCATGATGCCGAAGTAAAGGGTGGTCAGGATCTCCACGGCCGACAGGGACCCGCCGGGATGGCCCGAGCCGGCGGCGGCCGTCATCCGCAGGATGTGGCCCCTGACCCGCCGGCAGATGGCGGCCAGCCTAGCCTGGGTTTCGGGGACAAGGAGCTCGGCCAGGGGCCGTCGGGGAAAGGGCCCGGGGGCCGGGGAAACAAAAAGGGTCGGGGAAGGTCGGGGCGGGGTTGCGCTTTCCTGGGCCATCTCCCGGATAGATTATAGCCAAGTCGGCCCGGCCCGAACCAGCCGGTCCCCGGCCGCGGCCCCCTACCCATTGGGCCCCGAAAACCTTAAAGGCCTAGCGGTCGGCCGAGAGGCCTGGGGCCCGTGCTAAAATAGACAGAGATAAGCCCATATTAAGGAGCGGACGATGACCCAGGCCAAGCCGGAGGCCCGGCAGCCCGCCGGCCGCCGAACCAGGCCCAAGGTGGCGGTCCTCTTTACCAGCCCCGAGGCCGTCCTGGACGACTACCGCCGGCTCATGGAGCTGGCCGACTTCGAAAGTTTTCTGCCCAAGGACGTCCCCACCGTCCTCAAGGTCAACGTCTCCTGGCAGCACTTTTACCCCGCCTGCTCCACCACCCCCTGGCAACTGGAGGGGGTCATCCGCACCCTTCAGCAGGCAGGATACCGGGAGCTCATCGCCGCCCACAACAGCACGGTGGTCGTCGACGCCCGGGTGGGCGAGGTGAACAACAAGCACCGGGCCGTTCAGGACCGCTACGGCCTGACCACCGTGCACCTGCAGGACCCCGACGTCCGCTGGGTTAAGTTTACGCCCCGGCGGCCCTTCCTGGTGCTGGATAAGGTCTACCCCGAAGGGGTGCACATCCCCGAGATCCTCATCGGCAAGAACATCATCCAGCTGCCCACCCTCAAGACCCACGTCTTTACCACGATGACCGGGGCGATGAAGAACGCCTTCGGCGGCCTCCTCAACGAGCGGCGCCACTACACCCACGCGGTCATCCACGAGACGTTAGTGGACCTGCTGATGATCCAGCAGGAGATCCACCCGGGCCTCTTTGCGGTGATGGACGGCACCTTCGCCGGGGAGGGTCCGGGACCCCGGGCGATGCGGTTCCGCGTAAAGAACGTCATCCTGGCCAGCGGCGACCTGGTGGCCCTGGACGCCACCGCCGCCCGGCTGATGGGATTTGACCCCCTGAGCATAAAGTTCATCCGGCTGGCCCACGAGCTGGGCCTGGGCTGCGGCGACCCGGCCGAGATCGAGGTGGTCGGGGCCGATATTTCGGGCATAAACTGGGGCTTTCGGGCCGACGAGGACACCTTTGCCAGCTGGGGACAGAAGCTGATTTACTGGGGTCCCCTCAAGCCTTTAGAGAAACTGCTCCTGCGGAGCGTCATCGCCCCCTGGAGCTACCTGGCCTCGAACATTTACTTTAATCTCTACTGGTACAACCGCTTCGGCCGGGCCCGGGTCCGGGAGGCCCTCAAGACCCCCTGGGGTCAGCTCTTTTTGCGCTACTGATGGACGAGTACGGCCCGGCCACTTACGGCGACGCCATTGCCGAAGTTTACGACGAGCTGGTCGGCCGGTGGGTTGAGGCCGAGACGCCGGCGGCGGTGGAGTTCCTGGCCGACCTCGCCGGCCCCGGTCCGGCCCTGGAGCTCGGCATCGGCACCGGCCGGGTTGCCCTGCCCCTGGCCGCCCGGGGCATCCCGATTCACGGCATCGACGCCTCCCCGGTGATGGTTGCCCGCCTCCGGGCCAAACCGGGGGGCGACCGGATTCCGGTGGCCATCGGCGACTTTGCCGAGGTTGGGGTCGACGGGCAGTTCCGGCTCATCTACGTGGTCTTCAACACGTTCTTTGCCCTGCTCACCCAGGAGGACCAGATCCGGTGCTTTCAGAATGTAGCCCGGCGGCTGACCGACGACGGCTGTTTTGTCATCGAGGCCTTTGTCCCCGACCCGGCCCGGTTCGACCGGGGCCAGCGGGTCCACGCCGACGACGTTGGGCTCGGCCGGGTGGTGCTGGAGGCCGCCACCCACGACCCGGTAAATCAGCAGGTCCACAGCGTCCACGTCGTGATAACCGAAACCGGCCTCAAGCTTTACCCGGTAAAGCTCCGGTACGCCTGGCCGGCCGAGCTTGACCTGATGGCCCGGCTGGCCGGACTCCGGCTGAGGGAGCGGTGGGGCGGCTGGGGGCGGGAGCCGTTTACGGGCCGCAGCCCCAAACACATCTCCGTCTACGCCCGGGGGTGAACCCGAACCTCCTCGGCCGCAGGCTGCTCCCGGCCTTGGCCCTGGGCCTCCTCGTTTTTGCCGCCCTCGGGGCCTACGCCGACATCCGCCAGATGGGCCGGGCGGTCCTGGGATTTCCCTGGGCCTTATTCGGCCCCATCCTGGGCCTCACCCTGTTTAATTACCTGCTCCGGTTCGGCAAATGGGCCTACTTCCTCGGCCGCCTGGAAATTCGGGGTCTTCGGCCGGCCGACAGCCTCCTCATCTTCTTCGGCGGCCTGGCCATGGTGATTACCCCGGGGAAGGTGGGGGAATGGGTCAAGGCTTACCTGCTGGAGCGCTACACCGGGGTGCCCTTTGCCCGGACGGCCCCCATCGTGGTGGCCGAGCGGCTCACCGACGGCCTGGCCCTCCTTCTGCTGGCCGCGGCCGGGCTGGCCCGGTTCGGCATCGGCCTGCCCGTGGCCGTCGGGGTTCTCCTCCTGGCGGCGGCCGTCGTCGGCGTCGCCCTGAACCGGCAGGCCGGGGAGCTGGCCGCCCGGCTCGTCGGACGCCTGCCCGGCCTGGGCCGCTACGCCCACTGGGTCCGGGAGTTCCACGGCGGGGCCAATATCCTTTTCCGGCCCCAAAGCCTGGCCCTGGGTACCCTGCTGGGCCTCATTTCCTGGTCGGGGGAGTGCCTGGCCTTCTACCTGGTGCTCTGGGGGCTGGGGGCCGAAGGGGGGTTCGACCTGCTGGTCAAGAGCGCCTTTATCCTTTCGGTGGCCAGCTTGGGGTCGAGCCTGATGCTGAGCCCGGGGGGCCTGGGGGTGGCCGAGGGGGGCATCACCGGCCTCAGTCAACTGCTGGTGGGCCTTGGGCCGGCCCAGGCGGCCGTCGGGGCCCTCCTCATCCGGCTGGGAACCCTCTGGTTCGGGGTAGCCGTGGGAGTCGCGGCCCTGGGCATCCTTTCGGCCCGGGAACCCGGCTACCGGAAGGGTTCCTCGTCCTCCTCGAATTCCTCGTCCTCGGAGAAGGACTCGTCGGAGTACACCCCGACCTCCCGCCCCTGGTAGACGGTGACGATAAAGTCGTCCCGCAGGACGTCGGCGCTCATCACCAGGTCCTCGTCGATCTTCTCGATGAGCTCCAGGATCTCGTCCTCGGTCAGGCCCTCCTCAACGGCCAGGGTCGCGTAGACCACATCCGAGGCGAAGTGGAGGTCCACCCGGCCGATCTGCCGGTCGTTCCGGCTGATCTGATAGCCCTCCGACGTCAGCGTCCGAATCTGCCGCTCAAATCGGTAAACACCCATGCAATTCCCTCCGTGGGTCTTGTCGGCTACGGCCGAACGTGCCCGTCGCCGAGGATTATCCACTTGTAAGAGGTCAGCTCTTTAAGGCCCATGGGGCCCCGGGCGTGGAACTTCTGGGTGCTGATGCCCACCTCGGCCCCCAGGCCGAACTGGGCCCCGTCGGTGAACTGGGTGCTGGCATTGACGTAGACGGCGGCCGCATCCACCTCGTCGAGAAAGCGCATCGCCGCCCCGTAATTTTCGGTGACGATGGCCTCGGAGTGGCCCGAACCGTACCGGTGGATGTGGTCGATGGCCTCGGCCAGGGAGTCCACCACCCTGACCGCCGCCCGGAGGGCCAGAAACTCCCGGCCGAAGTCGTCCGGCCCGGCCGGAACAACTCCCTCAGAAAAGCCGGCCGCCCGCAGGATGCCCAGGCTGGCCTCGTCGCACCGCATCTCCACCCCGGCCCGAAGCCACTCCCGGGCAATAAGGGGCAGAAAGGCCGGGGCAACGGCCCGGTGAACCAGGAGGGTATCCAGGGCGTTGCAGATGGACGGCCGGCGCACCTTGGCATTGTAGACGATGCGGACCGCCTTCGCCAGGTCGGCGGCCTCGTCCACGTAGGTGTGGCAGACGCCGATCCCCCCGGTGACCACCGGCATCGACGCGTTCTCGGCCACGTAGCGGATAAGGTCGGCCCCGCCCCGGGGAATCAGCAGGTCGATGTACTCCCGCATCCGGAGCATCTGCCCCACCAGGGCCCGGTCGGGGTTGTCCACCAGCTGGACCGCCCCGTCGGGAACCCCCGCGGCGGCAAACTCCCGGACGAGGAGACCGGCCAGGGCCCGGTTGGTGTTCAGGGCCTCCCGGCCGCCCCGCAGGATGCAGGCGTTGCCCGACTTGAGGCAGAGGCAGGCGATATCCACCGTCACGTTGGGCCGGCTCTCGTAAATGGCCCCGATGACCCCGAGGGGCACCCGCTTTTTGCCCACTTTAAGGCCGTTCGGCAGGGTGCGCATGTCGAAGATCTCCCCCACCGGGTCCGGCAGGGCGGCCACCGTCCGGACGTCCTCGGCCAGGGACCGGAGCCGGTCCGGACTGAGCAGGAGCCGGTCCAACAGGGCCTCGGAAAGCCCGGCGGCCCGGCCGGCGGCCAGGTCCTCGGCGTTGGCGGCCAGGATGGCGTCCTGCTCCCGGACCAGGGCCTCGGCCACCCGGCGGAGGGCCCGGTTTTTCACCTCGGTGTTTAAACAGGCCAGCTTCCGGGCGGCGGCCCGGGCGGCCCGACCCATCGCCTCAAGGCGTTCCGCCGTCGTCGCCATCTTAAAACCTCCCGGCACGTCAGAAGAGCACCAGGTTATTCCGGTGGACCACCTCGGCCCCGAAGGCGTAGCCGAGGATCTGGCCGATCTTTTCCGACCTTACGCCTTTGATTTTACCGAGGTCGGCGGCCGAATAGTTAACGATGCCGCAGCCGATAACCTCCCCGTCGGGGCCCACCAGGTTGACCACGTCGCCCCGGTCAAAATCCCCCCGCACCTCCCGGACCCCGGCCGGCAAGAGGCTCTTGCCCCGGTAGCGCAGGGCCTCCACCGCCCCGGCGTCCACCACGACCTCCCCCCGGGTGGAAAGGCCGCTCAGCATCCAGCGCTTGCGGCTCTCCAGCCGGGTTCCCGCCGGCAAAAAGCGGGTTCCCACCGGCTCCCCGGCCACCACCCGGAGCAGGACGTCCGCCTCCCGGCCGTCGGCCACCACCACGGCGGTGCCCCCGGCCGTGGCCAGCTTGGCGGCCTGGACCTTGGTGGCCATGCCCCCGGTGCCCCGCTCGGAGCCCACCCCCCCGGCGATGGCCTCGACCTGCTCGTCGACCCGCTCCACCACCGGGATGAGCCGGGCGTCGGGGCACCGCTTCGGGTCGGCGGTGTAAAGCCCGGCGATGTCCGTCAGGATTACCAGAAGGTCGGCGTCCACCAGGTTGGCCACCAGGGCCGAAAGGGTATCGTTATCCCCGAAGCGGGTCTCCCGGATCTCGTCCACGGCCACCACGTCGTTTTCGTTGACGATGGGTACCACCCCCAGGTCCAGGAGGGCCAGCAGGGTGTTCCGGGCGTTGAGGTAGCGGCCCCGGTCGGCCAGGTCGGCCCGGGTGAGGAGGGTCTGGGCGATGACGATGTCGTGCCAGCCGAAGAGGAGGTCGTAGGCGTACATCAGGCGGCTCTGGCCCACCGCCGCCATCACCTGCCGGAAGGGGATATCCCGCCGGTCCCGCCTCACCCCGAGCCGCTGCCGGCCGGCGGCGATGGCCCCCGAGGTCACCAGGATCAGCTGGCGCCCCTCCCGGTGGAGGGCGGCCACCTGCCCCACCAGCTGGGCCATAACCGCCAGGTTGAGGCGGTTGGTGCCGGCGGTAAGGACGTTGGTGCCGACCTTTACGACGATGCGGCGGGGGTCCTCGGGAAAGCGGGTGTGTTCCTCGGCCATCGTCTCCGCACGCCCTCAGATTATAACCCGGGGCCGGGCCCTCACCGGCGGGCCAGGGGCAGCAGCACCCGGAAGGCCCAACCCGGAACCGACGCCGCCACGAAATCCCCCACCCGCAGGGCCCGGTTTAAGTAGCGGGGTCCCGTCGGGTCGACGGGGGTCCCGTCAAAGTAGGGCCGCCAGGCGCCCGGCGTCCCCCCTTCCCGGACCTCAAAGTGCAGGTGGACCCCCGTGGCCCAGCCGTAATCGCTCTGGTCGGCCAGGCGCCGGCCCGCCCCCACCCACTCCCCGACCCGCACGTAGCCGGTCCGCCAGTGGGCATAATAAGTGGCCACCTGCACGCCCCCAACCGACCCGTGGTCGATAACGACCAGGTTTCCGTAGCCGCCGTAGGGGCCGCTCCAGGCATCCCCGGCCCAGACCACCCGTCCGGGGTAGGCGGCCACGATGGGGGCCTCCCTCTCCGGAACGCCGAAGGGCTTGGCAATATCCAGCCCGGGATGGCCCGGCCGGAAGACGTCCGTCACGTAGCCGGTGCTAGGGATTCCAAAGGCCCCCGCCGTCGGCCCCGGTTCGGCGCCGGCGGCCCCCACCGTCGGCCCCGGCCGTTCGACCTGCAAAAGCTTTCGGCCGGCCGGGTCGAAGAGGCCCAAGCCGCCCCCGTGGTCGAGGGCCAACAGGCCGGCGTCGGCCCAGGCGGCAAACCGCACCCCGAAAACGCCCGTCTCGGCGACCCGGAAGGCCGGTGACGCCGGGGACCAGGCCATGACCCGGCCGTCGGCCGTGACCCAGCGGAGTTCGTCACCGAACCAGTGGGGAAATCCGCCGGGACCCAGCGGGTGGGTCGAGCCGGTTTGGAGGTTCAGGACGGCCACCCGGCGGGTGCCGGCGGCCGGGTCGGGCCTTTCAAAGGCCAGGAGGTTCGGGTCGGGGGACCAGACCGGGTTTTCGGCCGGGCCCGGGTCCAGCCTGCGGGCCCCGCCGGCCGGCAGGTCCAGCAGCCAGAGTTCGGTCAAACCCGGCGGCCCGACCAGGAAGGCCAGCCTTTTGCCGTCGGCCGAAACCCGGGGCCCGGCCAGGGGCCGGGGGCTTTGAAAAAGGGCCTCCCAGGCGGCCGTCGGCCGCCGGAACCTTACCAGGGCGAACCGGCCGTCCCCGCCGGCGGCCGCCAGCACCAGGTCCCCGTCCGGCAGGTACTCCGGAAAGCCGAACCACCGCCCTTCGGGGGGCAGGGGCAGGGCTTGGGCCCGGCCTCCGACCACCTCCCAGACCCGGCGGCCCCCCTGCCCCACCACCCCCAGCCGCCCCGAATCCGGCGACCACCGCAGGCCCGAAACCCCCGCCGCCGGAAGCACCCGGATGCTCCCGGCCGGGAGGGGGCGCAGGCCGAGGCGGTAATCGCCGGTGGTGAAGGCGAGCCAGGCCCCGTCGGGGGAGAGGGCGAGGGGCGGCCGAACCACCGCCTCCGGAGCCGGGTCTGCCCGGCCGATGACGGGCCCCAGGCCGGCCGTCAGGGCCAGCAGGAGCAGGCCGAGGGGGATCGGGTTTGGGCGGATGGGGCCGCTCCCGGCCTAGCGGGTTACCCCCCGCCGCTTCAATTCGGCCACCTGGTCGGGGGAATAGCCCAGGGCCGTCAGGATCTCGTCGGTATGCTCCCCCAGGGCGGGGGATGCCGACCGGGCCTCCAGGGGGGTTTCGCTCATGCTGATGATGGGCCCCACCATCCTCACCCGACCCACCACCGAGTGGCGGAGCTCGACCACCAGGTTGTTGGCGAGCACCTGCTCGTCCTCGAAGAGCTCCTCGGTGAACCGGACCGGCCCGGCCGGAATCCCGGCCTCGTCCAGAATCTGCAGCCACTCGGCGGTGGTCCGCTGGCGGAAGATGGCTTCGGCCTTTCTGACCAGCTCCTTGCCGAACTCCACGGCCTCGGGACTCTGGGGGTCGTAGCCGGGGTCGAAGCGGATGTCGTGGAGGCCCAGCACCTCAAGGAGCCGCTTCCGGAGGGGGTCGCTCAGGCACCCCACGGCGATGACCGAGTCCCTGGTCTGGTAGGTCCGGTAGTAGATGTTGCCTGGGGGCCTCGGCCGGAACTCCAAGTAGCGGGCGTAGACCTCCTCGAAGCTTCGGCCCTCGGCCCGCATTCGCCCCAGGTCGGCCATGAACTGGCGGTAGGGCTCGGCGTCGATGACCTCAATCCAGGTAAACCTGGAGGTCTGGACGGCCAGGGCGCTGGCCAGCAGGGTGGTCTCGATCTTCTGGCCCTTTCCCGTCCGCTCCCGCACGTAGAGGGCGGCACAGATGCCCCAGGCCATCGCCAGGCCGGTGGCGAAGTCGGCGATGGCGGTGGAAACGATATACTGGGGGACGCCGTCGACGATTTTGCCCTCGCTGGCCATCAGGCCGGTTACCGCCTGGGCGATGATGTCGTAGCCCGGCCGCTGGCTGTGGGGACCCCGCCGGCCGAAGGCGGTGTTGTCGCAGTAGATGAGCCTCGGGTTGATGGCCGAAAGCCGCTCATAATCTATCTTCAGCTTTCGGGAGACGTCCGGCCGGTAGTTGACGACCACCACGTCGGCATCGGCCACCAGCCGGTCGACGATTTCGGTCGCCTCCGGCCTTGTCAGGTCGAGGGGCAGGCTCCGCTTGCCCCGGTTCAGGGAGATAAAGGTGCGGCTTTCGCCGGGCACAAACTGCATGTTAAGGCGCCAGGGCTCCCCCTGGGGAGGCTCGATTTTTATGACGTCGGCCCCCATGTCGGCCAGGAGCATTCCGGCAAATGGGCCGGCGATGATCTGGGAGAATTCGACGACCTTTATTCCGTCGAGCGGCCCAGGCATGGCAATCCCCCGCGTAGACCCGGGATTTCGGCGCTAAATTAGATTACCGGATTTGACCGGCCCTTGCCAAAGGGCCGGGCCCGGGCCAGGCCGGCCGCACCGGACCGGGTTTATAATTTTTGTGGTATACTTGGGACGCTAAACACCGAGGCGGCCGTGAGGGGATGACGCTCGCCGAACTCCGCGACCTGGCCATTATTATCCTGGCGGTGATAATGGGGATCCAGAGCCTGGTAATGCTCGTTGCCGGGCTGGTGGTCATTCGCCTGGCCCTCGACCTCAAGCCCAGGCTCGAGGAGCTGCTGACCAACGCTCAGCGCACGGCCGCCGAGGTCCGGGGTACCGTCCGGTTTACCACCGACCAGCTCTTAAGGCCGGTCATCCGGACCGCCGCGGTGGTTTCGGGCGTCCGCCGGGGCGGGGCCGTGCTCTTTAACAGACTTTTAAGGAGGGGTTTGCGTGATGGCAGAGCGAGGTAACGGTCCCAGCTTTCTGATGGGTCTTCTGGTCGGCGGCCTCACCGGGTTTGCCCTGGGAGTGCTGCTGGCGCCCCAGCCGGGCTCGGCGACCCGGGAGCAGCTCAAGGCCCGCACCGAGGAGCTGCGGAGCCGGGTAGAGGGCCTCACCCAGCGGGCCCGCTCCACGGCCGAGGAGACGGTGGAATCCGCCCGGGCAACCCTTCGGGAGGCGGCCGAACAGGCCCGGGCCGAGGCCGAGCGGGTCCAGCGGGAGCTGCAGGAGCGGCTGCGCCGGGAGCGGGAAGGGGAGGCCTACTAAAAGCGCCGTCGGCGCAAAAACCACGGGCCGCGTCGGCCGACGCGGCCCGTTGCCTTTGGGCGGAGAGGGTGGGATTTGAACCCACGAGGGAGGGACACTCCCTACCCGCTCTCCAGGCGGGCGCCCTAAACCGGACTAGGCGACCTCTCCTCGCCAAAGAGGTATTATACCAGGTTCTGGCCGTCGCCCCCGCCGGATGGGGGCCCGTTGCCTGGCAAGTAACGCCCCGCCGGTGGCCCAGGGTTGAACGGTCCGGCCCGAAGGTGAGGCCGTTGCCGGAGGCCCGAGGATTGTATTAACATCAGGTGGTGTTAAATCGGGCCAAATTGCCCTGACCAGGAGGCGGCAGCATGGTTACCCGCGCCGAAACCCGGAGCCCCAAGGGCTTCTCCCTGGACCTCAAATATACCGCCGAAGAGGGGACCATCTACCTTACCGGCATCCAGGCCCTGGTCCGGGTGCCCATCGACCAGCGCCGGGCCGACCGCCGCCGGGGCCTCAGAACCGCCGCCTTCATCTCGGGGTACCCGGGCTCCCCCCTCGGGGGCCTCGACTTCGAGCTGGTCCGCCAGTCCCGCCTCCTTCGGGAGCACGAGATCTTCTTCACCCCCGGCCTCAACGAAGACCTGGCCGCCACCGCCGTCTGGGGCAGCCAGCTGGCCGCCACCTTCCCCAACCCAAAATACGACGGGGTGCTGGGGGTCTGGTTCGGCAAGGCCCCCGGGGTGGACCGGACCGGGGATGCCTTCCGCCACGCCAACTTCGTCGGGGTTTCCCGGACGGGCGGGGTGCTGGCCTACGCCGGCGACGACCCCACCTGCAAGTCCTCCACCCTGCCCAGCGCCACCGAAATGGCCCTGGCCGACCTGGGGATGCCGGTCCTCTTCCCCGGCAACGTCCAGGAGGTCCTGGACCTGGGCCTCCACGGCTTTGCCCTCTCCCGGTGCTCCGGCCTCTGGGTGGCCCTCAAGGTGGTCACCAACGTGGCCGATGGGGCCGGGACGGCCGAGGTCGCCCCGGACCGGGTCAGGCCGGAGCTTCCCACCCTGGAGCTGGACGGCCGCCCCTTCGAGCACCGGCCCAACCCCCGGGCCATGGCCACCCCGGCCATCCTCGAGGTGGAGCGGCAGCTGTTTTATGCCCGCCTCGAGCTGGCCCGCCTCTACGCCCGGGCCAACCGCCTCAACCGGGTTGTCCTTCCCACCAGGCCGGCCTGGCTGGGCATTGCGGCCGCCGGCAAGAGCTTCTACGACCTCCGGCAAGCCCTGGCCGAGCTGGGCCTGGACGACGGCACCCTCCGGCGCCTGGGCGTAAGGCTTTTTAAGATAAACCAGCTCTTCCCCCTGGAACCGTGGACGGTCCGGGAGTTCGCCGAGGGCCTGGAAGAGGTCCTGGTCGTCGAGGAGAAGCGCCCCTTTATTGAGACGGCCATCCGGGACATTCTTTACTCGATGCCCGACCGGCCGCTGGTCGTCGGCAAGTTGGACGAGGCCGGCCGGCCCCTGATTCCCGCCCACGGGGAGCTGGACGCCGACGCCATCGCCCCCGCCGTCGGCCGCCGCCTCCTCCGGCGGCTTCCCATCGAGGCGGTGGAGGCCCGCCTCCGGCAGCTGGAGGCCGTCCGCTCCCGTCCGGCCCCCATAACCGTGGCCCGGACGCCCTACTTCTGCTCGGGCTGCCCCCACAACCGCTCCCTCGAGGTGCCCCCGGGCAGCCTGGTGGGGGCCGGCATCGGCTGCCACGGCATGGCCCTCATCACCGACCGGGAAACCATCGGGCAGGTCACGGGCATCACCCACATGGGGGGCGAGGGGGCCCAGTGGGTGGGGATCGCCCCCTTCACCGAGACGCCCCACTTCTTCCAGAACCTGGGCGACGGCACCCTCTTCCACTCGGGCTCCCTGGCCATCCGGTTTGCCGTCGCGGCCGGGGTGAAAATGACCTTTAAAATCCTCTACAACAATGCCATCGCCATGACCGGCGGCCAGCCGGTCCCCGGGGCCGTAGGGGTTGCCGAACTTACCCGCCTGCTTGAGGCCGAAGGGGTCCGGAAGATCATCGTCACCACCGAGGACCCCGGCAAATACCGGGGTGTGCGCCTGGCCCCCAACGCCGAGGTCTGGCACCGGGACCGGCTCGTGGAGGCCCAGGAGCTTCTGGCCTCCATCCCCGGGGTCACGGTGCTCATTCACGACCAGATGTGCGCCGCCGAGAAGCGGCGGCTCCGCAGGCGGGGCCGCCTGCCCGACCCGCCCGTCCACGTTTACATTAACGAGCGGGTCTGCGAGGGGTGCGGCGACTGCGGCCGCAAGTCCAACTGCCTCAGCGTCCAGCCGGTGGAAACCGAGTTCGGCGCCAAGACCCAGATTCACCAGTCGTCGTGCAACAAGGACTACTCGTGCCTGCGGGGCGACTGCCCCTCGTTCCTCACCGTCGAGGTGCGCCGCCGGCCCAAGGACCGGCCGCGGCCTTACCCCGCCTTCGACCTGGAACTCCCCGAGCCGGAGATTAAGGTTCCCACCGACGGCTACGCCCTCCACATGATGGGCATCGGCGGAACGGGGGTGGTGACGGTCAACCAGATCCTGGGGACGGCGGCCCTGCTGGACGGCAAGCACGTGCGGGCCCTGGACCAGACGGGCCTCAGCCAGAAGGGCGGGCCGGTGGTCTCCCACCTGAAGGTTTTCGACCGGGAGCCGGAGGCCGCCAACAACGTCTCCGCCGCCGGGGCCGACCTTTACCTCGCCTTCGACATCCTGGTGGCAACCCAGCCCGCCAGCCTGGCCAAGGCCGACCCGAACCGGACCATCGCGGTGGTCTCCACCAGCCGGGTGCCCACCGGCCAGATGGTCGCCAACAACCGGCTGGCCTTCCCCGAGCTTTCGGCCCTCATCGGCAGGATCGAGGCCGTTACCCGCCGGGAGCACAACGTCTACCTGGACGCCCAGCTGGCGGCCGAAGCCCTCTTCAACGACCACATGGCCGCCAACATCGTCCTCCTGGGGGCCGCCTACCAGGCCGGGACCATCCCCATCTCGGCCGAGGCCATCGAAGAGGCCATCCGCCTAAACGGGGTGGCCGTGGAGATGAACCTGCTGGCCTTCCGCTGGGGCCGGCTGGCCGTGGCGGACCCCCGCCGGGTGGACATCGAGGTGATGCGGGCCACCCGCCGGGCCGAGCCGCCCGCCCCGACCCTCAGCCCGGCCGCCCGGGAGCTTATCGACTCCGTTGGGGCCGAAGGGGAGCTCCGCCGCCTGCTGGAAATCCGGGTGCCGGACCTCATCGACTACCAGGACCTGGCCTACGCCCGCCGGTACGTGGAGTTCGTCCGGCGCGTCCGGGAGGTGGAGGCCGCCCGGACCCCGGGCCGGACGGCCATCGGCGAGGCGGTGGCCCGCTATCTTTACAAGCTGATGGCCTACAAGGACGAATACGAGGTGGCCCGGCTCCACCTGGACCCGGCCGTCCGGGCCGACCTGGAAGCCCGCTTCGGCCCCGGGGCCCGGGTTTACTGGCACCTGCACCCGCCCCTGCTTCGGGCCCTCGGCCTCAGGGGGAAGCTTAAGCTCGGGCCGTGGTTTACCCCGGCGTTCCGCCTCCTCCGGGCGATGCGGCGGCTCCGGGGAACCCCCTTCGACATCTTCGGGTACACCCGGGTTCGGCGGGTGGAGCGCCGGCTCATCGACGAGTACCGGGCCCTGGTGGGGCGGGCCCTGGCCAAGCTGGACGAATCCACCTACGGGCTGGTCCTGGCCGTGGCTACCCTCCCCGACGAAATCCGGGGCTACGAGGGGGTCAAGCTGGCCGGGGTGGAACGGTTCCGGCGGCGGGCGGCCGAGCTTATGGCCAAACTTGAGGCCGGCGGCTGAGGCCGGTCGGTTCGGGGTCGTCCGCGGGCAACGGCCGCAGGGTTGCGATGACCCCTTTATAGGCCGGGATTCGGGCCAGGGGCGAGCGGCAGGCCGGGTCCACCAGGACGTTGCCCTCCGGCCAGTAGACCTGGAGGGTCCCCGGGGCCACCGGCGCCGGGAAGGCCCGCCCCCGGAAGGTCCCGTGCTCGTTGACCAGCTCCACCGGCTGGCCCGGCCGCAGACCGAGGCGGCCCAGGTCGGCCGGGTTGATTAAGACGGCGTCCCGGGGCGCCTGGTTGATGGGGTCCAGGTCTTCCTGGACCATGCTGTTAAACTGCTTGCCCCGGCGGGTGGCCACCAGGAAGCGGTCGGCCGGGAGGGGCCGGGACGGGAGGGCCACCGGCTTAAACCGCGCCCGGCCGTCGGGGGTGGGAAACCGCCAGCCGGCGCACAGGAGGGGACCCCCGTACTGAAAGCTGTCCCCCGGCCTGCTCAGGTGCTGGATCCCGTCGTAAGCGGGGATGCACCGGGCGATCTCGGCCCGAATCTCGGCCGTATCCCGGAAGGCGAGCCGGTCGGCGAACTCCGGCCTCACCCGCCGGGCCAGCTCCATAAAGACTTCCCACTCGGGCCGGGCCTCCCCCACCCGGGGTCCGGGGATTTCCGGGCTGAAGATGACCCGCCGCTCGGTGGTGGTTTCGGTGACGCCCCCCGGTATCTCATAGCGGGTGGCCGCCGGCAGCAGGACCACGGTGTCGGCCGGTTCGATGAGCATCTGGGCCGAGAGGGCGATGTCCAAGTGGACCCGCAGGGGGACCCGGCCCAGGGCCGCCTCCACCCCGGCCGGGTCGGGCATCACCTCGTTGAAACTGCCCCCAACGGAGACCAGGACGTCGATGCGGCCATCCCGGGCCGCATCCAGCATCTCGGGGACGGTCAGGCCCGGCCGGTCGGGGACCGGAAAGCCCCACAGCTGGGCGAAGCGGCGGGCGTTTTCGGGGGTGATGGGCAGGCCGCCGGGGAATACCGTGGCGTAGGCTCCCATCTCCGCCCCGCCCTGAACCCCCGAGTGGCCCCGGATGGGCATCAGGCCGCAGCCGGGCCGGCCGACAAAACCTTTAAGCAGGGCCAGGTTGATGATGGCATGGACGTTGTCTTCGCCGCAGGCGTGCTGGGTGATGCCCATCCCCCAGACGAAGACGGCCCGTCCGGCCCGGCCCACCAGCCCGGCGAACTCGGCCACCTCCCCCCGGGCAACCCCCGACCCCGCCTCCACCTCCTCCCAGGGAACGGCCTCAACCCCGGCCGCAAAATCCTCAAAGCCCACGGTGTGGTTTTCGATAAAGTCCCGGTCAAACCAGCCCCGGGCCAGCATCTCCTTGGCCGCCCCCACCAGGAAGGGGATATCCCCGCCCGGCCGCACCTGGAAGAACCGGTCGGCAATCCTGGTGCCGAAAAGGGCGCTCTCCAGGTCCGACGGCACGTAATACCGCTCCATGGCCGGCTCCCGGTAGGGGTTGACCACCACGACCTTTGTCCCGGCCTTCCTGGCGTAGTAAAGATACTTCATCATGACCGGCTGGTTGTTGGCCACGTTGGACCCGATGAAGACCACCAGGTCGGTGCCGATGAGGTCCCGGTAGGAGCAGGTGGTGGCCGCCACCCCGAGCTGGGCCTTCAGGGCCAGGGTGCTGGGGGAATGGCAGACCCGGGCGGCGTTGTCCAGGTTGTTGGTGCCGATGGCCCGGACCGCCTTCTGAAAGGCGTAGTAGTTTTCGTTGGGCTCCCCCCGGCTGGTCATGTAAAAATAGGTCCGGTCCGGGTCCGTCTGCCCAATGGCCCCGGAAATTATGTCAAGGGCTTCGTCCCAGGAGACCCGGCGGAAGCCGGCCTCGCCCCGGCGCCGGACCATGGGGTAGGCCAGCCGGCCCAGGGCCCGAAGCTCCCGGGAAGATTTGCCGGCCAGGGGGGTGACGTCGGCGAGAACCTTGGGATGGAAGGGCCCCATGGTGTTGAGCCTGAGGAGCCTCAGGCGGATGTTGCAGAGGTGGAGGTTCTCCATCGTCCAGTCCCGCAGGCCCTTGGTCCCCAGGGCGCAGCCGTCGCAGACCCCCTGGGTTAAAATGGCCCAGGCGTAGTCCAGGTTGTCCCGGTTTTCCCAGAGGGCCCGGAAAACCTCCCCCAGGTTGTGGGCCTGACGCAGGGGGACCAGGCCGGCCCAGAGGGCCGGGTCCCAGCCCCGGCGGGGTTCCCGGATGGGGTTGATGGGCCGGGGCGGCCGGAGGGTTTCCCGGGCCAGGGCCCAGAGGATTCCGGCCATCTTAAGCCAGGTCGCCTTCACCGCCGTCTCCCCACCAAGTTTAACACCGCCCGGGCCTAATTCTGCAGGGGAACCTTCCGGAAGCCGGCCCAGAGCAGAAGGTCGTAGGCCCCTTTGAGGCCCCGGCCAGCAGGAAAGGCAGGCCTGCGGCCCCCGTCTGCAGGGCGAGGCCCGAAAGCGCGGGTGCCACCGCCGGGGCCAGGTTGCGCGCCCCGTTGGTGAGGCCGGCCGCGGCCGCCCGCTCCTCGGGCTCGACCAGGGCCATAATGTAAGCCCGCCGGACGGGCACATCCATCTGGGAAAGGAGGTGGCGGCCCATCAGCACCGCCGCGGCCGCCGGCCACGAAGGCGCCAGGGGCACCAGGGCCAGCAGAATGTTCGAGGGCAGGTGGGTGAAAACCATGGTCGGCAACAGCCCGAACCGGTCGGCAAGGCGGGCCGCCCCCAGAAGGGACAGGGCCGCAAGGAGGTTCGTGCCGAAAAAGATGGGGCCCAGCGGTTCGGGGCCCAGCCCGAACCGCTGGTGGAACCAGAGGGCCACCAGGCTCTGGACCACAAACCGGCCGGCCAGGGCGTCCAGGCCGAAAAGGGCGGTTAGCCCCAGGACGCGGTTCCGGGACCGGCCAAGGCCGCCCGCGATGGACCCCGCCCGGGGTCTACGCCCCGTTTCCTCGGGCAGGCGGGCGTAGAGGCCGGCCAGGGCCAGGCCTGAGGCCGCAAAGGCCCAGAGGAGGGCCGCGGTTGGGCCTGCGAAGACCCCACCGCCGGCACCAGCGGCGGCAGAAGGCCCACGGCCAGGCTGCCCAGGGCCCCGGCCAGGAGGCCGGTGAAGTCCTACCAGGCGTAGGGCCGCACCTCGGCCGGCCGTTCGGCGGCCTCGGCGGGGCTCACCAGGCCGAGGGCGGCCACCAGGAGCAGGGGGCCGAAGGCCGGGGCCGTGGCCAGCACGGCCCCCGAGAGGGCCATCAGTCCGGCGCAGACCACCAGCACCCTCCGGTGGCCCCAGCCGGCGGCCAGGAGGGGTACGGCCGTGCCCCAGACGGCGCCGGCGGCCAGGGCCACGGTGACCAGAAGGCCCACTTCGGCCGAGGAAAATCCGGCGTCGGCCAGGTGGACCCCAAGGCTGACCGAAAGCAGGCCGTAGGCGAACATTCGCAGGGCGCGTGCCCCCAGCACCAGCCGCTGGGCCCGGCGGGGACCCATCGCCGGCCTACCCGCCTTCGGGGGTGCCGAGCCGGTGGCGGCACCAGGCACAAAGGGCATCGTAGAGGGGAAACTGTAGCCGCAACTCACCGTGGTCGTCTTCTCCGAGGAGCAGGGCAAACCCGTGGGCGATGGCCCGAAGCCCGGCCGCTTCGGGCTCAATCCCAAGGTCCTGGGGAATGTCGCCCCCGTGGACGATCCGGCCCAGCAGGACCAGGGCCGGGTCGTCGAGGCCGCACTTGGCAAGGATGGACTCGAAGCTGCAGCGCCCTTCCCCGTGGCCCAGCTCGACGCCGGGCACATCGAAGGGGATGGCCCCCTCCTGAGCCGCCACCGTAAGCACCTCTTCGGGCGGAACGAAGAGGAACTCCGCCTCCGGGTCGATAAACCGAGCAATGAGCCAGGGGCAGGCGACCCGGTCCACCTTGGCGTTCTTACGGGTTACCCACTTCACGCCGCCGGCCTCCCCGAAGATTTTCGGGACCCGGGCCGCCGGCCGTCAAGCCGGCCCGCGTTGACGGCCCGGCGCACCCTGCCGTATCTTATTTAGCGGGAGGCCAAGATGGACCCCGAAGCCAAAAAGAAAGTTCTGCGCGCCTTCACCTACGGCCTCTACGTGGTGGGCTGCCGCCACGACAACGACATTAACGCCTTTACCGCCAACTGGCTCACCCAGGTTTCCTTTGACCCGCCCCTCATCGCCGTCTCGGTCCAGAAAGACGGCCATTCCATCGACCTTATCCGGGCCTCGGGGGTTTTCACGGTGGCCGTTCTGCCGTCGGGTTCCCGGGAGCTGGCGGGCCTCCTGGGCAAGCCCTGGAAGCGGGTCCCGGATAAGATCTTCCAGGTCGAGCACTTGTACGCCGAAAACGGCTGTCCGGTGCCCGCCAACGCCCTCGGGTACGTTGAGTGCAGGGTTCTCTCCGAAACGGACGCCGGCGACAGCGTGGTCTTCATCGCCGAGGTGGTAAACGCCCGCTGGCTCCGGGAGGGCCAGCCCCTAACCATGGCGGAAACGGGCTTCCGCCATGCCGGCTGAGTTCAGCCGGACCCCGCCCGAGCTGCTGGTCCTCTTCGACGTGGACCAGACCCTCCTCCACACCGGCGGGGCCGGAAGCGCCGCCCTCCAGCTCGCCGCCGAGGAGGTGCTGGGCCGTCCGGTGGACCTGGACGGGATGCTTTACGCCGGCCGGACCGACCTGATCCTCATCCGGGAGGTGCTCCGCCGGGCCGGCCTGAACCCCGAAGAGCATCCCGACCTGATAAACGCCATCAAGGCCGCCTTTTTCCGGCACCTGCCCGTCACCCTCCGGCAGTCGACCCGGGGCCGGCTTATGCCCGGGGTTCCCGACATCCTGGAGCTCCTGAACCAGGCGGGGGTCTGCCTCGGCCTCTGCACCGGCAACTTTCGGTACTCGGCTTACCTTAAGCTCGCCCATTTCGGCCTGGCCGACTACTTCGCCGAGGGGGGCTTTGGGGACCTTTACCCGGACCGGGCCGACATTGCCCGGGAGGCGGTCCGCCGCTGCTGTCGCCGGTTCGGCCTGCGCCTCGGCCCCGACCGGGTGGTCCTCATCGGGGACACCCCGGAGGACGTCCGGGCCGGGAAGGCCATCGGGGCCCGAACGGTGGCCGTGGCCACCGGCATCTACGACGAGGATGCCCTCCGAAAGGCCGGGGCCGACCTGATCTTTGCCAGTTTCGCCGAAGCCGAAAGGGCGGTTCGGGAGACTCTGGGCCTGGTCAAGACCCCCCGTTAGGCATCGGGACCGTCAAAGCCGGCGTCCACGTCGACGTCGCCGATATCCCCCAGGTCCGACTCCGCGGCCCAGTCGCCGGGCCCGAAATCGAGGGGGCTTTCGGCCGGTCCGAAAAGGGGCGATTCAAGCCAGGCATCCCGGGGCTCGGGCACGGCCTCCGGGGTCCGCTCCGGCTCGGCGGCTATAACCGTCACCGGGTGGCTCAAGAGCCCCCACAAAAGGAGGAGCTCCGGAAGGCCGACCCCGGAATAGCTGGGCCGGTAGTCCCGGCGGGGGTCGAAGTTGGGGTCCTCAAACCAGGGAACCTGCCGACCCCCGACTTCTACCGTGCGCACCGGGGGCTGCTCGCCCCGCCGGAGGGCCTCGTAGTGCTCGGGGTCCACCACGACCGGGCGGCGCTCGGTCCCGAAGTCGAGAACCACCTCCCGGGCCTCCTCCGGCCGGAGGGGTCGGGCGCAGAAAAAGCAGGCCAGGGGCGGCCCGGCCCCGGACGGGGCCTCCCTTCCCACCATATCGGGCAGTTTCACCCCCTTCAGCGCCAGCAACTCGTCGCCGAGGGTTTCGGCCAGGGTGGCAAGCCGGTCCCGGGCCTCCAGAAGCCCCCGGGCAACCTCGTCCAGCTCCTGGGGGTTCGGCCCGAAGAGGCCGGCCCGGCCCAGGCGGTCCAGCTTCGACCCGACTTCGGCCAGCTGGTCCAGGACCAGGTCCAGGCTGCGCCGGCCGTCCTGGCCCCGGGCCGAAGTTGGGGCCGGTCCGAGCACCCGGTCGAATTCCAGGGCGGCCGCCGTCAGGTCGGCGTGCCAGCCCCGGAGCTCCTTAAGCCGGGCCCGCCGGCCCGACCCCAGCCGGAGGGTGAAAAAGGCGGCCAGCCCGACAACGGCCGCAAGGCCCAGCCCCAACAGCAGGATGGCGGCGCTGCGGCCGGCGGCCTCCCTGGCCTCGGCTTCGGCCACGATGCTGTCGGCCAGGTAAACCATCCCGGCGGCGTACCCTTCGGCGGTGAAGACCCGCCGGCTGGCGTCGGTGAGGCGCTGGGTCTCCTCCCGGCCCAGTCGGTCCGTCTTGGCCGAGACGGCATTCTGGCTCGCCACGACAAGCAGGCCGTCCCGGAGGTCCAGGTAACGGTGAAGTTCGCCGGTGAACTCGCCCAGGGTCTGAAAGCCCGCCGGCGGCCGGGAAATCAGGACGAACTTCACCGTCCAGCCCCGGTCCCGGAGCTCGGCGGCCTTGGCGGCCAGCCGCTGCCGGTCGGCCGCGGACAGGCGGCCGGCCATCGCCGGCTCGATGTAGAGGTCCTCCCGGCTCAGGACCCGGACCACCTCCGCCGGGTCCGGCTGGGCCCCGACCGTCCCGGCCGACAGCCAGAAGGCAACGGCCAAGGCCAGGAGGGTCGCCCCGAGAAGCCTGGTCATTCCGGTAGTAGTATAAATCGGCGGTGGACGGGGAGCTTATCGTCATCTTCGACGGGGAATGCGGATTCTGCACCGGGGTAGTCCGCTGGCTCAAGCGGCTGGACCGGGCCGGCCGGGTCCGGCCGGTTCCCTGCCAGCGGCCCGGCCTGCCCGAGGAGCTGGGCCTGAGCCGGTGGCAGTGTGAGGAGGCAGCCTGGGCGGTGGAGCCGGGGGGCCGGCGCCACCGGGGCGGTGGGGCGGTGGCGGCCGCCTTGGCCTGGGCCCTGGGCCGCCCCGGGCTGGTGCGCCTCTATTACCTGCCGGTTATTCGTCAGGCGGCCGACGGCCTTTACTGGGTGACCGCCCGGCTACGCCCTTACCTGCCCGGAACCCGACCCCACTGCGCCGAGCACCCGGAAGACTGCGGCCTGAACCGTAAGACTTTCAGCGGCGGCTGTAGACCTCTTTAAGTTTTTCTACCGAAAAATCGGGGGAACGGCAGACTTCGATGATGGCCCGCTCCCGGGCCTCCAGCTCCCGGGCCGCCCGGGGAATCTCCCGGGCAATCTCGTGGGGTATCTGAACGACCCCATGCCGGTCGCCGTGAAGGAGGTCCCCCGGCCGCACCGTAAGGCCGGCAACGGTTACGGGGACGCCGACCTCCACCACGTGGACGTAGGCGTGGGAAACCGAAACCGCGGCCGCAAAGAAGTGAAAGCCCAGGGCCCGCACCTCCTCCAGGTCCCGGACCCCGCCGCTCGTGACCGTTCCGACACAGCCCAGGGCTTTGTAAATGTTCGCCTGGACCTCCCCCCAGAAGGCCCCCAGGCCCGGCGGGTCGTCTAGATCCTGCAAGACCACCACCCGGGGCGGCGGGGTCCGCAGGACCGCCTCCCAGAGGTTGAAGGCCTGAAGGTAGCCGGGCCCGGGCGCCGGGACGGAGGCCCGGATGGTGGCGGTGACGGCGTAGCCTACCATCGGGCCCAGCTCGGGAAAGAGGCAGTGGATGCCCGGGCGCATAAAACCTTCGGTCCGGGGCCGGATGTTGAAGACCTCGATGGCGTTGGCCACCGTCGGGGAGGTGAGCTGTCGGAGGGCCTCCAGCTCGGCCCGGCTCAGGGGCTCAAATTCCACCGGAAACCTCCGTTGCCCTTTACGATTCAGCGCTGGTAGAGCCGCAGAACGCCGTAAACAAAGGTTAAGGCAAAAACGGCGAAAACGATGGCGGCCACGGCTAAGGCTTCGGCGAGCTCGTCCGGACGCAAGGGTCAGTCTCCTTTCGTTTCGACGGTCCCGGCGGGGACCCGGCCCGGCCGCAGCCGCTGGAGGACAAGCCCTGCCGCCACCATTGCCACCCCGATTATATCCGTGGTGAGCCCGGGGTCGATGAGCAGCAGGGCCCCGGCGATGAAGAGCAGACGCTCCAAAAGGTTGGCCGGCCGTAGAAAGTGGCCCTGCAGGCCGGCGGCCAGGACCACCGACCCGACGGCGGAGGTGATGGTGGCCCGGACGATCTGGGCCGGCTCCCCGATCATAAGCAGCTCCGGGTTGAACACGAAGAAAAAGGGCACGATAAAGCCGGCGGCCGCAAACTTCATGGCCTGGAGGCCGGCCTTCCACAGGTCGGCGTGGCCGATGGAGGCGGCGGCGTAGACGGCCAGGGCCACCGGGGGCGATACGGCCGAGAGGCAGGAGTAGTAAAAGATAAACATGTGGGCGGCCGTCCGGTCCACCCCGAGCCGTTCGATGGCCGGGGCCAGGAGGGCCGCCTGGACGATGTAGGCCGGGGTGGTGGGCATGCCCATCCCGAGGATGAGGCCGGCCAGCATGGTGATGGCCAGCACCGGGACGAGGCTTGCGCCGGCGGCCGAGAGCAGAAAGCTTGTAAACTTCAGGGCCAGGCCGGTCTGTAAGATGATGCCGATAATGATTCCGGCGCAGGCGGTGGCCATCGCCACCGGGAGGGTGTTGATGGCCCCCTCTTTAAGGGCCTCCACGGCCCTGGCCGGGGTTATCCGGCTCTCCTTCCGGAGCCAGCTGAGCACGATGACCGCCGCGGTAGCTATCAGGGCGGCGTAGCTGGCGGTGTAGCCCTGGACCAGCAGGATGAACAGAATTATCACCGGAACCAGCAGGTGTCCCTGCCGCCAGAGCACCCCCAACAGGGGCGGGACCTCCTCCCGGGAAAGCCCCCGCAGGCCCGTCTTGAGGGCCTCGAAGTGGATGGCGGCGAAAAAGGCCACGTAGTAAAGGACGGCCGGGATGGCGGCGTGCAGGGCGATCTGGGAGTAGGGTTTGCCAACGAATTCGGCCATCACAAAAGCGGCCGCACCCATCACCGGGGGCATGATCTGCCCGCCCGTAGAGGCCGTCGCCTCGATGGCGGCGGCGCTCTCCGGCTTAAAGCCCGTGCG
>DAOTYJ010000056.1:0-2730 GCA_034434875.1 Dehalococcoidia bacterium | reverse complement strand
CCGGCCCGGTACATCGGGGCCATCGGCGCCCGAAAGACCCACGCCGAAAGGGTCGAAAAGCTGAGGTCGTGGGGATTTAGCGACGAGCAGATAAGCCGCATTTATGCCCCCATCGGCCTCAACATCGGGGCCATCACCCCGGAGGAGATCGCCGTGAGCATTCTGGCCGAGATTATCGCCGTGCGCCGGCAGGCCGAGCTTGGGCGCCGGCCGCGGCCGGCGGCCGCGGAGGTGAAGGGGGCGTGATCGTCGGGGCGCTTCTGGCCGCCGGAATCGGGAGCCGCCTGGGCCGGCCAAAGGCTTTGCTTGACTGGCACGGCCGGCCCCTGGTCCGGCACCTGGCCGAGGTGGCCCTCCGGTCGGGTCTGGACCGGGTCATCGTGGTGGTGGGGCCGCAGGCCGAGGAGGTGCGCCGGGCCCTCCGGGGCCTGCCCGTCGACCTGGTTTATAACTACTATTTCGGCCTCGGCCAGAGCACATCGGTTCAGGCCGCCCTGGGGGCCTTGCCCCCCGGCACCGAGGCGGTGGTCTTTCTGCTGGTAGACCAGCCCTTCATCTCCCCGGAGCTGGTGAGGTCGGTGGTGGAGGCCTACCGGCGAACGGGCCGGCCCATCGTTCTGCCCCAGGCTCCGGGCCGGCCGGGCAATCCCGTCCTTTTCGGCCGGACCCTTTTCGTCGAACTGCTCGGCCTGCGGGGGGACCGGGGCGGACGGGTGCTGATTCAGCGCTACGCCGACCGGGTGGCGGCGGTGCCGGTCGGGTCCGATGAGGTCTTTTTAGACATCGACACCTGGGAAGACTACCAGGCGGCCCTCAGACGAATCAATTTTCCCCGACCCAGTGGGCCGGGTGATGCCCTGCGGCCGTAAGGCCTTCACCACCCGGCTGCCAAGGCCGCGTAAAAGGCGTCATGGGCCCGCTTCTGTTCGAGCCGTCGGGCCCAAGCCAGCCCGCTCGCCGCGAACCGGTCGTCGGGCACCGGTGGCCGTGCCAGCGGAAGTCGTGGCGGAAGATTGGTCGCAGCCGGCTGGCGGGCGCCGGCCTTGCGGCCCGGCAAAGGCCCGGACCGGGGACCGCCGCCTTCAGCTTCCCCGGAAGACGTATAAGACGGCCATGGAGGCTAAGAGCCACAGGACCACCGTGGCCAGGAGGGGACGGTCCGAAAGGAGGGCCTCTTCGGGGCTCCCGCCCAGGTTCCGCTGGTGAATCAGGTAAAAATACCGCAGCACCCCGTAAAGGACAAAGGGGATGGTCAGCATCATCGCCTTGTTGCGGGGCAGGGTCTCGGCCGTAAAGGTGTAGAGGGAGTAGGCCACCACCGTGGCGGTGGCCACCACCCCGAGGATCTGGTCGAGGAGGGCAACGCTGTACTCGTCCAGGCTGGGCCGGTGCCGGCCGGCATTATTTTCCAGCAAAAGAAGCTCATGGCGGCGCTTGCCGAACCCCAGGAAAAGGGCGCCGAGGACGACGCAGAGGTAGAGCCAGGGGGAAACGGGGACGTTGATCACCACCGCCCCGGCCACCGCCCGAATAACGAAGCCGCCGGCGATGGCAAAGACGTCCAGAAGCACCTGACGCTTCAAGACCAAGGTGTAGAGCACCATCAGGCCCAGGTAGGCAACCTCCAGCAGCCCGAAGAGGGGGTTTAAAGCCAGGCCGCCCCCCACCGCGAAAAGGGCCAGCCCCACGGCGGCCCCGGCCGCCAGTTTGGGGTCGAGCCGCCCCGCCGCCAGGGGCCGCTTCGCCTTGAGGGGGTGGAGCCGGTCCCCCGGCAGGTCCACCAGGTCGTTGAAAAGGTACTGGGCGGCGGTTAAGGCGGAAAATAGCACGACGGCCGCCAGGACGGTGGTCGCCATCCGGAAAAGTTCGGGCCAGTTGCTGGGGTGCCAGTAAAGGTTGACTGAAAAGACCAGGGGCAGAATGAGCACCCCGTTCTTAAGCCACTGCTTCGGGCGGGCCGAAACCACCAGGTCGGCCAGCCGGTTAAATCCCGCCGGCATCTCCAACGATATTACACCAGCGCCGGCGGCGGGACAATGGGCGGGGCCTAGGCGTGGCCCAGGCAGACGGCGGCCAGCCCTTCCAGGTCGAGAATCTGCAGCAGATACCCGGGCATGGGGGCGACCCCGGCCACCAGGTGGCCGAGGGGGCCGGGGTCCCCGGCCGGCGGCCTTAACTCCCCCGCCTCACCCCGGACGGTTCCCAGAATACCCTCGGCCCGCAAAACCGTCGGCCCGAAGGCCGTGATCACCACCACGTCGGCCCGACGGCCGGGCGGCCGGAAACCCCGTCGAGGACGGCCTTAAGGTCGAAGACGGGGACTACCTCCCCCCGAATGTTGGCCAGGCCCAGAAAGCCCGGCCGCTCCACGGGCATCGGGGTGAGGCCCTCCAGGGTCAGGATCTCCCGCACCTGCCCGATGGGCAGGCCGAAGACCTGGGTTCCCGCCCGCACGGCCAGAACGTGGTAGCCGGCGGGGTCCTGGGCCGGCTTCGGCGCCCCGGTCTCCGTCGGCCCGACCCTTTCGGCCCGTCCGCCGACCAGACGCCGCACCAGTTCCAGGAAGGCCGGAAAGTCGAGCCGGTCAAACTTGGCCACCACCTCGTCGGCCCCGGCGGCCTTAAGTTTTACCAGCAGGTCAGGGGCCTCCGCCAGGTAGCGGGAGACCACCACGATGGGGACCTGGGCCACCGGGTCCTCGGCCGAGCGAATGGCCTGAATCAGGTCCAG
>DAOTYJ010000055.1:0-3016 GCA_034434875.1 Dehalococcoidia bacterium | reverse complement strand
AGCCGGGTGACCTTCTTTGAGCTGATGCCCCGGATTGCCCCCTTCGAGGAGCCGGAAGTTTCTGCGGCCCTGGCCGGGGCCTTTAAGGCCCGGGGCTTTGAAATCCTTACAGACGCCCGAATCGAGCGGGTCGAGGGCCGCAAAATCTACGCCCGGGTTGGCAACGAAGAGCTCGTCCGGGAGTTCGACCGGGTCCTGGTGGCGACCGGCCGGCGGCCCAACACGCAGGGTCTGGGGCTTGAGGCAGCCGGGGTCGGGGTGGACGGCCGGGGCGCGGTTTTAGTCGACGAGTACCTGCGGACGACGAATCCCCGGGTCTGGGCCGCCGGGGACGTGACCGGGGCGCCCCAGTTTGTCTACGTGGCCGCCTACCAGGGAAAGCTGGCGGCCGAAAATATCCTGGCCGAGGCCGGCCGCAAAGTTGAGCTTGAGGCGGTGCCCCGGGTGACCTTCACCGACCCCCAGGTGGCGGCGGTGGGCCTTAAGGAGGCCGAGGCCCGGCAGGCTGGTTACGACGTCCGGGTGGGGCTCTTGCCGGCGAAGGAGGTGGTCCGGGCCCGGGTTAACCGGAAGGCCGACGGCCTTTTCAAGCTGGTCGCCGACGGCCGCACCGGGCGGCTCCTGGGGGCCCACATCGTTGCCGAGCAGGCCGGGGAGTCCATCTACGCCGCCACTTTGGCGGTGAAGGCCGGGCTTACGGCGGACGACCTGGTAAACAGCTTTGCGCCGTACCTGACGATTTGCGAGGGCCTGCGCCTGGCCGCCCTGACCTTCAGCCGGGACGTGGCCCGGCTCTCCTGCTGCGCCGGTTGACCGGAAGGAGGCTGGTCCGATGGTCCGAAAGGCTTTAGGAGTTCTGGCGGGCACAACGGCGTTCCTGGCCTGTCCGTGCCACCTGCCCCTCACCCTGCCCCTCCTGCTTGGGCTTTTGGCCGGAACGCCCCTGGCCGGGGTGTTTCAGGCCAACCCCGGCCTGCTGGTCCTGGGGGCCCTCTTTTACTTCGTCTTCGGGCTGATGCTTGCCGCTCGGCTCCTGAGCGGGAAGCCCCAGAAAGCCGGGGCCGATGCCTGCTGCGAACCCCGGCCGAAGGAGGCCGCCCGGCGTCGGGCAGGCCAGCGGGCCTAGGGGAATCGGCCGGGGCCAGGGGCGCTGGGTGCGTTTGGTCGGGGTAGCCGTGGGCCTGGCCATTTTGATGCCGGTCGCAATCCCCACGGCCAGGTGGGTCGGCTTGCCGCGGTCCGCCGAGCCCGCCGTGTGGGTCAGGCCGGCGGCCGACGCCGACCTGGCCCCGGAGTTCTCGGTCCGAACCGTGGACGGTCGGTCGTTTACTTTGGCCGACTACCGGGGCCGGCCGGTCATCCTCTTCTTCATGGCCGCCTGGTGCAGCCCCTGTATCTTCGAGGCCCGGGCCCTGGCCAGACTTTATCAAGAATACCGGCACCGGGGGCTGGAGGTTCTGGCCGTGGACGTCGACCCGTCCGAAACGGAAACCGACGTAAAGACCTTCCAGGCCTGGGGCGTGCCCGACGCCGGCTACGCCTGGGCCCTGGACCGGGGCGGCCTGCTCGTCCGGGCCTTTAAGGTCCGGGCGCTGGACACCACCGTGATTATCGGCCCGGACGGCCGCATTGTCTACCGGGACGAGGTAGGCACCCCTTACGAGACCCTGAAGGAGGTCGTCGACCAACTATGGAAGTAACCGGAATACCTGTGGGGTACGCCTTTGGGGCGGGGATGTTGGCCGCCATCAACCCGTGCGGGGTGGCGATGCTTCCGGCCATCGTCGGCTACGAGCTGGGCGTCTGGTCGGCCGGGTACCTCCGGCTGGCCCGGGGCCTCGTCTTCGGCCTGCTGGCCACCGCCGGGTTCCTGGCCCTCTTTCTGGGGGTGGGCCTGGCGGTGGTGCTGGGCGGCCGCTGGCTTATCGGTCTGGTGTCCTGGGCGGCCCTGGCCGTGGGCCTGGGGCTGGCCGTTGTCGGGGCCTTCACCCTGGCGGGTCGGGGACCCCACCTGGCCTTCTTCAGCCGGGTGCAGGTCCCGGCCGGGGGCGGGGCGCTGGGGGCCTTCGGGGTGGGGGTGGCCTACGGGGTGGCCTCCCTCTCCTGCGCCTTACCCATTTTCTTGGTCGTGGTGGCCGGGGCGCTGACCCTGGGCGGGCTCCTGGAGGGCCTTCTGGTCTTTCTGGCCTACGGCCTGGGGATGGGCCTGATGCTTACGGCCATCGCGGTCCTTACGGCCATCTTCAAAGACGCCGTCCTGGGGGTGCTCCGCCCGGCAGGCAGGTATCTGGAGCCGGCAAGCGGCCTGCTGTTGCTGGCCGCCGGGCTATACATTGCCTATTTTTGGGCTTCGGGCCTCTTTGCCGGTTAGAAGTTACGCCCGGGGAGGTGACTTAAGGTGTTTAAAGCAAAAGTTAAGGCCGAGCGCCGCTGCGCCTGGTGCGGCCAGGAGGTGACGGGCACCGGGCACGAGGCCGACGGCAAGCTCTTCTGCAATTCCTGGCATTTCCGGGACTACCAGAAGAATCGGCTCCCCTGGTTTAAGCGGCTGCTTAAGGCCCTGGGGTCCGCGGGCGGGTCGGCCGGGGGAAGCTGTTGCTGAGGGACGCCGCCGTGGGCTTCCGGGAGCGGGCGACCCGGTTTGCGGTCGGCCACTGGCTGGAGATAGTGATCCTGGGCGTCCTGGCGGTTCTGTTTCAGGTGACGGACCTGGGGAACCAGGTGCTGGCCGGGACGGTGGGGGCCGCCCCGGAGCCGGTGACGGCCTTCGCCCGGCTGTGTGGTCAGCTACTACGGGCGGCGGTGCCCGGCCCGCCGCCGGGGCCGTAATAGTTCCCGGGCTTTCCGGCGTGAGGGCCGGTCCCTTGTTGGGGCGCACGGCCGTGCGCCCCAACACCTAAGTTCCTGTGTGCTATACCCTCGACATGAGTGCGCCGACCCCTGAAGAGGATGCCAGATTACTGGAACTGGAGAAAAGCCCCCTGGTTCACCCCAAGGTTCGGCTCTAGGAGCGGCC
>DAOTYJ010000054.1:0-20834 GCA_034434875.1 Dehalococcoidia bacterium | reverse complement strand
CCGGGTATCGGCCGGCCCGAAACGTGCTGAACCTGGCAGGTCTTAGGGTCCACCTTAAGGCCCCCAAAGGTAAACGTTATCCCGCAGCAGACGGCATACCCCTCAAAGGGCGGCTCATCGATGGGCACCGCATAGTTGCTCTTGGGCGGGTAAATACCCTCGGTCCCTTTCCCGTCAGGCTTGAAAGGATTCGGGTTGTACGCCCCAGGCCGACACGCCGAATTAAACGCCTTTACGGTCGCTAAAAAGTTTTTGACGTTTATCCCCAGCTTTTCGGCCAGACCCTCCAGGGTTTCGGCCCGCTCCCCCGTGGCCTTCTCATAAGTCGGGGGCAGCAGGCCCAGCCGTCTCACCTTGGCATCAAAAACCTCGAAGGCGATGCCCCCGGGCTGGGCCAAAATCGCCCGCCCCATCTTGGCATAGGTCCGGGCCCGGATATCTTCAGCCTCGTCCACAAACCTTTGGCCCTCGATGTTGACCATTATCCCGAAAGGATAGGCATACCGGTTCCACTCATTGCCCCCAACGGTCATGGCCGAGGGCAGGGTAAAGGGCGGCCGGTTATAATCCTGGGGCGAAGCATGGCAGCTGGACCAGCTGCCGTAGGGCATGGCCCCGATTTCTAAGGCCATCTTAAGCCCATCCCCGGTGTTGTAGGGCACACCCCGCACCTTGACCGTATCCCAGCGGGGGCCTAAATACCTGGCCCGCATCTCGGGGTTGGCCTCAAAGCCGCCGCAGGCCAAAACCACCGCTTTAGCCCGGAAGACCACGTACCCTTCCGGGTCGAGGGCCCGGACCCCCACCACCCGGCCACGACCGTCCACCATAAGCTCCGTGGCCGCCGTCTCATAGTGGATAGGGACCCCTTGACGCTCCAGATAGGCAAAGTTGCGCTGCTGAAGGCCGTAGCCGCCCCCGTTAAGCATCAGGGGGAATCCGGCCGTCGGATTGGCCACGGCCGGAACCCAGCTGTGGCCCTTTTCCCGGAGCCAGCGGACGGTCCGGTAGGACTCCCGGACGTGGGTCTCTAAAAGTTCCGGGTCGGCCTGGCCCTCGGTCACCCGCATGGCCTCATCCCAAAGGTCGGCCTCGGTGTGCCTTGGGGCCCGCTCGGCTAAGATTTTGAGGTCGTATTCGGCGGGGTTATCCATCAGGGGGATAAGGTCCTCGACCCCGTTATACGCAAAGCGCATGTGGGCCGTAAGGGCGCTGTTTCCGCCCCGCTCGGCCCGGGGGGCCTTTTCGATTATCCCCACCGAAGCCCCCGCCTCCAGGGCGGCCAGGGCCGCACAAAGCCCCGCATTCCCGCCGCCCACGATTAAAACTTCGTAGTAAAGCTCCCGTTCCATCTCCGACTGCGGGCCTCCGCGTCAGGGTTTCCGAACGAGGATAGCACACCGGCCGGGCTTTTCAGCGCCGGAATTCGGGCGACTGGAACCTGCGCTCGAACCTGGGCAGGTTCTTTAAGGCCTCGACGATGGGGAGGTCCCGGCCGAAGTAGAGGGGGTTTTCAATCCACCAGTCGGCGAAGAAGGTCCGGGTGCCGAAGCCGCTCAGGATCCAGAAGTTCTGGCAGAAGAGGCTGTCCCGCCACCGGCCGTCCCGGAAGCCGGAAATTATCTCCAGGTTACCGTTCAGGTGGTCCTCGGGGGTCACCCGGGGAAACCTGGGGTCGACCAGGTCGCCGAAGGTGTAGCCGGCCTCCGTCCCCAGGATGGGCAGGCTGCGGCCCAGGTACTGCCGGATAAGGTCGTCGACCAGCTCGTAGGTCCGGAAGGAGGAGTCGTCGATGAGGTCGAGGGGCTTGTTTAACGGCCGGTTGTGGACGGCCACCGCCGCCCCGTCCAGGGCATCCAGGGCGTTGTTGGCCTTCATCCACTCCAGCATCCCCCGGAGCATCTCCATCCCCGAAGGTCCGGAGGACATCGGGTAAAGGAGGGGTATCCCCCCGGCGGCCTTGATCCGGTCGGCGGAAACCACCCACTGCCGGGCAATTTCGGCCGGGGAATGGACCCGGTCGTCGACGTTTTCGTTCTTGAGGTTCGGTTCGTTGCCCGTCACAATGTAGCGGACCCCCAGCCGGGTGAACTGGGCCAGCTCGTTCTGGTCCGGGACGTAATAGGGGTGGGGGGGCGGTATTACGGGATGGTAGCGCAGAACCACCTCAAAGCCGTTGTCGATAAGCTTCTTGACATAGTCCAGGCTGGCCGGGGAGGCGTTGGCCAGCCAGACCGTCACCCAGGTTGCCCCCAGGGCCTTTAAATTGGGCAGGATCTGCTGGTCGAAGACCACCGGGTCGGGGGGATAGGCGGCCGCATTGATGTGGAACCCGTAGCCGGAGTCGGGCTTCGGCCGGGGGTAGTCGGCCAGCCTTTTATACGGGGACGGGGGCAACCCCTGAAGCCGGGGGGGAAGCTGGGGGGCGGGGGTGGGCGGGGGCGGCGGTGGGGTGGGAACGGGCGTCGGCGAAGGCCGCGGGCTTGGGGTGGGGGACGGCCGAACCGCCGCGGCCTGGGGGCCGGGGTGGCCGGAAACTACCGGAAACCTGAGGGTGGACGTCGGCGAACCGGCCGGGCTGGGCCGGCCCCCCGAAGGCGTTGGGTCGGCCGGCTGCGGCCGGGCCCACGACAGCAGCCCATCCCCGGCCGGCGTTGCCAGGTAGACCAGAGCGGTAACCGCCCCGACGGCGGCAAAAAGTAGAAAGATGCCCTTGCGAACCGTCCGAGACCCCTTCCCGACTACTATTCTAGGGGTCCGGCCGGCCGCCTTGCAACTTTGGTCGGTTCGTATAATGGTTTTAGTTGCCCTGAAGGGAGCCCGGAAGCATGGACCCGAATACGGCGGCCAGGCCGGCGGCCGGACGCAGCCCCCTGGACCGTCGGCAGACGGCCCTCGTCGTCGCCTCCCTGATGCTTACCCTCTCCCTGGCCGCCCTGGACGCCACCATCGTGGGGACGGCCCTCCCCACCATCGTGGCCGACCTGGGCGGCGTCTCCCTCTACAGCTGGCTCATCGCCGCCTACCTGCTCACTTCCACGACCACCGTGCCCCTTTACGGCCGCATCGCCGACATGGTGGGCCGCAAGCCGGTCCTGGTCTTCGGCATCGTCCTCTTCCTGGTCGGGTCGGCCCTGTGCGGCCTGGCCCAATCGATGGTCCAGCTCATCGCCTTCCGGGCCATCCAGGGCCTGGGGGCCGGGGCCATCCAGCCCATAACCTTCACCATCGTCGGCGACCTCTTCCCGGTGGAGCAGCGGGCCCGGGTCCAGGGCTTTTTCAGCGGCGTCTGGGGCACCGCCAGCATCGTCGGCCCGAGCCTCGGGGGCCTCATAATCGCCGTCGCCTCCTGGCACTGGGTCTTCTACATTAACATTCCCATCGGCCTGGCCGCCCTGCTCATGCTCGGCCGCACCTACCACGAGCAGGTGGCCCGCCGGCCCCACGCCGTCGACTTCCTGGGGGCGGCCCTCCTTACCGGCGGCATCAGCGCCCTCCTCCTGGGCCTGGAGAATCCCGGCCGCCCGGTCCTCTACCTGGCCGCCCTGGTCCTCCTCGGGGGCTTTATCCTGGCCGAGACCCGGGCCCCCGAGCCCATCGTCCCCCTTAAACTGCTGGGCAGACCCCTCATCGGGGTCGGCTACCTGGTGAGCCTTCTGAGCGGGGCCGTTCAGTTCGGCACCACCGGCTTTATTCCCCTCTTCGTCCAGGGGGCCCAGGGCGGAAGCCCCCTCAGCGTCGGGGCCGTCCTGGCCCCCATGTCCATCGGCTGGCCCGTCGGCAGCATCGCCGGGGGCCGGCTCATCCTCCGCTTCGGCTACCGGCCGGTTCTGCTCGGGGGACTGGGGGCGACGACCCTGGGGGCGGCCGCCCTTCAGCTCCTCCGGCCCGGCACGCCCCTCCCCCTGGTGATGGCCAACGTCGCCCTGGTCGGCCTGGGAATGGGCCTCACCTCGACGCCGGTCCTCATCTCGATTCAGAATGCCGTCGGCTGGCAGCAGCGGGGGGTGGCCACCGCCCTTAACCAGTTCAGCCGGACCATCGGCGGAAGCCTCGGGGTGGCCCTCATGGGCGCCCTCCTTAACCTGCAAGTCGAAGCCCGGCTGGCCGGACAGCTGCCGGACGCCGGGACCGACCCGGCGGCCGTTGTCCGCAACCTGCTGGACCCCGCCGCCCGAAGCCTCTATGCCGGCCGGCTCGGGGCCCTTCAGGGGGCCCTGGCCGAGGCCCTCCACACCGTGTTTTTGCTCCCCCTGGCCTTTGCGGGGTTGGGGTTGCTGCTGGGGATTGCGGCCTTCCCGGCCGGGGGCGTCCGGGACCACATGGTCCGCCGCCCGGCGCCGGGAGATTAGCCCGGGGTGGGGGTCGGGGCCGGGGGGACCGCCACCGGCGGCAGGCTTACGGGGGTCCCCACCAGGTTCAGGACGACCAGCACGGCCAGGACGGCGATGGCGACCAGAATAAAGAAAACGACCCAGGCCAGGATAAAGCCGCAGCCGAACCGAAAGCCGTCCTCAACGGAGATGTTCACGGCCGCCCCCCGGCGAGGCCGTAGCGGCCGTCTTCGAACTGGCGGACCCGGCCCTCGGCCGTCAGCTTCTTTAAGTGGGCCTCCACATTGGTAAGGGCCGCCCGCCGGAGCCTCGGGTCCAGGCCCTGGTATATAAGGTCCACTAGCTCCCCCGCCGTTTTCGGGCCGCCGGCCAGGGCCTCCCGAATCTGCCGCTCCCGCATCAGCCGATGCTCGATATAGGCCCGAATCCGCCGGGGCCCGTCGGTCACCAGGGGGCCGTGGGCGGGGGCAATCAGGTCTACATCCAGGCCGAGGAGGCGCTCCAGGGACGTCAGATACGCGGCCATATCCCGGACCACCACCGTTCCCTCCCCCAGGATGAGGTCGCCGCTCAGCAACAGCCGCCGGGCCGGCAGGTAAAAGCAGACGTGGCCGGGGCTGTGGCCGGGGGTGTGTAGGGCGATAACGTCGACGGTGCCGAAACGAAACCGCTGGCCGTGGGCGAGGGGCCGGGTGGGGCGGCCGGACGGGGCATCCGTCGGGTGGATGAAAACCGGGGCCCCGGTGGCCTCGGCCAGGGCCCAGGCCCCGCCCGTGTGGTCGGGGTGGCCGTGGGTGAGCAGGATGGCCCCCACCTCGGGGGAACCCGCGGCCTCCCAGGCATCCAGGATGGCCCGGGTCAGCTCCGGGGCCCCGGTGCCCGAATCAACGACGGCTATTGGGCCGTCCCCGACAAAGTAGATATTAATGGAGAAAAGGTGCATAATTTCATCGTCGGCCAGCTTAAGCTGGCTGACGCCGGGCACGACCTGCTCACGGCCGATCTGGCGGTTTACCACGGTCTTAACTGTCGCTATTTTACCCGATCCGTCACCGTCCGAGCATAATGCAAAGAACCGGGCCGGTGAAAATCCTCAAAGGCGGCCGCGGTATCGCCCACCGCTACCGGGAAGGTATCGTTGAGGTCTTCCGGGAAGCCTTCGCCGGCCCGCCCTACTTTGAAGGCCCGGAGGAGGCCGCCCGCTTTAGCGGCCGGCTCGTCACCCACGCCAGACATCTCGGGTTCCGAATCTGCCTGGCCCTGGACCCCGGCCAGCGCCGGGTGCTGGGCTTTGCCTACGGCTATACCGTGCTGCCCGACAGCTGGTGGTGGGAGACCCTGGCGGCCCATCTGAACCCCAACCTGGTGCCGGGCTGGCTTGAAGACGCCTTTGAAATCGTTCAGCTCGCCGTGCTCCCGGCCGAGCAGGGCCGGGGAATCGGCTCAGCCCTCCACGACGGGCTGTTGGAAGGCATCCGCCACCGGCGGGCGGTGCTCTCAACCCTGGCGGGGGACACGCCGGCCCGCCGGCTCTACGACCGGAGGGGCTGGATTCTGCTGGCCGCCGGCATCCGCTTTCCGGGGGTGGATAAACCCTACGTGCTTATGGGTAAAGACCTTGGGCGGGGCCAGCCGGCCTAACCGGCCGGGCCGACCCGGGAAAGCCGGGTGTAGACGAAGAAGGCCCCCACCAGCATCCCGGCAAAGATGCCCACAAACCACCAGCCCTGGGTCCGCAGGACCGAATCGGCCGCCCAGCCCACCGCCCCGCCGGCCGCGGCCCCCAGGGCCAGGCTCAGCAGGTAAAGGCCCAGCTCCCGCAGGAGCATTCTTACCGGCGGGTGCCCAGGGCCATCCGGCGCAGCCGGGCAACCCGCTCCCGGATGGGCGGGTGGGTGCTGAAGAGGCCCAGCAGGCCCTCGCCGCTGAAGGGCTGGACGATGAACAGGTGGGAGGCGGCCGGGTTCACCTCCATGGGGACGAGACGGCTGGCCGCCTCGAGCCGCTCCAGGGCGCCGGCCAGGGCCAGGGGGTCGCCGCAGATGCGGGCGCCGCCGGCATCGGCCTCATACTCCCGGGCCCGGGAGATGGCCAGCTGAATTATGAGGGCCGCGATGGGGGCCAGCAGCACGAAGAGCAGGCTGGCCGCCAGCTCTCCCAGGCCGTTCCCTTCCCGCTCATCGGAGCGGCCGAACCCGCCGAAGAACAGCGCCCACTGGGCCATCTGGGCGATGTAGGTGATGGCCCCGGCGATGGTGGCCACCACGGCCTGAATCAGGGTGTCCCGGTGCTTGATATGGGCCAGCTCGTGGGCAATTACCCCGGCCAGCTCATCCCGGTTGAGGAGGTGGAGCAGGCCGGTGGTCACGGCCACAACCCCGTGGCTGGGGTCCCGGCCGGTGGCAAAGGCGTTGGGCTGGGGGGCATCCACCAGCCAGACCTGGGGCTTGGGGATCCCGGCCCGGTGGGCCAGGTCGGCCACCAGCTCGTGCAGCCACGGGGCCTCCTCATAGGGGAGCTCCCGGGCCCCCGTCATCAGTCGGACCACCTTATCGCTGAACCAGTAGGCAAAGAAGTTCATCAAGAGGGCCAGCACCAGGGCAACGAACATCCCCGTCGGCCCGGCGACCACCCGCCCGGCGAAAACCAGCAGGCCGGCCAGCAGGGCCAGAAGAACTACCGTCTTAAGGCTGTTGGCCGTCATCCCACGACCCTCCCTTCACGCAATACTGCGCACTATGATGTTAGCTGGGCCGACGGCCCCCGTCAAGGCGGGCCGCCCGCCGAATACTCACCCGGCGACATATTATACCGGACTGGGGAAGATGACCGCCGACCTGGAGGCGATCTTAGCCGACCGGACCGCCGGGGCCACCGAAATCGCCCGCCGGGCCCTGGAGTATATCGCCGCCGGCGGGCTTAAGGACCCGGCCGAGGCCGCCCGGCTCCTTAGGACGGCCAGGCCGGATTTTGGGGTGCTGGTAAATCTGGGCCGGCGGCTGGAAGAATTGGCCCGGACCGGCGGCCTCACGGCCGAAGCCGTAAGGCGGCTCCTGGCCGAGCTGGGGGAGGCCGCCGAAAGGGCCGCCCGGCGGGCGGCCCATCTGCTTCCGCCCGACGCCGACGTGGTCACGGCCAGCTACAGCTCCCAGGTGGTTCAGGCCGTCGGGCTTTACCGGCTTCGGGACGGCGCTCGGGTTTGGGTCTGGGTGACCGACCCCCAGGACCCCATCGGCCGGCGGACGGCGGCCGTCCTCGGGGCCGAAGTTATAACCTCCCTGGAAAAGTTAAGCCGGCCGGTGGGGCTCATCGGGGCCGACGCCGTCTTTGCCGACGGCAGTGTTATCAACGGGGCCCCCAGCCTCAGCCTGGCCGAGGCCCTGGCCGGGCGCGGGGCGCCCCTTTACGTGGTGGCGACCTCTTTTAAGCTTCTGCCCGGGCCGCCCCGTCCCCCGGCGGAGCCGGGGTTTGAGCTGGTGCCGGCCCGCCTCATTACGGCGGTCGTCCTCGAGGAAGGCCTAGCGTAGCCGCCACTCCTCCACGTTCCACCAGAGGCTTATCGGCGACGGCTTTACCCCCGAAATCTGCGGCCTGAAGGCGTAGACCACCTTCGGGTGGAAGATGGGGATGGACGGGGCCTCCTGGTAGATAAGCTCCTGGGCCCGGAAGTAGATTTCCCGCCGCTTTTCGGGGTTGGCCTCCAGCCGGCCCTGCTCTAAGAGCCGGTCCAGCTCGGGATTGCTGTAGCGCAGAAAGTTGTGGCCGGCCGCAATGGAGCTGGTGTGGAACCGGCGGTATAAAAAGTCCGGGTCGACGTTGACGGAGCTGCCGATAAAGATGGCCTCGAAATTGCTCTTAAGCACGTAGTCGTTTATAAAGGTGTTCAGCTCCAGGAAGACCGGCTCCACGTCGACCCCGAGCTCCCGCCACTGCTGGCGGATAAAGAGGACGACCTCCTCCCGAACCTTGTCCCCGGAGTTGGTAAGAAGCTTAAACTTAAACTTCTGGCCGTCCTTCTCCAGGATGCCGTCGGCCCCCGGCCGCCAGCCGGCCTCGGCCAGCAGGGACCGGGCCCGGTTCAGGTCCCGGGGCCAGGGCTTGACGTTGGGGTTGTGGTGATAGGTGTTGGGCAAAATCTCCGAGGTCGCCGGAACCGCCTGCCCCTCGAGGATGCCGTTGATAATGGCCTGCTTGTCCAGGCCGTAGTTGAGGGCCTGCCGAACCCGCCGGTCCCGGAAAAGGGGATGCTCGTTGTTAAAGCCGACGTAGGTGTTAAAGCCCAGGGTCTCGAAGAAGCTTAGGTTGCGCTCCTGCCGGACCCGGCCGATGTCGGTGCTGGGAACGGCGGCCGCATCCACCTCCCCGCTCAGAAGCTGGACGGTGAGGATGTTGGAATCTTTAAGAAACTTCCAGATGATGGTCTCGATGCCAGGCTTGGTCCCCCAGTAGTCCCGGTTCGCCTTAAACCGAAGCTGCTGGCCGGAGGCCCACTCCTCAACGAGGTAAGGACCGGTTCCCACCGGCTTGCGGTTAAAGGGGGTGTTGAGCTGGTCCTGGCCTTCCAGCAGGTGCTTGGGGGCGATCCCCACCGTAAGCTTCGAGAGGAAAGAAGCATCCGGGGCCTGAAGGGTGATTTTGACGGTGTACTTGTCGGGCAGGGTGATTTCCCGGATTCCGGCGTAGTCGGTCTTGGCGATGGTGCCCTTGACGTTGGGGTCCCGGATGGTATCCAGGGTAAACTTGACGTCGTCGCCGGTGAACTCCCGGCCGTCGTGCCAGCGGACGCCTTGCCGCAAATAGAAGGTGTACTGGCGACCGTCGGGGGATATCTCCCACCGGGTCGCCAGGGCCGGAATGAGGGCCAGCTGGTCGTCCACGGCTACCAGCGGGTCGAAAATGAGGTCGAGGGCCGCCTTGGTGTGGACCTCGGGGCCGACGATGGGATTAAGGCGGCTCGGCTCGGCGGTGGTGCCGTAGACGAGGGTGCCGCTGGGGCCGGCCGGCGGCGCCGGGGTTGCCGGCTGGGGCATACAACCGGCCGCCGATAGCACGGCCAGGATTAAAAGCGCCCAAAACCGCGAAATTCTCATCCGGGCCCTCCTTCAGGGGCTTGGTCCCCGCCCGTCTTCGGCCTGGGCAGTGGCCGGCCCCGGCCCGGCCGAATCAACGGGACCCCTTAATTTTACGCCGGCGGGCCGGCCCGCGCCAGCAGTTTACGGTGTGAAATCCGGCACGACCCGGACGGGGTCGCCGACCCGGATTAAGCCGCCCCTCACCACCCGGGCCAGGACGCCCCGGCGGCCGGCCAGCTCGGCCTGAAGGCCGGGGCGGATTTCGTCCATCCGGGCGCAGGGGGTGCAGGGTCCGGTGAGCTCCAGGACGGCCTCGGACCCCACCTGCAGGCGGGTGCCGGCCGGCAGGCCCTGAAGGCCGATCCCCCGGACGGTCAGGTTCTCCTTGACCTGGCCAGGCTTAAGGCCGAGGGCCTCGAGGATTTCCAGGTCGATGAGGAGCACCTGGCGCCGGCCGCCCCGGGCGTGGAAGTCGTCTTCGAGGCCGAGGCCGGCGACGGCCCGGAGTTCGGCCCGGGCCGCCATGGGCAGGCGGTGGCCCGGGCAGAGCTGGGCGGCGACCACGGTGCCGACCGGCGTCATCGGGGCGGGCGGATCACCCCTTCGCCGTGGAGGTAGGGGCGCAACACCTCGGGGATGACCACGCTTCCGTCGGGCTGCT
Source organism: Dehalococcoidia bacterium (assembly GCA_034434875.1). GTDB lineage: Bacteria > Chloroflexota > Dehalococcoidia > JAUQQI01 > JAUQQI01 > JAUQQI01. The sequence continues at coordinate 10,767 of DAOTYJ010000054.1, read as the reverse complement.
GGTAGTTTTCCAGGATGGCGATCATCGTGCGGGGGAGGGCGACCCCGGAGCCGTTTAAGGCGTGGGGGTATTCGGGCCGGGCCCGGGGCTGGGGCCGGTAGCGGATGTTGGCCCGCCGGCACTGAAAGTCGCCCACGTTGCTGCAGGAAGAGACCTCCAGCCACTCCTGCACCCCGGGCGCCCAGACCTCCAGGTCGTAGCCCTTCATCGCCGTAAAGCCCAGGTCCCCCACGCACCGGAGCACAACCCGGTAAGGAAGCCCCAGCCGCCGGAGGATATCCTCCGCATCCCGGACCATCTTTTCCAGCTCTTCGTTAGAAGCGGCCGGCTCGACGAACTTAAACATCTCCACCTTGTCGAACTGGTGGACCCGCTTGATGCCCCGGGTGTCCCGGCCGGCGGCAGCCTTCTCCCGGCGGAAGCAGGCCGAGTAGGCCACGTAGTAAAGGGGCAGGGTTCCGGGCTCTAAAATCTCGTCCCGGTGAAGGTTAAGGAGGGGGACCTCGGCGGTGGGGATGAGCCAGAGGTCGTCCTCGTCGTCGTGGTAAAGGTTGTCGTAAAACTTGGGGAGCTGGCCGCTGCCGACCATAACCTCCCGCCGGACCAGGTAAGGCGGGTAGATTTCGGTGTAGCCGTGCTCCCTGGTGTGGACGTCCAGCATCCAGGCGATGAGGGCCCGCTGCAGGCGGGCCCCGGCCCCTTTAAGGACGTAAAAGCGGCTGCCCGAAAGCTTGGCCCCGCGCCCAAAGTCGATGATGTCTAAAAGCTCGCCCAGCTCCCAGTGGGGTTTGGGGGGGAAGTCGGGCGCCCGGGGCTCGCCCCAGGCGCGGACGACGACGTTATCCCGCTCGTCCTGGCCGTCGGGGACCGAGGGGTCGGGCAGGTTGGGGATGGCGAGGAGCAGGTCGGTAAGCTCGGCCTCGACCTTTTCGAGCTGGGCCTCCAGCTCTTTTAGCCGGTCGCCGACGGCCCGCATCTCGGCGATGAGCTCCGGGGGCTTCTCGGCCAGCTTGCCCAGCTTGCGACTCACCTCGTTGCGGCGGGCCCGGAGCCGGTCGACCTCGGCCGTAAGCCGGCGCCGCTCCTCATCCAGGGCCAGGACCCGGTCGACCACCGCCGGGTCTTCGCCCCGGCGGGCAAGGCCGGCCCGAACCAGGTCGGGCTGTTCCCGAAAAAGCTGAAGGCTAAGCACGGCTTCTGGAAAGATTTATAAAAGGACCCCCCGCCGGGCGTCAATATTGCGAATAGTCAATCTGTGGATTAGCTGTCCGGATCCAGACAGGCCTGGCCATCATGTGCGGGCAATTCGATTGGGGAATAGCCATTGCTCGGGGTCGGCAAAGGCTCTCTAGATAATGGCGTATAATATGTCAAGGGATAACGTTATGGACGTGCTTAACTTCTGCCCCAGGTACGAGCGGGCGGTCCGGATGCTGGCCAAGCCCTGGACGCCCCTGCTCATCCGGTCGCTCCTGGGCGGGCCCAGGCGCTTTTCGGAGATCCGGGCCTACATCGGGGAGATCAGCGACCGGCTCCTCTCCCAGCGGCTCAAGGAGCTGGAACGGGAAGGGATAATCGTCCGGCGGGTGATTCCCACCACCCCGGTCCGGATCGAGTACAGCCTTACCCCCAAGGGCCGGGAGCTGGAGGAGGTGGTCCGGGCCCTCCAGGCCTGGGCCGACCGCTGGGTGGAGCTGGAGCCGGCAACCCCCGGCCCCCGCTAAGCTAACCCCATCCGCCGGTCACCGCGGCTAAAACCCCCACCCTAAAGCCTGCTGACAAAGCACAATTAATTTACTACAATTGCCGCACACGCCGGTTGGGGTTATTCGTTCGCACAAAATTCCTATCCCAAAATGCTTGATCTTTCCAAGGTTTTGGTGCTAAAAAGCTAGTGGTGCGGTTGCGCCGGAGCGGAGCTTAGAGGTTTAAAGGTGGCCGTCTTTTCGCCGGTTGCCCCCAAGGGTCCGGGGAAGGACCGCCGGTTCGGTCCAGCTCCCTCTGTTTGTGGTTCTGCCCCCTGTTTAAAAGGCTCCTTGCTGCCGATTGGTGATATTAGGCCGGTCCTAGGGATGGTCTGCGAGGTCGCAGTATTTTAGGCGGGAGCAACGGATGCACTTTGAAGAGCTTGTCAGGGCCCGAATCCTCATAATCGACCGCAACCAGGCCGATACCAGGACCCTCCAGGCGATCCTTCAGCAGGCAGGCTACACCAGCGTCCTTACGGCCCCGAATTTGGAGCTGCCCCTCCTGGCGGTTCAGAACCGCTTTTACCCCGACCTGATCATTCTGGACCTGGAGACCCTGCACGCCGAGGGGGCCCACCTGTTGCGGCGGCTTCAAGGGGCGATCCCCCAGAACGAGTACGTTCCCGTCCTGGCCGTCGTCCCCGGAGCCGACCTGGGCATCTGGGAGCGGACCCTCCTTTTGCTGGCCAAAGACTACGTTATCAAGCCCTTCGACCGGACCGAAATCCTCTTCCGGGTCAAAAACCTGCTGGAAACCCGCCTGCTTTGCCTGCAGGTTCAGCACCACAACCAGGTGCTGGAGGAGCGGGTGCGGCAACGCACCCGGGACCTGGAGGCCGCCCGCCTGGAGATCCTGGAGCGGCTGGCCCTGGCGGCCGAGTACCGGGACGACGCCACCGGCAGGCACACCCGGCGGGTGGGCCGCATCTCGGCCCTCATTGCCCGGGAGCTGGGCCTGCCGGCCGGTTCGGTGAAGCTGATCGAGCGGGCCGCGCCCCTCCACGACATCGGCAAGATCGCCGTCCCCGACCGGATCCTGCTCAAGCCCGGCCGCCTCACCCCCGAGGAGTTCGAGGTGGTGAAGGCCCACACCGTCATCGGGGCCCGCATCCTGAGCGGCAGCCGCTTTGACATTTTGCGCCTGGCCGAACAGATCGCCCTCTCCCACCACGAGCGCTGGGACGGCAAGGGCTACCCCCAGGGGCTCAGCCGGGACCGGATACCCCTGCCGGGGCGGATTGTGGCCGTGGCCGACGTCTTCGACGCCTTAACCCACGTCCGGCCCTACAAGCCGGCCTGGCCCTGGGAAGAGGCCGTCGCCGAGGTCGAGGCCCAGGGGGGCCGGCAGTTCGACCCCCAGGTGGTGGACGCCTTTTTAAAGCTCGCCGAGCGGGGGGAGCTTCGCCGGGCCCTGGCCGACATCGAAGACGAGGGGGCCGAGCCGCCGGCCCAGACCTTCGGCCTTATGGGCTAGCCGTCCGGGACCGGCGCTCCCGCTCCAGCCGGCCGGTGGCCCAGAGCTGTTTTTCGGAGGTTATTAGGTACTCGACCCGGTAGTTCTGCCGGCGCCCGTCCAGCCATCGGCCCAGGGCCCGCTCCTGGAGCACCGACCGCTTGTCCGGGTCGATGGGGCGGGCGGGGTCCCGCCCCACCACCCGCACAATGTAGTATTTCTGCTGGGGGTTAAGCAGGCCGCTTATATCGCCGGGGGGCGTCTCGACGGTGGCGAAGGGCCGGCTGAACTGGCCCGGCTGGAGCTGGTCGAAGACGACCCGGTCGAATTCGGCATCCCGGACACCCCGGGGAAACCAGCCCAGGTCCCCGCCCTGCCCGGCGGGAAGCTCGGCCAGCAGGGCCTCAAAGCTTTCCCCGGCCTGCAGCCGGCTATAGGCCTGCTCGGCATCCTCGGGCTTATCGTAGACGAGGGCCTGGACGTGGGCCTGTTCGGCGACGGTGGGAACCTGCTCCCGGACGAAGGCGTCCAGCTTCTGCCGGAGGAGGCGGCCGGCCACGATATCCCGGTATTCGGCCTCGGAAAGGCCGGTGCGCCCCAGGAAGTTTTTAAGGAGCTCGGCCGGGTCTGCCGGCTGGGCGGCGGGGCCCTGGGGGGTGAAATCCTGGGTGAGGGCCTGGTCTATCTCTTCGGGGGAGACGGTAAGGCCGTACCTTTCGGCCTCCCGCCGGACGACCTGGTCGTCCACCCAGTCGAAGACCACCTGGGTGGGCAGAACCGCCCGCTGCATGGCCACCGGGTCCCCGAAGGGGCTTGCGGCCCCGGGGCCGGCCTGTAGCTGGAGCAGGTAGTCCCGGTAGCGCAGAAGCTTTAAGTACTCGTTCATGGTGAGGACCCGGTCCTCGACCCGGGCGATGGGTTCGAGGCCCATCGCGACGTACTCCCGGTAGAAGGCGTAGGCGGGAAGCCCCAGGGCCACCAGAAGCACGGCGGCGATGCCGGCCACCGCTAGCCGCTGAAGGCGCCTTTCCCGGGCCCAGCGGGCGGCCAGCCGCCGGCCGATGGGGCGGGGCGGACTGGGGGCGGTTTTCTTAGCCACGGGCTAACGGGCGGCCCGGCCCCGGGGCCCGCTCAGGCCCGGATGCCGACGCCGCCGGTCTTGCGGATGTGCTCGGGGGTGAAGGGTAGCAGGGCCAGGTGGCGGGCCCGCTTGATGGCCACCGCGAGCCGGCGCTGGTGCTTGGCGCAGACGCCGGTCTTGCGCCGGGGCTCGATCCGGGCCCGGTCCGAAAGGAAGCGCCGCAGGCGGGCAACATCCTTGTAATCGATGTAGTCGATATCTTCGGTGCAGAAGGGGCAGAGCTTGCGCCGGGGAATGTAGCGGCGGCCTTCGGCCCTTCGGGTCGTTCTGGTTGCTTCAGCCACGGTCTCACCCCGCTTTTAAAATGGCAGGTCTTCGGCCTCGACGGCCTCTTCCTCGTCGAGGCCCGGCTCGGCGGTGGGCGGCCGGTCCAGCAGGACCATCTGGCTGGCGATGACGTCGACGAACTTTCGAGTCTGGCCGTCGGAGCCCTGGAAGGTGCGGGTCTGAAGCCGCCCCTCCACCAGCACCTTTCGGCCCTTGCTCAGCACCTGGTTGCACGTCTCGGCCAGCCTGCCCCAGGCCGTCACCCGGAACCAGTCGGTCTCCTCCACCCAGTTGTTCTCGCCCTGGCGCCGGCGGCGGTTGACGGCCACATTGAAGGTCACCACCGGCAGCCCCTCCGGGGTGTAACGGAGCTCCGGGTCGCCGCCCAGGTTCCCGACAAGAATCACCTTGCAATAAGAGCCCGCCATCTGAACCTACTCCTCGCCAGCCGAAGTCGCCCCAACCTCCACTTCCGGGCCGGGCTCCTTTTCGGCCGCCGGCTCGGCCGGGGCCGGCGCCGAAGGTGCCCGGGCGGCCTCGTCCAGCCGCACAACCAGGTGCCGGATCACATCCTCGTTGAGGAGCAGCCAGCGCTCCAGGTCGGCCACCTGCCGGGCCCCGAGGGCGAACTGGATGAGGACATAATAGCCTTCCCGGTAGCGGTTTATAAAATAGGCCAGCTTGCGCCGACCCCAGGGCTCGACCTTCTTAACCTCCCCGCCGTACTCCCGGATCAGGTTGGCCACCCGGTCGGTGAAAGCCTGAACGGCCTCATCTTCAAGGTCGGGGCGAAGGATAAATACCAGCTCGTAGTCGCGCAAACGTTCCGTCCCTCCCGGTGATTACCGAATTTATTCTAACACGGCCAACCTCAGGGCGCAAACAGATTGGACGGGACCTCCCGGTCCGGGGTATAATCGAGAAAAGTGAAAACGGCAGCCGAACTTCTTAACGAGCTGGCCGACGCCATTCGGGCCTGCACCCTCTGTCCTTTAGCGGCCCACCGCAGGCAGGCCGTGCCCGGTGAGGGGCCGGCCGACGCCGAGGTCATGCTCATCGGGGAGGCCCCGGGCTACCACGAAGACCAGCAGGGCCGCCCCTTCGTCGGGCCGGCCGGACGGTTCCTCACCGAACTTCTGGCCCGGGCCGGTCTGCGGCGGGAGGAGGTCTTTATCACCAACGTGGTCAAGTGCCGGCCCCCCAATAACCGGGACCCGGCCCCCATCGAGATCCGGACGTGCACCTCGACCTGGCTCGAAAAGCAGATCGAAATCATAAACCCCCGGGTTGTCATTACCCTGGGCCGCTATTCGACGGCCCTCTTTCTACCCAATCAGTCCATCACCAAGGTTCACGGCCAGCCCCACCAGGTCAATGGCCGGGTTATCATACCGATGTTTCACCCGGCGGCGGCCCTGCACCAGGAAAGGTTTAAGGAGCCCCTCATAAAGGACTTTGAAAGGCTTCCCCAGATCCTGGCCGAGGTCCGGCGGCAGTCCCCCGCCGCCGGCCCGGAGCCCCGTCAGCTAAGTTTCTTTTGATGGCGAGTTCGGGCAAACTTAAAATAATCCCCCTCGGCGGCCTCGGCGAAATCGGCCGCAACCTGATGGTCCTTGAATGGGACGGGGACATCCTGGTGGTCGACGCCGGGGTGATGTTCCCCGAAGAGGAGATGCTCGGGGTCGACCTGGTGATTCCCAACATCACCTACCTGGCCCAGAATAAAGACCGCATCCGGGGCATCGTCATAACCCACGGCCACGAAGACCACACTGGGGCCCTGCCGTACATTCTGCCCCAGCTCGGGCCGGTCCACCTCTACGCCACCCCCCTCACCCTGGGGCTCATCTCCGTCAAGCTTCGGGAGCACCGGCAGCTGGACCGGTGCACCCTGCACACCCTGACCGTCCGGGAGCCGGTGCAGGTCGGGGTGTTCCGGGTGGAGCCCTTCCGGGTGAACCACAGCATCCCCGACTCGGTGGGCCTGGCCATCACCACCCCGGTGGGAACGGTCGTCCACACCGGCGACTTTAAGTTCGACCACACCCCGGTGGACGGGAAGCCCACCGACTTTGCCAAGCTGGCCGAGCTGGGCGGTGAGGGGATCCTCTGCCTCCTTTCGGATTCGACCTACGCCGACCTGCCGGGCTACACCCCTTCCGAGGCGGTGGTCTCCCGGGCCCTCTTGCAGGTGATGGCCCAGGCCCCGGCCCGGGTCATCGTGGCCACCTTCGCCTCCCACATATCCCGGATTCAGCAGGTTATCAACGCCGCCTTCGAAACCGGCCGCAAGGTGGCCATCTTCGGCCGGAGCATGGTTCAGAATGTCGAGGTGGCGACCGAATTGGGCTACCTTACGCCCCCGCCCGGGGTGATGATTCACGCCGACGAGGTCAACCGCTACGACCGCAAGGCCCTGGCCCTGCTCACCACCGGCTCCCAGGGGGAACCCGGGTCGGCCCTGGCCCGCATCGCCAACCGGGACCACCGCATCAAGGTCCACCCCCAGGATACGGTGGTGATCTCGGCCTCGCCCATCCCGGGGAACGAGCAGGCGATAAACCGCACCATCGACAACCTGCTCAAGCAGGGGGCCACCGTCCTTTACAGCCGGATCGCCGACGTCCACGTCCCGGGCCACGCCAGCCAGGAGGAGCTTAAGCTGATGCTGGCCCTCCTCAAGCCCAAGTTTTTCGTCCCCATCCACGGCCAGTATCGGCAGCTCTTTGCCCACGCCCGGCTGGCCCAGAGCATGGGGATTCCGGCCGACAACATCTTCGTCTTGGAAGACGGCCACGTCCTGGAGCTTACCGACCGGACGGCCCGGGTGGCGGGGAAGGTTCCCTCGGGCTACGTTTTCGTGGACAGCCTCGGGGAGCTGGGCCCGGCGGTGCTGCGGGACCGGCAGCGGCTGGCCGCCGACGGGGTGCTGGTGGTCATCGTGACGGTGGACCGCCGCACCGGCCGGGTCCTAGCCAAGCCGGATATCATCGCCCGGGGCTTTGGGGCCGACGGCCGGGCCCAGGAGTTGCTGGACCGGGCCCGGGGCGTCTTGATGGACGCCCTGGACCGGCGCTCGGACCGGCTGGCCGACTGGAGTTTTATAAACTCCAAGGTGAAGGAGGTCCTCGGGCGGCTGGTCTATCAGGAGACCAGGGCCCGGCCCCTCATCCTCTCGGTACCGGTCGAGATTTAACCGATGGCGGTTGCCCGAACCCGAATCCGCGCCCGAAAGCGGCGGCCTGCCGGCCTTCGGCTGGCCCGGCGGCCGGCCTTGGCCGCGGCCGGGCGGGTTTTAGGCCGACTGCCCTGGGTTATGGGGGCGGCCGTGGTTTTGGGGGTGGCCCTCTGGGCGGGCTGGGGGCTGATTTTAAGGGCCTTCGGCTGGGCGGTGACCCAGGTGGGCCTTTTGCCCCCGGTCTTTCTGCTGGGCGGGGCCCTCGCCTACTGGCGGCTGGCCGACGGCCGCCTGCCGAAGGCCGTGCGGCTGCGGCAGGCCCTGGCGGCCGAGGCCTTCGCCCTGGCCCTGGGGGTGCTTCTGGGCGGGGTTTACCCCGCCGGCCTGAAATTCGCCGGGGTAGATTTCGGCCGCGTCTCCCTGGGCGGCCACCTTGGAGCCGCCCTCTTCGGCCCCAACCCGGTGGTGGGGCTGGTCCGGCTGGGGCTGCTGGGGGGGTTCGGGGCGGTGCTCCTGCACCCGCGGGCCACCTTCGCCACCGGCCGGGCCCTGGTGCGGGTGGGGGTCCGGGCGGCCCGCCAGGCCCCCCGGGTGCTGGCCCGGCGGCCCCGGCCGGCCGTCCCGGCGGCGACGGTCCCGGCCCCGGAGCCGGTCCCGGTGGTGGAGCGGGTCCGGACGGCCATCGTTTCGGCCGGGGCCCCAAAGCCCAACCCGGCCCTGCCGCCCATCGACCTGCTGGAACCCGGCCGGGAGGGGGAGGCGGTGGCCATGGACAACCGCCAACGGGTGCGCCTCATCGAAGAGAAGCTGGCCGAATACGGGGTTGATGCCCGGGTGGTGGAAGTCAACCAGGGGCCGACCGTCACCCAGTTCGGCATCGAGCCCGGCTGGGAGGTGAAGACCCGCATCGTCAAGGAGCGGGATGCCCAGGGCCGGATCAAGTACGACAAGGACGGCAACCCGAAGGTCCGGGTCGAGGAGGTCTCCCGCACCCGGGTCAAGGTGCGGCGCATAAAACAGCTCGAGGAGGACCTGGCCGTGGCCCTGGCTGTGCCCTCGGTCCGGATCGAGGCGCCGGTTCCCGGCAAGCCCTACATCGGCATCGAGGTGCCCAACGTCAACACCACCCTGGTCACCCTCCGGCAGGTGGTGGAGACGCCCCAGTTCCGGCGGCTGGCGGCCAAGTCCCGGCTGGCCCTGGCCCTGGGCCAGGACGTGGCCGGCGAGCCCATCGTGGCCGACCTGGCGGCGATGCCCCACCTGCTCATCGCCGGGGCCACCGGCAGCGGCAAGTCGGTCTGCCTTAACTCCATTGTCTGCTGTCTTCTGCTGCACAACACCCCGGAGCAGGTCCGGCTGATTCTGGTGGACCCGAAGCGGGTGGAGCTGGTCCAGTACAACGACGTGCCCCACCTGCTGGCCCCGGTGGTGGTCGAGGTGGACAAGGTTATCGGGGTGCTCAGGTGGGTCGCCGGGGAGATGGATAACCGCTACCGGCGGTTTGCCGAGGTGGGGGTCCGGAACATCACGGCCTACAACGCCTGGGCCGTCCGGGAGAAACAGCCGACCCTGCCGTATATCGTCCTCATCATCGACGAGCTGGCCGACCTGATGATGCTGGCCCCCGACGAGACGGAGAAACTGCTCTGCCGGCTGGCCCAGCTGGCCCGGGCCACCGGGATCCACCTGGTGCTGGCGACCCAGCGGCCGTCGGTGGACGTGGTGACCGGCCTTATTAAGGCGAACTTTCCATCCCGGATAAGCTTTGCCGTCTCTTCCCAGGTGGACTCCCGGACGATCCTGGACACGGTGGGGGCCGAGAAGCTGCTGGGCCGGGGCGATATGCTTTTCCTGCCGGGGGATGCCCCCAAGCCCATCCGCCTTCAGGGCTGTTTCGTTTCGGACGCGGAGATCGAGCGGCTGGTCGGGTGGTGGCAGTCGAACCGGCCGCCCCAGTACGTGGCCGACCTGCTGAACGTTAAGGGCTGGCCGGAGGATGACCGGGAAGACGAGCTCCTGGAGGAGGCCCGGGAGCTCCTGCGCCAGCACGGGCGGGTCTCGGTCTCCTTCCTCCAGCGCAAACTGCGCATCGGCTACAACCGGGCCGCCCGGCTCTTAGAACAGCTCGGGGAAGACGACGAAGACGACCCCGAAGACTAGCGGCCGCCGACTTTAAAGTCGGCGGCCGCCCGGGCGAAGGGTTCGGCCCGGGCCCGGGTTTAAGTTTGGGGCTGGGGGGCCGGCTGCGGCGGCTGGGCCTCCGGCCGGGGCAGGCCCGGCGAGACGAAGGTCGGGTCGAAGAGCTGGGACCGGATTAGGCCCCCGATTTCGTGGACCGTCCAGCGCTCGGGCTTCCACATGTGGCGGATGGGCCGCTCGTCGTGGGCCCGGGCCACGATGCCGCCGCCCACGTAGAATACCTGCCCGTTGATCCAGCCGGCCTCCTCGCTGGCCAGGTAAACCACCATCGGGGCCACGTCCTCGGGCTCCCGGCTCATCTCAAACCGGGGCCGGGCCAGGCCCAGCTGCTCCCGAATCTGCCGGGCCCGGTCGGGGATGGTGGCCGTCATCCGGGTGTTGGCCGAGGGGGCGATGCAGTTTACGGTCACCCCGTAGCGGCCCAGGTCCAGGGCGGCCACCCGGGTGAGGCCGGCAATGGCGGCCTTGGCCGCCCCGTAGTTGGCCTGACCCGTGTTGCCGATAAGGCCGCTGGAGGAGCTGAAAGTGATGATGCGGCCGTAGCGCTGCTGGCGCATCAGGACCGAGGCCGGCTTCATCACGGTGAAGTGGCCCTTAAGGTGGACCCGGATGACCTCATCCCACTCCTCTTCGGTCATGTTGAAGATCATCCGGTCCCGCAAGATGCCGGCGCAGCAGACCAGGATGTCGATGCGGCCGAAATTGTCCAGGGCGGTTTTGATGATCTTTTCGCCCCCTTCCATGGTGGCCACCGAATCGTAGCTGGCCACGGCCACCCCGC
>DAOTYJ010000053.1:0-11413 GCA_034434875.1 Dehalococcoidia bacterium | reverse complement strand
CATCGTATTAAGGTTGGCCCCCGGGTTTTCCCAGAGCTCGTGGTAGCGCAGGGGCGGCGTCCAGCGGAAGAGAATAAACCCGTAGGTAATGGCCAGGAGCCCGAGCCAGAAGCTGGGGGTGGCCAGGAGCAGGATGGCCAGGCTCCGGCCCAGGTAATCTACGGGGCGGTCCCGGTAAACGGCCGACAGGATGCCCACCGGCAGGGCGATGGCCAGGGCGAAGGCCAGGCCCATTGTCCCCAGCTGGACGGTGGCGGGAATCCGACCCGCCAGCTCCGAGGCAATGGGCCGGCCGCTGATCAGGGACCGGCCTAGGTCGCCCCGGGCGAGGTCGATAACCCAGTTAGCGTACTGCTCGAATATACTGCGGTCCAGGGCGAACCGGCGCTCCAGGGCCGCCCGGGTTTCGGGGTTGACGTAAACCGCATCGGGTCCGAGAATCTGGTCGATGACGTCCCCGGGCAAGAGCCGGACGGCCACCGTAACCACCAGGGTTACTCCCAGCAGGGTCGGCACCACCAGGCCGACCCTGGTAAGCAGGTAGCGAGTCACCTTTATGTCCGACCTATCTATCGAGCCAGTAATAAGGCAGGCATTCCGAAGGCCACCCCTGGCCGAAGGTCTGATATTCGACGGCATTCCGGACCCAGGGCTGGTAGGCCGTAAAAGTAAGGCCGGCCCCATACGGCATCGGGACCACATACATTTTCTTGAGCAGCTCGTTCTGAATCCCCCGGATCTCCCGGCGCAGACGGTCGGGGTCGACCATGGTCTGGATCTGCCGAACCCGGTCCCGGAGCTGGGCGTCGTTCCAGCGGCCGTAGATTTTATTGGTCGTTATCAGATACTGGGTTTCCAGGTAGGCGAAGGGATCGACCCGGGTCTGGGGAATCCACATCAGGCCGTTGAACTCGCCCCGGGCCGTCTGGGGGATAAACACCGAGTTGTAATCCTCCTCGGTGGCCCGCACGTTTATGCCGACCCGGCTCAGGTACTGGACGATAAGCTCCGACATGACCCGGTAAGGCTCCCCGTAGCGGGAGTTGGCCGCCGCAAAGTGCAGCTCCGTGCCGAAGCTTCCCCCGGCCTCCTGAACCAGCCGGCGGGCCTCCTCGGGGTTGTATTTAAGATAGCGGGCGGCCTCGGGGTCCATTTCGGGCCCTTTCGGGTCGACCCAGTACTCGGAGAAGGCCGCCGGAATGTGGGTGTGCCAGTAGCGGTTGACCTTAAAGCCCTGGTTCTCCAGCTCTTTAAGACCATAGGCGGCGTCCAGCATGGCATCCCGGTCCAGGGCCATGGAAACCGCCCACCGGAGCCGCTGGTCCTCCCAGCGGGCCTCCCGGGGCGAGAAGTTAAGGACGCTCAAAGGGTAGGGCGGCCGCTCGTAGATCTGGGCGCCCCGGACGGTGTCGACCACCCGCTTTAAATCGGGGCCCTGGACCACCACCCACTCCAGGTTTCCGCCGAGGAACTGGCTGAGCTGGGTGGCATACTCGGGGACGACGTTTACGACCACCTCGTCCATGTAAGGGATTTCGGGACCCAGGTGCCAGTTGGGGTGGCGCTTGAAGCGGGCCAGCTTGCCCGGAACAAACTCCTGCAGGACCCACGGCCCTGAGCCGACGACCTTTTCGGCCGGGTTGAAGGCCGTGCCCGTCTCTTTGGGCATGATGAAGAAGACCTTAGGGTCGGCCAGCTTCTGCAGGAAAAACGGGTACGGGTTCTTGAGCCGAAAGACCACTGTGTACTGGTCGGCGGCCGCAACGGCCTCCACCATCTGGATATCCTCGGCCCGGACGCTCGGGGTCGAGCCGGGGAGCCGACCCGTAAGGCGGTTCCAGCTGAAGACCACGTCCTCGGCCGTCATCGCCCGGTCCAGGGGCGGGTGAAAAGCCACGTTCTTGCGGAGACGAACGGTGTAGGTCAGGCCGTCCGGGGAGACCTGGACGGATTCGGCGGCGTCGGGCACCACTTCCAGGGAGCCCCGGGCCACGTTGGGCCCCGCCTTAAGCATAAAGAGGCGGCTGTACGAGTAGGCCGAAAACTCGGCCTGGCCCTGACTGCCGCTCACGTAGGGGTCCAAACTGGGCGGGTCCGCGGCGGCAAGACCTGAGAAGGTCCCGCCCCGCCTGGGGCCGGCGGACGGTGGGGTCTGGGTCCGACCCGCGCCCGGCTCGACCCGGCACCCGGCTGCGGCCAGACCGGCGGCCGCCAGACCCAAGGCTAAAGCCCCCCGGAGAAACTGCCGGCGGCTCGGAAGCCCCGTTGGGGCCCCTGGGTCCGAACTGTTCATCGGCGTCCCCTCTTATTAGGCCTCTGCGGCCCAGAATTTGACACCCAAGGTTAACCCAAAGTCGCCCCAGCCTTCAAGGGCCCCGTTCGGCGATGGCGAACGGCCTGGTTGACTTTGGGGGTCGGATGGGTCAGAATTGGTTAGACTTTCGAACTGGGGCACCCGGATGCTGGGAACGATTCGCCGAGTCGGCCAGCTTTTGGACCTCTTCGACGGGGACCACCCCGAGTGGGGTGTGACCGAGGTGGCCCGGGCCTTGCAGGTCTCTAAGTCGACGGCCCATGCCCTGCTGCGGTCGCTGACGGTTATCGGCCTCTTGGAGCAGGTGCCCGGCGGCAGATACCGCCTGGGGTGGCGGACGTTGACCCTGGGCAACGTCCTGCTGACCAGCAGCGGCATCGCCAGGGTCGCCAAGCCGGTGATGGAGGACCTGGCCCGAAGGTCCGGGGAGACGGTGAACCTGGCCGTGCTGGCGCGGGGCCACGTGATCTTCGTGGAACGGGTCCCGGGGACGGGGGGCCGGTTTGCCTCGGCGGTCCCCATCGGCACCCCCCTCCCCTTCCACTGCAATGCCGTGGGCAAGGTGCTCCTGGCCTACCGGACGCCCCTTGAGGTGCGGGAGCTGACCAGGGCCGTGTCCGACTTTGACGCCTTTACCCGAAACACCATAACCGACAAACCGAGGTTCGAGGCCGAGCTCGACCGGGTGCGCCGTCAGGGCTACGCCTTCAACCTGATGGAGGCCTTCAACGACGTCTGCTGTCTGGCCGCCCCGGTCCGGAACGGCATCGGCCTGGTGGTGGCGGCCCTGGGCCTTTCGATGCCGGCCCACCGGTTCGAGGGGCACCGCGACTACTATGTAGGCGCTTTGCTGGCGGCAACCCGCAAGGTCTCCGCCGAGCTCGGCTGGGTCGCCGAGTCCGGCCGGGTTGACTAAAATGAGCAGGAGGGTGACGATGCTGGTGCGCGGAAGAGAGTTTTCCCGACGGCGGTTCCTCGGCGGCCTGGCCCTGGCGGGGGCCGGAGCCCTGGCCTGGGCCTGTGCCCCCCAGGCCGCCCAGCAGGGTCCGGCCCAGGCGCCGGCCGGGGACCAGCCCCGGCGGGGCGGGGTTATCAACATGTGGCTCGGGGGCGACCCCCCAAGCTTCGACGCCCACCGGGAATCCACTTATATGACCCTTCACCCCGTGTCCCCGTGCTACAACCTGCTGATCCAGTACGACCCGAAGGACCACACGAAGTTAATACCCGACCTGGCCGAGCGCTGGGAGGTAAGCCCCGACGGCAAAGTCTACACCTTTTACCTAAAGCGCGGGGTTAAATTCCACCACGGCAAGCCCTTTAAGGCCGAGGACGTAAAGGCCAGCTTCGAAAGGATCATCTGGCCCCCCGGCAACGTCGTGAGCCCCCGCAAGGGGGTCTTCGAGTCCGTAAGCGGTATCGAAACCACCGACGACTACACCGTCAGGTTCGTTCTCAAGCGGCCCAACGCCTCGTTCTTGGCCAACGTCGCCCAGGGCTGGAACGTAATCTACCCGAAGGATCTTCTCGACCGGGGCGACCCCAAGAAAGAGGTCTCGGGAACCGGACCCTTTAAGCTCAAAAACTACACCCGGGGCGTCAGCATCGAGCTGGAGCGCAACCCGGAGTACCACGTCTCCGGCCTCCCTTATCTGGACGGGATCAGGTTTTTTATCGTCCCGGACCCCAACACCGCCATTGCGGCCTTCCTTTCCGGCCAGCTGGACGTTTACCGGACGGAGAACAAGGCCGAGGCCGACGAGGTCACCCAGCGCTTCGCCAACAAGGCCACCGTCAAGAAATTCACCATCATGAGCAACTACGCCATGGAGATGAACGCCCGCCGGAAGCCCTGGGACGACCCGAGGGTGCGGCTGGCGGCTTCCCTCGCCATCGACCGGGCCGCCGGGGTGAAGGTCCTCACCCAGGGGGAGGGGGAGGTCGGGGGCATTCTCCGGCCGGACAGCCAGTGGGCCCTGCCCCGGGAGGAGCTGGCCAAAATCCCCGGCTACGGGGCGGACAAGGCCCGGGAGCTGGAGCAGGCCCGCCGCCTCCTGGCCGAGGCCGGGGTCGGCCCAGGGTTTAAGGCCACGATGCTCACCCGAAAGGGGGCCGGGTTCGAGGCCCCGGCCGTCTTCCTCAAGGACCAGCTCGCCAAAATCGGCATCGAAGTCACCCTGGATGTCCAGGAATCGGCCGCCTTTTACGACCGCCTCAACCGGGGCGAGTTCGAGCTTTTCGGGGGCAGTTATTCGGCGGCGGTGGACGACCCCGACGCCGTCTTTGGCCAGTCCTACCTTTGCGATTCGGAGCGCAACTACTCCAAGTTCTGCCTGCCCCAGCTGGAAGACCTTTTCGTAAAGCAGTCCCAGACCACGGACGTCAACGAGCGCCGGCGCCTCGTCTGGGAGATGGAGCGGCTGGCCCTTACGAACGTGGTCAAGGCGGTCATCGCCTACCGGGTCAACTGGTGGCTCTGGTCGAATAAGGTCCGCAACTTCTACCGGCAGCCCAGCTTCTACCTGACGGAGCGGCACGAGGACGTCTGGCTCGCCGAAAGCTAAAAACCCGTTTAATCGGAGCAACTACCGATGACGCCGACGACGGTCTACGACTTCAAGGACAAGGTCTGCTTTGTGGGGGTTGGGGACACCGATTACGGGGCCCTTTACCGGACCAGAGACCCGAAGCGAAACCAGTACACCCTGGGGGTCGAGGCCTTTAAGGCGGCCCTGGCAGATGCCGGCCTGTCTAAGGACGAGGTCGACGGCCTGGTCCTGGTCCGGATCCCCAGCTACCAGCTCTTCGCCGACATGGTGGGCCTGCGGTATCTGCGGACGGCTAACACCTTCCGGGGCGAAGGCCGGATGTCGGCCCTGGCCGTCCAGTACGCCGCGATGCTCATCTACAGCGGCCTCTGCTCTACGGTGGCCGTGGTCTACGGCAACGACGGGCGGTCGGTGGGGGCCACCTACGGGGGCGAGGGGGAAGGGAGCTCCCCTTACGATGTCATCTACGGGATGACCTCGCCCGGGGCGGCCGTGGCCCACATGTGGCGCCGGTACATGCACCAGTACGGCGCCCGGGAGGAGCACCTGGCAGCGGTGGCCATCTCTAACCGCCGCCACGCCGCCCTAAACCCAAGGGCCGTCTTTAGGGAGCCCCTCACCCTGGAAACTTACCTGAGTTCCCGGTATATCGCCGCCCCCCTCCGGCTTTACGACTACTGCCTCATCAACGACGGGGCGGTGGCCCTCATCCTCACCGGCGCCGAGCGGGCCCGGGACCTCAAAAAGCCCCCCGTCTACCTGACGGCCACGGCGGCCTGCGCCGACCTGACCTTTTTCTACACCGTCGACGACTTTTTCCGGGACGCGGTCAGGACCTGCGCCGAGGCGGTCTTTAAGGCCTCGGGCCTCGGCCACCGGGATATCCAGGTCTGCCAGATTTACGACAACTTCACCCCGACGGTGATCTTCGGCCTGGAGGGGGCCGGCTTCTGCAAGTACGGGGAGGGCTTCCAGTTCGTCCAGGACGGCCGGATCTCCCTGGGCGGGGAGCTGCCCGTCAACACCAGCGGCGGCCACACCTCCGAAAGCTACATGCAGGGTTTCGGCCTCCACGCCGAGAACATCCGCCAGCTCCGGGGCGAGGCCGGGGACCGGCAGGTTCGCGACTGCCGGGTCGCCATGTACATCTGCCCCGCCCCCATCTGCGCCGCCCACATCATGACCCGGAGGTAGGTTCCTCACCATGACCTACGAAAAACCCCTGCCCCAGCCCACCGCCATCGACGCCCCCTACTGGGAGTCCCTGCGAAAGCACGAGCTCCGGCTGCCCAGGTGCCGGGATTGCGGCCACGTCTTCTTCCCGCCCAACAAGGTTCACTGCCCCCGGTGCCTTTCCGACCGGCTGGAATGGGCCCGCATGAGCGGCCGGGGCAGGGTCTGGTCCTGGGTGGTCTTCCACCAGCGGTATTTTTCGTCCTTCGCCAACGATATCCCCTATGTGGTGGCGTTTATCGAGCTGGATGAGGGCCCCCGGCTGATGTCGACCCTGGTGGAATGCTCCCGGGACGAGATCCGGTGCGACATGCCCGTCGAGGTCGTCTTCGACGACATAACCCCCGAGTTTACCATCCCGAAGTTCCGGCCCATCCGCTGACCGACCCATGAAGGTCGTCTGCGTTCTTTCTCGGGAGCCCATCTCGACGGTTCCGGAGCTGGCCCGCCGGGCCGAGCGGCTGGGCTACGACGCCATCCGCTTCAGCGAGATCACCCACGACCCGATGGTTTGCGCGGCGGTGGCCACCGTCGCCACCCGGCAGATTCGGGTGGGGACCTTCACCCTGGCCTTTCCCCGGAGTCCGACGGTGGTAGCCTACCAGTCCTGGGACCTGCAGCAGCTCTCCGCCGGCCGCTTCTTCCTGGGCCTGGGAAGCCAGGTAAAGGGCCACATCGAGCGGCGGTTCGGGGCCGCCTGGACGGCCCCGGGCCCCCGGATGCGGGACTACATCCTGGCCCTGCGGGCCGTCTGGGAGTGCTGGCAGAACGGCCGGCCCCTGAACTTCCAGGGCGAGCACTACCGGCTCACCCTGATGACGCCGGAGTTCAACCCCGGGCCCATCGAACACTACCCGATTCCGGTTTACATCGGCGGGGTGAACAGGTTCATGTGCCGGCTGGCCGGGGAGGTGGCCGACGGCCTGATGCTCCACAGTCTCACCTCCCCCCGCTACCTGCGGCAGGTGGTCCTGCCCAGCCTCCGGGCCGGGGCCCGGCGGGCCGGCCGGGATCCGGCAGACGTGGAGATTATCGGCGGGGGCTTCATCGCCACGGGACCCCGGCCCGACGACGTCCGCCGGGCCCGGGAGGCCTACCGGCACCGGGTGGCCTTTTACGCCTCGACCCGGACCTACGCCCCGGTGCTGGAACTGCACGGCCTGGGGGAGCTGGGGGCCCGGCTTCACCAGCTTTCGGTGGCGGGCCGCTGGGACGAGATGGCCCGGCAGGTGAGCGACGAGGTGCTGGACGAGTTCGTGACGGCCGGCACCTGGGACGAGCTGGTTCCCCTCATTAAGGACCGGTTCGGGGGCCTGGTTACCGCCCTGACCCTTCCCATGCCCGAAGGACTGGGGCCGGCCGCGGAAAAGCAACTGGCCAGGGTTATCGCCGACCTGAAGGGGCTGTGATGGGGGAATTCGAACCGACGGCGGTCTTTGCCCGCCCCCTGGGCGGGCTCAGGGTCCTGGAAGTGGGCGGGGGGATCGCCCCGGCCTTCTGTGGCAAGCTTCTGGCCGCCCTGGGGGCCGACGTCATTAAAATCGAACCCCCGACGGGGGACCGCTGTCGCCGGCTCGGACCCTTCGCCCGGGACCGGGTGGACCCGGAATCGAGCCTGCTCTTTCTCTACCTGAATACCTCCAAGCGGGGCATCACCCTGGACCCGACAACCCCGACGGGGGCCCATCTCTTCCGCCGGCTGGCGGCGGCCGCCGACATCGTCGTCGAAGGCCTGGGGCCCGGCCGGCTGGGGGAACTCGGCCTGGGCTACGGGGTCCTGGCCCGGGACAACCCCGGACTTATCCTCACCTCGATTTCCCCCTTCGGGGACGAAGGCCCCTACCGGGACTACCTGGACGGCGAACTGGTCCTGCTGGCCCTGGGCGGCCTCCTGAATATGGTCGGCGCCCCGGACCGGGAACCCATCCCCTTCGGCGGCTACCAGGCCCAGTATGCCGCCGGCCTGGCCGCCTTCACCGGGACGATGGTGGCCCTTACGGCCCGGGAGGTCACCGGGCATGGCCAGGAGGTGACCATCTCGGCCCAGGAGACGGTGGCCTACCTGGAATGGAAGACCCCCATCTACTACCAGAGCGACGGCCGGGTCCGGCGGCGGGGGGGCGAGCAGTCCCAGTGGATGGTCCTGCCGTGCTCGGACGGGTTTGTGGCCTTCGTCTTCCAGGACGAGCACTGGCCGCAGGTTAAGAAGTTGGTGGGCGACCCCCGCCTGGAAGACCCCCGCTTTGCCGACCGTCCCGGCCGGGTGGCCCACCGGGGGGAGCTCCGGGAGATCCTGGTCGGGTGGACCCGGGCCCGCACCAAGGCCGAGGTCTACCACGGGGCCCAGGCCCTGGGGATACCGGTGGGGATGGTGGCCGACGCCGCCGACCTGGTGGCATCCCCCCAGTACCGGGCCCGGGGCTTCCTTGCCCGGGTGGACCATCCCCGGACGGGCCCGGCCCTCTACCCGGGCATCCCCTTCGTTCTGGGTGGGGACCGGCCCCCGGTGGGCCGGGCGCCCCTGCTGGGGGAGCACAACCTGGAAGTTTACACCTCCCTGCTGGGCCTTTCGGCGGCGGAAGTCGCCGGCCTGCGGGAGCGGGGCGTAATCTGAGGAGAAGGGAGGGACGGCTATGAAGGCAGTTTCCCGGCGGGAATTTCTCATCGGGGCCGCCGGCCTCGGTTTGGCCGCCTGCCGGCCGGCGGGCGCCCCCCAGGGCCGGGGGGAGCAGGCCCCAGCGGCCCGCCCGAAGCGGGGCGGCACCCTTTACTGGTACCTTCCGGACGATCCCCCTGACCTGGACCCCCACATGCAGACGACCAGCTCCCTGCAGTGGATTTGCGGGCTGCTGTACAACGGCCTGCTCAAGTACGACATCCGGCCGGGAAATCCGCCCGGGAGCCCCGGGGCGAATACTCCGGTTCCCGACCTGGCCGAAAGCTGGGAGCAGACCGACCCGTTGACCTATGTCTTTAAACTGCGCCGGGGCGTCAGGTTTCACGACGGCACCGAGCTTACGGCCGAAGATGCCGCCTTCAGCCTGAACCGGATTCGGACCCGGGACCCCCAGTTCCAGCGGGCCTACGCCTTCGAGCCCGTGGAAAGCGCCGAGGCGGTGGACCGCTACACCCTTCGGGTCAGGATGCGGGAGCCCTATGCCGCCTTTATCAACCAGGTGGCCGCCGCCTACACCCGAATCGCCCCCAAGCACGTCATCGAAGAGCGGGGGGACATGAAACAGGTTATGGTGGGGACCGGGCCCTTCAAGCTTAAAGAATACCGGCGGGGCGTCCGCTTCGTCTTCGAGCGCAACCCCGACTATTTCGGCGCCCCCCTGCCCTACGTGGAGGCCATCGAGATGGCTCGGCCCAGCTGGCGGCCTTCACCGCCGGGCAGGTGGACATTTACAACCCGGCCAACGTGGACGAATTCGAGAACCTGCGTCGGACGGTTCCCGGCCTGCAGAGCCTGGTTTTCAGCCGGGCCGAAATGAACGGCATCGGCCTCAACGTCGGGCGCCGGCCCTTCAGCGACATCCGGGTCCGGCAGGCCCTCTGGTACGCCATCGACCAGGACGAAATCATCAAGGTGGTCTGGCGGGGCCAGGGCTACAAGCACCGGGCGGTGCCCCCGGCCCTGGGTGACTGGGCCGTTCCCTACGAGCAGTTACCCCTGAGCGATTCGCCCAACTACAATAAGGCCCGCCAGCTCCTTAAAGAGGCCGGCTATCCGGATGGGTTTGAGTTCGAGTGCAAGACGGTTTACCGCTACACCCAGAAGGAGGCCCAGGTGGTGGCCGAACAGCTCAAGCGCATCGGCGTTCGGATGAACATCGTCGACATGGAGTACGGGGCGTTTCTCAATGCCCGGAACCGGGGGGATTTCGAGGCAATTGCCTTCGCCCTCGCACCCTTCGGGGACGTGGAAGACTTCACCTACGCCCTCTTTCACACCAGGGCCTCCCGCAACTTCGGCGGCTGGGGGAGTCCCGACCTGGATCGGCTCTTCGAGGCCGCCCGGCGGGAGATGGACGTAACCAAACGCAAGGAGCTTTACGGGCAGATCCAGCGGGAGCTGGCAACCCGGTGTTACGTCCTGGACCTGCCCCGGAGCAACGGCTTCGAGGTCTGGCGGCCCTACGTCAAGGACTGGGTCCCGGCCGAGAACCCGGAGCGGGGACTGGCTTTCCACTACGTCTGGCTGGATAAATAAAACTTCCGAGGAGGGCAGTTATGAGCGGCTACGGCAACCTGGTCCTGATGGAGAAAAAGGACGGCTACGCCGTCGTAACCCTCAACCGCCCCGAAAAGCGCAACGCCATGAACCGGGCCGCCCAGCAGGAGCTGTGGGCCGCCCTGGAGGATGCCAAGCCCGACTGCAAGGTGGTCATCATCACCGGCAACGGACCGGCGTTCTGCTCGGGCATCGACCTCTCCGAACAGCGGCAGTTGCGGGAGGCCGGGGTAAGGGAGCGCCAGTACGCCTGGGGCAGCAACACGTGGTTCGAGACCCAGGAGATAATCCGCCGCCACCCGGCCGTCTTCATCGCCGCCGTCAACGGCTACGCCCTCGGGGGCGGCCTCACCCTGGTCCACAACTGCGAGCTGGCTGTCGCCTCCGAGCGGGCCGAGTTCGGCATGCCCGAGGTCGGGTTCGGCACCTTCCCCGGCCTGGCCGGCCCGGCCACCATCCACCGGATCCTGCCCAAACACTATAACTATCTTATTTTGACGGCCAAGCGCATCGACGCCTACACCGCCGAGCGCTGGGGCATCGTCAACGAGGTGGTTCCCCACGACCGGCTTTTGCCCCGGGCCGAGGAGCTGGCCCGCCACATCTGCCAGTTCGACCCGGTCGTCCTCGACTACTCCAAGCGGGCCATCCGGGAGATACCCTATCTGGACTGGTCCCGGGGAATCGAATACGGCATCTGGACCGGAATTGTCATCCGCTCCCAGACGGCGGCCGCGGCCGAAGGCATCCAGCGGTTTCTAAGCGGCCGGCCCAATCCCGGCCAGGGAACGGGCAGTTCCGACCGGAGGTGAGGGTGTGGCCGGGGCGCTCTCGGGGATCCGGATCGCCGACCTGACCATCATCACCGCCGGGGCGGCCGCCACCCAGATTCTCGCCGACTTCGGGGCCGAGGTTGTCAAGGTCGAGGCCGGCCGCTACCCGGACCCCTTCCGCAACTGGGGCAGCGGCCTCACCCCGCCGGCCCACGTGGAAAGGCCCTGGGACGCCAGCCCCCCCTTTAACGTGGTCAACCGCAACAAGCTGGGGATAAGCCTCGACCTCAAGCACCCCCGGGGGCGGGAG
>DAOTYJ010000052.1:0-28415 GCA_034434875.1 Dehalococcoidia bacterium | reverse complement strand
GACGGCCAGGGCAACTTCGGCAGCATCGACAACGACCCCCCGGCCGCGATGCGCTACTGCGTCACCGGGGATACCCTGGTGGTGACCGACCAGGGGCTGGTGCGCATCGACCGGCTCGGCCCGGAATCGGGTGAAGATGTCAGCCTGCGGGTCCTTTCGGCCGGGGCAGAGGTGAACACCGCCAGCAAGTGGTTTGACTGCGGCCCATTCCCCACCTGGCGGGTACGCACCCGGCACGGATACGAGGTTACGGCCACCGCCAACCATCCCCTTTTGGCCTGGGCGCCGGGGGAAGATGGCCGGGGTACCTTCATCTGGAAAACCGTGGCCGAGCTGCGGCCCGGCGACTGGCTGGTGCTGGACCGGAGCGGACGGCTCTGGCCCGAAGAGGAGGTCGACCTGCGCCCTTACCACCCGTCGCCATCGGTCGCCCGCAACCACCCCCTCCCCGAGCGGCTTAACGAGGACCTGGCCTTCATCCTCGGGGCCCTGGTGGCCGAGGGAACTTTCCGGTCGACGCTGGTGGAGTTTACCAATGTCCCGGGCGAATTTGCCGACGCCTTTCAGGCCGCCTGGTCTCGGGTGTTTCCGACCTGTCGCCTTCACACCTTCCTCCGGCAGCCCTCGAGCTATGGTCGGAAGCCCTTCTGGCAGATGCAGGTCGTGGGCCGCCGGGTAATCGAATTTTTAAAAAACCTCGGCCTTAACGGCAAATCCAACACCCGGCTCATCCCGGAGGTGGTTCTCCGCTCGCCCCGGAGGGTGACCGCCGCCTTCCTACGGGCCCTCTACGAGGGGGATGGGGCGGTGGAGCGGTCGGGCCGGAGTCTGCTCCGGGTAAGCCTTTGCGCCCGGAACCGGGAACTCTTAAAACAGGTCCAGACCCTCCTGCTCAGGTTCGGGGTCGTCTCCACCCTGGGCGAGGACCGGACCCGGGGCACCCATCGGCTCCTCATCCTCGGGCTGGATAACCTGAGGCGTTTCAGGGACGAAATTGGCTTTGTTTCGGCGGCAAAGGCCCAGGCGCTGGCCGAGGCGATCGCCCTTCATTCCGGCCAGGCCCTGTCCCGGACCGACTATGTGCCCTTGCTGGGGAAGTTGGTGCGGGCCCACGCCCGGTACGGCCACCGGGAATGGGCGGCAAAACATAACTTCGACCGGCCTGGGCGGCTGGTTGCCGCCCTGCCCCGCCTCCAGGAGGCCCTGGCCCCGGAGCTGGCCGAATGGGTCGGGGAAGTGGCTCGACTGAGGTACTTCTTCGACCCGGTGGTTGCCGTTGAGCCGGCGGGGGAACAGCCGGTCTATTCCCTTCGAGTTGACAGCCGGTGTCACTCTTTCGTTGCCAACGGATTTATCAACCACAACACCGAGGCCCGGCTGGCCCCCATGGCCGTGGAGATGCTGGCCGACATCGACAAGGAGACCGTCGACTTCGTGCCCAACTACGACGGCACCAACCGGGAGCCGTCGGTCCTGCCGGCCCGCATCCCCAACCTGCTGGTTAACGGCTCCAACGGCATCGCCGTCGGGATGGCCACCAGCATCCCGCCCCACAACCTGACCGAGGTCTGCAATGCCCTTATCTACCTGCTCGACCACCCCCAGGCGACCCTGGACGAGCTTTTAAAGTTCATTAAGGGGCCGGATTTTCCCACCGCCGGCATCATCCTGGGGGCCGAGGGGATCAAGGCGGCCTATTCCACCGGCCACGGCCGGGTTGTCATCCGGGCCAAGGCCCAAATCGAGCCGGCCCGGGGCGGCCGGGAGCAGATCGTCGTCACCGAGCTTCCCTACCAGGTAAATAAGGCCGCCCTCATCGAGCGCATCGCCGACCTGGTGCGGGAGCATAAGGTGGAGGGCATAACCGACATCCGGGACGAGTCCGACCGGGAGGGCATCCGGGTGGTCATTGAGCTACGGCGGGAGGCCGACGCCCGCAAGGTCTTAAACGCCCTCTATAAATACACCGCGATGCAGACGGCCTACTCGATAAACATGCTGGCCCTGGTGGACGGCCAGCCCCGGGTGCTCACCCTTAAGGGCCTCCTTCAGAACTTCCTGGCCCACCGCCGGGGGGTGGTCCGGCGCCGGACCGAGTTCGAACTGCGCCGGGCCGAGGAGCGGGCCCACATCCTGGAAGGCCTTAAAATCGCCCTCGAAAACCTGGACGAGGTTATCGGCATCATCCGGCGGGCCCAGAACGCCGAAACCGCCCGAAACCGGCTGATTTCAACCTTTAAGCTCACCGAGGCCCAGGCCGAGGCGATCCTGGCCATGCCCCTGCGCCGCCTGGCCGCCTTAGAGCGCAAGAAGATCCTGGAAGAATACGCCGAACTGCAGGCTACCATCAAAAAGCTCCGGCAGATCCTGGCCGACCCGAAGCAGGTCGACCAGGTTATCCGGTCGGAGCTGGAGGAGGTCAAAACCAAGTACGGGGATAAGCGGCGGACCCGCATCGTCCTGGAAGAGGCGGCCGAGCTCACCGAGGAGGACCTGGTGCCCGACCAGGAGGTGGTCATCACCATCACCCAGCGGGGCTACATTAAGCGGCTGCCGCCGGAGACCTACCGGGCCCAGCGGCGGGGCGGCCGGGGGGTTGCGGCCACGGTAGTGCGGGAAGACGACGCCCTGCGCCACCTGCTGGTGGCCAGTACCCACGACTACCTGCTACTTTTCAGCAACCGGGGCCGGGCCTTTGCCGTCCGGTGCTTCGACGTCCCCGAGGCTGGCAAGCAGGGCCGGGGCGTGCCCCTGGTAAACCTGGTCGGCCTGGAGTCCGGGGAGACGATAACGGGCCTGGCGGCGGTGCGGGAGTTTAACGGGGACCTGTCCCTGGTCCTGGCCACCCGCCGGGGCGAGGTTAAGCGGCTCAGCCTGGGCGAATTTGCCAACTGCCGGCCCTCCGGCCTTAACGGAATGGCCCTCGAGCCCGGGGATGAGCTGGGCTGGGTGCGCCTGGCCCCCGAGGACGCCGACCTTATCCTCGTGACAAAACAGGGCAAGGCCCTCAGGTTTGCGGCCGCCGAGGTCCGCCGGTCGGGGCGGGGATCGGGCGGGGTGAGGGGGATCCGCCTCGACGACGGCGACGAGGTGGTCGGCCTCGAGGTGGCCCGGCCCGAGGCCAGCCTGCTGGTGGTGAGCGAACGGGGCTACGGCAAGCAGACGGCCCTGGCCGAATACCCGGCCCACGGGCGGGGAACCGGCGGGGTGACGACTTTTAAAGTGGGCGGCCGCACCGGACCCGTGGCGGCCTGCACCCTCCTCTACCCCGGGGCCGAGGTGCTTCTTGTCTCCGAAGGCGGAATCATCGTCCGGATACCGGCCGACGAGGTCCCGACCCAGGGCCGGGCCACCCAGGGGGTCCAGCTGATGCGGGTCGGGGAGAAGGACCGGCTTTGCGGGGTGGCCGTGCTTAACGGGGCCGGGCCCCGCCGGCCCAAGGCGACCTCCTGAGGGGGCGGCCCATGGCCCGGGGCGCCTACGTGGCCATCATCGGGGGCGGGGCCATCGGGGCCAGCATCGCCTACCACCTGGCCAGGGCCGGCTGCCCGGACGTGGTCCTATTCGAGCAGGGGACCGTCGGGGCGGCCACCACCAGCAAGGCGGCCGGGGGCATCCGGGCCCAATTTGCCACCGAGGCGGAAATCTGGTTCTCTTTGCGGAGCATGGAGTTTTTCGGCCGCTTCCGGGAGGAGATGGGGGCCGACTGCGGCTACCGGCAGGTGGGCTATCTTTACCTGCTCACCTCCCCGGAGCTGGTGGAGGAGCACCGGCGGCGCATCGCCCTGCAGAACCGGCTCGGGGTTCCCTCCCGGCTAATATCCCCCGAAGACGCGGCCGAAATCGTGCCGGAGCTTCGGGTCGACGATGTGCTGGCCGCGGCCTGGTGTCCCACCGACGGCTACGCCAGCCCCCACGAGGTGGTTCAGGCTTACGTGGCCCAGGCCCGGCGCCGGGGCGTAAAAATCCTTGAGGGGGTTCGGGTGGCCGGCCTCGAGGTGGCCGACGGGCGAATCCGGGCGGTTTTAACCCCCGAAGGCCGGTTCGAGGCCCACCACGTGGTGAACGCCGCCGGACCCTGGGCCGGGGAGGTGGGGGCCATGGCCGAGGTCGAAATCCCGATAATGCCCCGCCGCCGCCACATCTTCGTGACCGATTCCTTCCCCTGGATAAGGCACCCGACCCCCCTGGTCGCCGACCTGGGGTCGGGGTTTTACTTCCGGTCGGACCAGGACCGCATTTTGATGAGCCCCGGGGATGAGGGGGTCGTTCCCGACTTTGAGGCGGCGGTGGACTGGTCCATTCTGCCCGAACTGGTGGAGAAGGCGGTCCGCCGGGTCCCCATCTTTGAGCGGGCCGCCATTAAGACGGGCTGGGCCGGGTTGAGGCCCCTAACCCCCGACGGCCGGGCGGTCGTGGGCCGGGCGCCGGGCTTTGAAAACTTCTGGCTGGCCGTGGGATTCTGCGGCCACGGGTTTCAGCACAGCCCGGCCGCCGGGATGGTCATGGCCGACCTGATCCTAAAGGGCGCGGCCCCGGTGGACCTTTCGGTCCTCAGCCCGGAACGTTTTCGGTCCCGGCCGGCGGAGCGTCGGGAGCCGGCCCCCGATTAGCCGGGGCGGCCGCCCGCCGGTCCGGCCACCGGTGCCGCCGGCCCCGGTCCTTGGGCCGGACCTTCTGAGCCCGACGCTGTCGGTAGGCCGCCAGCCACTGCCGGCCGGCGTCGGTAATGACCAGCACCGGCTCGTCGCCCACCTGCTCGACCCGAACCAGATTTTCCCGCTCAAGCTCCTGCCGAAGGTCGGCGTCAAAGCGCAGGGCCAGGGGGATGTCCATCATCCGCTTAAGGTCGCTTTCCACCAGCCGGCCCCACCGGTCCAGAATCCTTAAAAGCTCGGCCCGCACCTGGTCGGGCCTGAACCTGCCGTTGCGAATTCCCATGTTGTTATTAAGCTGCGTTTCGGATTATGGCTTTCCAACCTATTGTGCGACGGCCGACCCGGCCGGGTCAAGGGGGAGCCGGGCCTGGGGCGGCCGACCTCCCCGCCGGTGGGGGGCGGCCGCCGGCAGTGTTATAATGCTGGTGGGCGCGGCAAAAGGCTTACCCAGACCCGCCTGACCAGACCCCAGGACCCGGGTAGCCGCGTCTTAAGTTAAAAATCTCGTGCCTAAATCGGAGTTCAGCCCGTGAAGGTCACCACCGAAAAGGTCGGCGAAGCCCAGGTTGCTTTAAACGTCGAAGTTGACCGGGCCTTATTCGAGGACGCCAGGCGGAAGGTTTACCGGCGTCTCGTCGGGTCGATTCGGATTCCGGGTTTTCGGCCGGGCAAGGCCCCCATCCAGGTTGTTGAGCGGTTCGTGGGCCGGGAGGCCTTTATGGAAGAGACCCTCAACGACCTGGCCCCCCGGATTCTGGAGCAGGTCCGGGCGGTCGAGGGGCTGGATATTCTGGCCCGCTCGGCGGTGGAGGTTGCCCAGCTGGAGCCCCTCACCATCCGGATGGTGGTCCAGCTCAAGCCCAAGGTGGAGCTGGGCGACTACCGCTCGGTGCGGGTCGAGCGGCCGGAAGTGACGGTGACCGAAGCGGAGCTGGCCCAGCAGCTCGAAGACCTGCGCCGGCGCTACGCCACCCTCGAGCCTGTTGACCGTCCGGCCGAGCCGGGCGACCGGGTCGTGGCCGACGTCGTCCTCTACGTGGACGAGGCCGAGTTTCTCCGCCGGGAGGGCTACGAGCTGGTTGTCGGCCAGGATGCGGCCCTCTTCCCACCCGGCTTCGGCGGCCAGCTGGTCGGTCGGGCCAAGGGCGAAACCTTCGAGGTTACCCTCACCTACCCGGAGGACTTCCAGGTGGGGCAGCTGGCCGGCAAAACGGCCCGGATCCAGGTTACGGTTAACGAGGTGAAGGTTGAGCGGCTGCCGGACCTGGACGACGAGTTTGCCCGCACGGTTGCCGAAGAGTTTGAAACCCTGGACCGGCTCCGGGAGCACATTCGGTCGGAGTTGCTCCGCCAGCGGCAGGAGCAGGCCGAAGAGGAGTACCGGCGGCGGGTGCTGGAGGCGGTCATCGCCGGCGCCGCCGTCGAGATTCCCCCGCTGATGGTGGAACAGCAGGTGGAGCGGATGGTGGAGGACCTGGCCGACCGGCTGGCCCAGATGCGCCTCAACCTGACCCAGTACCTGCGGGGGACCGGCCGGACCGAAGAGCAGCTCCGGGAGGAGTTCCGGCCCCAGGCCCGCCGGCTCCTTCTCGAACGGCTGGTGCTGGAGGCGGTGGCCGAGGCCGAGGGGATCGGGGTTACGGACGAGGAGATTCGGGCCGAGGCGGCCCAGATGGGGGTGCCGGTGGACGAGGCCGAGGACCGGCTGACCAGGCTCTTTACCCAGGGCGGGGGCCGTGATTACCTGGCGAATATCATCCGGCGGCGCCGGGCGCTGGAGCGGCTGGTAGCCATTGCCAGCTCCCCGGCCGAGGCGGCCGCCGAAACCGAAAAAAGCGAGGGGAACGGAGATGACGAAGGGACCGTATCTGCCTGAAATTCATTCGGCTATCATCCCCATGGTCATCGAGCAGACGGGCCGTGGGGAAAGGGCGTACGATATCTTTTCATTACTGCTTAAGGAGCGGATCATCTTTCTCGGAACGCCCATCAACGACCAGGTTGCCAACCTGATCATTGCCCAGCTCCTTTACCTGGACCGGGAGGACCCGGAAAAGGATATCCACCTTTACATCAGCTCGCCCGGCGGCGTAATTACGGCCGGCCTGGCCATCTACGACACGATGCAGCTCATCCGGCCGGACGTTCAGACCATCTGCGTGGGCATGGCCGCCAGCATGGCCACGGTGCTCCTGGCCGCCGGGGCCAAGGGCAAGCGGTTTGCCCTGCCCCACTCCACCATCCACATGCACCAGGCCCAGGTGGGTAGCATCGGGGGGGCGGCGGCCGACGTGGAGATTATGGCCAAGGAGATCCTGCGTCAGCAGGACCAGATCCGGCGCATCTTGGCCTACCACACCGGCCAGCCGCTGGAGCGGATTATCCAGGACACCGACCGGGACTTCTTCATGACGCCCGAGCAGGCGGTCGAGTACGGTATCATCGATGAGGTCTTGACGAAACCGGGCCGGGGCGCCTAGTATTACAGAGAAGTCGGAGTCGAGGATGTCGAACTCACGCAACTCACGGGTCCAGTATCACTGCTCCTTCTGCGGCAAGAGCCAGGACCAGGTTCGGCGGCTCATTGCCGGGCCGGGGTCGGTCTTCATCTGCGACGAATGCGTCGACCTCTGCCGGGAGATCATCGACGAGGAGGGGGCCCCGCCCCCGAAGCCCCGGGGGGTTCCCACTAACATCCCGACCCCCCGCCAGATCTACGAACAGCTCAGCCAGTACGTGATCGGGCAGGAGCGGGCCAAGAAGGTCCTTTCGGTGGCCGTCTACAACCATTACAAGCGGATCCTGATGGGCGGCCAGATCGACGACGTGGAGCTCCAGAAGAGCAACATTCTGCTCATCGGCCCCACCGGCTGCGGCAAGACACTGCTGGCCCAGACCCTGGCCAAAATCCTGGACGTGCCCTTCACCATCGCCGATGCCACCTCCCTGACCGAGGCTGGCTACGTCGGCGAGGATGTGGAGAACATCCTGCTCCGGCTCATTCAGGCGGCCGACTACGACCTGGCCCGGGCCGAGCGGGGCATCGTTTACATTGACGAGATCGACAAGATCGCCCGCAAGGGCCCGAACCCCTCCATCACCCGGGACGTCTCCGGGGAGGGGGTCCAGCAGGCCCTGCTGAAGATCCTGGAGGGGACCATCGCCAACGTCCCGCCCCAGGGGGGCCGCAAGCACCCCCACCAGGAGTTCATCCAGATAAACACCCAGAATATCCTCTTTATCTGCGGCGGGGCCTTTGAGGGGCTTGATAAGATCATTGCCCGCCGCCTTAACAAGGACCGGCGGATCGGGTTCACGGCCGTCAACGAGAAAAAGCGGACGCCGGAGACCGTGGACGAACTGCTGCGCCAGGTTACCCCCGACGACCTGCTGGAATTCGGCCTGATCCCCGAATTTATCGGCCGGCTGCCCATCATCGTAACCTTAGAAAGCCTCAACAAAGAGGCCCTTGTCCGGATTCTGACCGAGCCGAAGAACGCCGTCGTCAAGCAGTATCAGAAGATCTTCGCCCTGGACAAGGTGGAGCTCATCTTCACCCCGGACGCCCTTGAGGCGGCGGCCGAAGAGGCCCTCCGGCACAAGACCGGGGCCCGGGGGCTCCGCACCATCATCGAAGACGTCCTCCTCGACGTAATGTACGAGCTTCCGTCCAGGCCGGACGTGCGCAAGTGCATCATCAACGCCGATACCATCCTCAAGCGAACCCAGCCCATCCTGCTTAACCGCTACGACCGGCCGGTAACCACCGAGCCGGTGGACGAATCGGCCTGATAAGGGAGGGCCTGCGGTTTCCGGACGGACCCTTTTGGGTCCGTCCGGCGTTTTTAAGCGGGCCCCCCGAGCCAGCGGCTTTCTAAGGCCGCCAGCGTCCCGCCCGCCTTTAGCCTCTGAAGGGCCCCTTCCACCCGGTCGTAGAGGGTCCGGGCGTCGGCCCGGAGGAGCAGGGCCAGGGGCCGGGGGATGAGGGGGTTGGGTTCGATGACCAGCCCTGGGTTAAGGCTTAAAGCCTGCCGGGCGGCCACGTAGTTCAACACCGCCGCCCCCACCTCCCCGCCGGCCAAAGCCCGGGCCAGCTCCCGGGCCGAACCGAAAGGGATCGGCTCCAGGCCGTGCCGCCGGGCCGCCTCCCGGGCCGCCCCCTCGGCCTCGCCGGCCGCCTCAAAGCCCAGCCGGTCGGGCCGGCCGGAGGCCGACCGGACGAGAAAATACCCGACGTCGATGTAGGGGCTTGTAAACGCAAAGTCTTTTTCGTGCTCGGGGCCGGGGTTGAGGCCGGCGGCCAGGTCGGCCCGGCCGGTAAGGACCAGGTCGGCGACCACCTCGATGGAGTCCAGGATAAACTCGGGCCGGAGGTTAAGTTCGGCCGCCAGCCGGCGGCAGAGCTCCGGCTCGAAGCCGACGGGCTCCCCGGCCGAGTCCAGGTCCGAAAGGGGCGGGTAGCTCGGGTCGAGGGCAACCCGCAGCCGGCCCGAAGCCCGAACCCTTTCCCAGCTCGGGTCGGGGGTGGCCGGGCGGCAGGCGGCCAGGACGGCTCCCCCCACGAGGGCCTTAAGAAACCGGCGCCGGGATACGGCCGGACTCAGGCGGCTTCCCCCACGAAGGTGAAGTCGACCTCGAGGCGGATATTATCTTCGACGCTTAAGACCACCGCCACCCGGGGCACCTGCATGTTGAAATCCTCAAACTTAAAGCTGGTGGTGGCCGTCCCGGTCACCCGGTTTCCGTCGAACCTGGCCGTGACATCCCAGGTGACGGGCCGGGTCGTGCCGTGAATGGTCATATCGCCCACCAGCTGGAATGTAGCCTCCCCCGAGGTCGGCAAGGGCCAGCGCAGGCCCCGGGCCTCCCGGGGAAGGAATTCGGCCGTCGGATAGCGGTCCACCTCGAGGGTGTTCCTTCGGATGAAGTTATCCCGACGCGCCTGGTCGCTTCGCAGGGTTCTGAGGTCCACGGTGACCTTCGAGGCCGGGCTGATAATGGAGCCGTCGGCGGCGAAGGCAACGGTTCCGGAGATGGCCTGGGTGCGGCCGACGGCGTCGCTGGGGAACGGCAGGGCGGCCAGCTGCTCCCGGACCCGGTAGCGGGCCTCGCTCTGGTCGGGGACGATGCGGAAGGTGACGGCCGCCGCCGGACGGGAGTCAGGGGCCGTCGCCGACGTTCCGGCCGGGGCGGTGGGGGTTGGGGTTGCGGCCTGCGGCCGGCTACAGGCGGCTAGAACCAGGCTAACCATAACCAGCGTTGGCAAAAACAACCAGGTCCGTATCCGGGCCACTTTAGAACATCCTCCTTATTCCGGGCAGTGCGGGCCTTCGATTAGAAAAATTAGCATACCCAGTCGAAGGGCCGGTTAAGTGGGGGTAAAATCGGGGTTAATCCTGATTTCAGCCCTTCCGCGGCATCGGGACCGGGCGTGGGCTGGTGGGAGATGGGCTTTTCGCGGCTGATTTATCTCGCCAAAAGCCGGAAGGCCAGGTTTGTGCTGGCCCTGGCCTGGGGCTTTTCAACACGAGCCAGGCTATTTTGTCGGGTCTTTGACGATACCAGGACGGCGGTTGAATCCGGCGTGGGTGCGATCTTATCAGCCGTTTCATCGTCGTGGGCTTTGTTGGCGGCCTTGGGGTTGCCCTTTTTCGCTCCTGGGAGCTTACCCTGGCAATTGGACTCGTCAGCGGAGTTATTATCTACCGGTCCCGCCGGTTCGGGGCAAAAGTTCGGGCGGGCTCGGCGGCCGAGCAGGAGCATTCGTTTGTTTAACGCCTAGGCCGGGGCACCCTTGAGGGCCCGCCAGAGGCGCTCGGGGGTGATGGGCAGTTCGGTGACCCGGACCCCCACCGCATCCCGGACGGCGTTGGCTACCGCCGCCGGCCCCGGAACGATGGGGGGCTCCCCAACCCCCCGGGCCCCAAAGGGGCCCAGCTCCGACGGCACCTCCACCAGCTCCACCTCAAAGCCGGGCACATCCAGCGCCCGGGGGAGGGCGTACTCTAGGAACGTCCCGGTTATAAGTTCGCCCTGCTCGTCGTAAACCAGCTGTTCCATCAGGGCCCAGCCCAGGCCCTGGGTCGCCCCGCCGTGGACCTGGCCCTCAATCGTCAGGGGGTTGATGGCCCGGCCCACATCCTGCACCGCCAGGAACCGGACGGGCTTCACCAGCCCGGTCTCCGGGTCGACTTCCACCTCCACCACCTGGGCCGTAAAGGCCGGCGCCTGCCGGCCGATGCTCGATTCCCCCTCGGCGACGATGGGCGCAAGGCCCCGCTGGCCGGCAAAGGTCTTCTGGCCCAGCTCCTCAAGGCTCATTCCCCGCCCCGGAACACCCCGCACCGAAACGAAGCCGTCCTTAACCTCCAGGTCTTCGGGGTTGGCTTCCAGGTACTCGGCGGCCGCCCGCAGAATCTTTTCCCGGGCCGCCTGGGCCGCCCGGACCACCGCCGCCCCGACGGTGTAGGTTATTTTACTGCCCCCGCTGGCCCCGGCAAAGGGCCCCAGGGCGGTATCCCCGGAGACTATCCGAACCTTCTCCGGGGGAAGCCCCAGAATTTCGGCGGCCAGCAAGATGAAGGCCGTATCCGTGCCGTTGCCCAGGTCGATGGAGCCGACGTGGAGCTGAAGGGTGCCGTCCTCCTCCAGGCGGCAGACGGCGGTGGCCGGGCCGAGGCCCCCCGGCCAGCCCCCCAGGGCCAGGCCGACTCCCCGCCCGGCCCCCCGGCCCCGGTCCCGCCAGATGGGGTGGTCCCGGACGGCCGCAAGGCAGGCCGCCGCCCCGACCTCGGGCCAGCGCCGGTCGGTGGCCGCCGGGAACCGGTCGCCCTTGCCGGCCACGTTGCGGAGCCGAAATTCCAGGGGATCCAGGCCCAGCCGCCGGGCCAGCTCGTCCATCTGCGACTCGACGGCAAAGGTCGCCTGGGGGGCGCCGGGCGCCCGGTAGGCCCCGGTGGCCGCCTTGTTGGTCAGGACCTCCCAGGTTCGAATCCGGAGGTTAGGCCAGCGGTAGTAGCCCCCCAGCAGCATCGCCATTATGCCGGAAAGTCCGGCCCGGTAGACGCCCGAATCGATGTAGATGTCGGCATCCAGGGCGGTAAGGGTGCCGTCCCGGCGGACGCCGGTCTTGAGGCGGATGATGGTGCCGGGGGCGGGGGTTGTGGCCAGGAAGTCTTCGGCCCGGGTGAGGGCAACCAGCACCGGCCGCCGGACCGCCAAAGCCGCGGCCACCACCAGGGGCTCCAGGGTGCCGTATTTGGCCCCGAACCCGCCCCCGATTTTCAGGGGCACAACCCGGACGGCCGTTTTCGACAGGCCCACGATATCGGCAATGAGGTCCCGAACGATGTACTGGCCCTGGGTGCTGGTGTAAACGGTTAGACCCTCCCCTAAGGGGTCCGGAACCGCCGCCGCGGCGTGGGGCTCCAGGTAACTCTGGTGGACGAACTGCGTCCGGTAAGTGGTCTCCAGAACCAGGTCGGCTTCGGCAAGCCCGGCCTCCACGTCGCCCCAGCCGAAGACCGCACGGGCGGCCAGGTTGCCCCCAACCGCCAGTTGCTCCGCCGCGTTAACAGGTCCGGCATGGACGTCGGCGTCCTCCCGCTTTTCGCCGGGCACGCCCCCGGGCCAGACCAGGGCCTCCCGCTCGGTCAGGGCGGCAAGGGGGTCGACGACCGGCCGCAGGGGCTCGTAGTCCACCTCCACGGCCTCGGCCCCATCCCGGGCAGCCAGTTCGTTCTCGGCCAGAACCAGCGCCACCGGCTGGCCCCGAAAAATCACCCGGTCCTGGGCCAGGATCAGGCGGGAGCGGGTGGTGGGTTCCGGCCGGACGGGCAGGTCGGCGGCCGTCAGAACGGCGACAACCCCGGGCACCCGCCGGGCCCGGTCGGTGCGGACCGCCCGGATGCGGGCGTGGGCGTAGGGGCTCAGCACCGGCCGGCCGAAAAGCATGCCCGGCAGGCGCAGGTCGGCCGGATAGCGGGCCGCGCCGGTAACCTTCTCTTTGCCGTCAACCAGCGGGATCCTTCGGCCGATATACGTCGTCGCGGGTGCGGGCCTCGAACTCATTCCCCCAAACCTCTGAAGGAAATTTAAAGCCGAACCGGGGAGTACCCCCCCGGTTACTTAAAGCCTACGACGGCCTGCCCCGGACGTCAAGCCAAGGCACTGCGCCGGCCGGTTTAAAATATCTGGTGTGCTAACGGTACGGCCGGCCGCAAAGCAGAATTACCGGCCGCCGGGAAAGGAGGCCGACAACATCCGTCGGGTCGGTTGGGGCCTCCTCGGTGTAACCCTGGCGGCCCTGGCCTTCGGCCTCCGGGCCTACGGGCTGGAAGCCAAAAGCATCTGGCTGGACGAGGCCTTAAGCTTCCACCGGGCGTCAAGCCTGGACCAGGCCGTATCCGGCCTCATGGTAACCGGCGGGGTGCCGAGCCGGGATACCCAGCCCCCCCTCTATTTCGTCCTCCTTTACGGTTTCCTTAAGCTGGCCGGGGATTCGGACTTTGCGGCCAAGTTCTTTTCGGCCTTCTTTTCGGTCCTCACCGTTCCGGTCCTGGCGGCAGCCGGCCGGCGGCTGGGGGGCGGCCGGGTCGGGCTTCTGGCCGCCCTTTTGGCCGCCCTCTCGCCCCTCTACGTCTGGTACGCCCAGGAAGTCCGAATGTACGCCCTGCTGACCTTCCTTGCCGCCCTGGCCTTTTATTTAAGCCTCCGGTCGGCCGAGGACCTGCGCCGGGGCGCCTACCGTTCGGGGGCGGCCTGGGCCGCGGCCGCCTTCCTGGCCGCCGGCCTGGGAATTCTGACCCAGTACCTGGCCGTCTTTTTGGTCCCGGCCCTGGGGTTCGGTTTGCTGGCGGCCCTCGCCCGACGAGGGCGGCCCCTCATCCTGGCCGGGGCCGCCCTGCTCGCCGCGGCCGGGCCATTACTTCTGGTGGAGGCCCTCTGGGGTCGGCTGCTTACCGAACCCACGCCCCAGTTTCGGGAAGTCTCCCCCGCCGTGATTTTGTGGGACCTTCTGGGCCGCGCGGCCGCCGGCCTTACCCCCGAGGGTCCCCTTCTGGACGGCCTGGCCGCGGCCCTGCTGGGCCTGGTTCTCCTGGGACTTTTTAAGGCCCCGGATTTGCCGGGGCGGTGGTGGCTGGCGGGGCTGGTGCTCCTGCCGGCGGCGGCCACCGCCCTGGTGGGGGCCCAGCGGCCGGTGGTCTCCAACGTCCGGCACCTGATCTTCGCCACGCCCGGCCTCTACCTGGCCGCCGCCCTCGGCCTTGAGGCCGTCCGCCGCCGCTTTCCCCGGCCGGCCCTCATCCTGCTAGGCGGCCTGGGGGCCGGCCCGGCCCTGGGACTTTTTCAATACTTTGACCCGAGCCTTCAGAAGGACGATTTTCGGTCCCTCGTCGCCTACCTTCAGCAAAACGTCGGACCCGAAGACCTGGTCCTCGTCCACGAGGCCACGGTTCTGCACGTCTTTGAGCATTACGACCGAGGCTACCTGCGGGCGGAGGCCCTGCCCCGCTTCGGGGAAGCCATCGGCGGCCGCCTTCCCCCCGCCTTCGAAGCCCGGCTCGAAGGCCTAAAAGGCGCCTTCCGCCGGGTCTGGTTTGTTTACTGGCCCCGCAGCATCGCCGGCGACCCGACGGGCCTTGTTCCCGCCTGGCTGGAACGCAACCTCTTTGCCGTCTCGGACCGAACCTTCGCCGGCCGGGGAATGGGGGTGGCCGTCCGGGCCTACGTTACCCGCCCGCCGACCGAGAAGGCGATTCCGGATGGTGCCCGGACGGCCGACTTAAGCTCGGCCGACGGCCTGAAAATCCTCGGCTGGCAGGTTGCCGAACCCCCAACCGCCGACGGCCGGATGGAGCTGAGCTTTTACTTCCGGGCCGAAAAAGCGGCCCCCTCCGACTACCGGCTGGTGGTCCGGCTGGTGGACGCCCAGGACCACCCCTGGGCCTATTTTGACGGCCGGCCCATCCCCGCCTGGCCCGCCCGCCGCTGGCCCCCTGGGGAGGTTGTCCGGGCGGACCTGACCCTCAGGCTGGCCCCCGGCACCCCGGCGGGCACCTACCGGCTCGAGGTCGGCCTCGCCCCGGGGGAGGCCGCCGACCCGGCTCCCCTCCTGGACCAGGCCGGGAACCCGGCGGGCACCCTGGTGGGGCTGGGGGAGGTGGCCGTCCCCGGGGCCTACCGCTACCGCCCCGATTTCGACCGGGCCGTTCCGGATAACCTGGGCCTCGGCTGCGGATGCGGGCTGCGCCTTCGGGAGCTTGCCCCGGAGGCCCGGGAAATCTTTGCCGGCCGGCTGCTTACGGTCCGCGGCTACTATCAGCTTGCCGGTTCCGTAAACCCGGCGGACTACCGCCTGGTCCTGGAACTGCGTCGGGGGGACGGGGCGGCGGCCGCCGGGGCCTGGCCCCTGGGCCCCGACATCCCGGCCGGGGGCGGCTGGCTGGCCGGGGCCTACGACCTCCGGGTGCCGGTAACCGTCGGACCGGGGGAGTACCGGCTGGTGGGGCGGCTCCTCGGCCCCGAAGGCCGACCCGAGGCCCTGGTGGGAGGCCTCGGCCGGCGTCTGACCGAGGTGGACCTGGGCCCGGTCCGGGTGTCGGTGCCGGAACAGCGGTTCGACCCGCCCCAGCCCGCCCATCCCGCCGATGTCTATTTCGGCAACCTGCTTCACCTGCTCGGCTACACCCTGGAAGCGGGGGGTGAAAACCGCCTGCGGGTCACCCTCTACTGGCGGGTGCTGGGAAACTCCGACCGCAAACTTAAGGTCTCGGTCCAGCTCTTTGCCGGCCCGAGGCTGGTGGCCCAGGACGACGCCGTGCCGGTGGGGTGGACCCGGCCGGCCTCCGGCTGGGTCCCCGGGGAGTATTTAACAGACCCCCACGAAGTCAGTCTGCCGCCGGGAGTTGGGCCGGGGGAGCTTACCATGCGGGTAATCCTCTACGATGAGGCGACCGGCCGCCGGGTGGCTGCCGCCCAGGCCGGCCGGATTAAAGATGCCGCCGAGTTTTCGATTAGGTGAAGGGCGCGCCGATCTCCCACCGGGCCGTCCCCTGGCTGGCCACGCTGGCCTTCATTATCCTCGGCACCCTTTATGGGGCGGTGGTTCCCCTCTACGAGTCCCCCGACGAGCCCAAACACATCGCCCTGGTGGCCTACCTGGCCGAGACCTGGTCCTGGCCCCGGCAGGAGCCTGGGGTAGTCACCCCCTGGCTTCAGGAGGCGAGCCAGCCGCCCCTTTACTACGCCTTCCTGGCCGGGCTCACCCGGTTATTCGGCTGGCCCACCGACGGCCTTAAAGAATTTTTCCGGCCGAATCCCTTTGCCCGCCCCGGCGACCTGTCGGCCGGCGTCAATAAAAACGTCGCCCTCCACGGGCCCCAGGAAGCCTTTCCGTGGTCGGGCCCGGCCCTCACGGCCCACCTCTGGCGGGAGGTATCCCTCCTGCTGGCCGCCGGGACCATCCCCGCCCTCTACGGCCTCGGCCGCACCCTCTTTCCCGACCGGCCGGCCTGGGCCCTGGGGGCAACCCTGCTGGTCGTCTTTAACCCGGCCTTCGCCTTCAACATGGCCCGGGTGAGCAACGACGCCCTGGTGGTTCCCCTGGCCGCCTGGGGCCTCTGGGTTCTGGCCCGGTTGTGGGCCCGGAAGGACCCGGCCTGGGGGCTCACTGCGGCCGCCGGCACCCTGGCCGGTCTGGCCGGCCTGGCCAAGCTGAGCGGCCTGGCCCTGCTGCCCCTGGCCGGTCTGGTGGTGCTGGCTCGGGCTTTCCGCTACCGGCAGTCCCTTGGGGCGGCCCTCCTGAGTTTGGTCTGCCTGCTGGCCCCGGCCGTTTTGGTTTCCGGCTGGTGGTTCTGGCAGAATCTTAAGCTTTATGGCGACCCAACGGGCCTTAACGTTATGGTCCAGGTAGCCGGGCCCCGCCGGGAAAGCCCGGGGCTTGGGGCCGAACTTCGGGGGACGGTCTGGTCTTACTGGGCCCTGTTCGGCTGGATGAACATAGGGCCCGAGCCTGCCGTCCTTCACCTCCTTGAAGCCTTTACCCTCGTGGGCCTGGGGGCGGCCGCCGCCCTGACGGTCCGAAGCCTTGCCCGGCACGACCCTGGTCTTTTCGGCCGCCTCGGCATCCTCTGGGCGTATATCGGCCTGGTGGCCGCCGCCTTTATCCGCTGGACGAGCCTTACGCCCGCTTCGGACGGCAGGCTGCTTTATCCGGCCGTGGGACCGGTGGCCCTTCTCCTCTTTAGCGGCTGGCAGACCCTTGCCGGCCGCCGGGCCTTAACCCGGCCCCTCCCCTGGCTGGCCGTCGGGGGGCTTGGGGTCCTGGCCGTTGCGGCCCCTTTTAGATACATCCTGCCGGCCTACGCCGGCCCCCAGCCCATCGGGGCCGTACCCGCCGACGCCAGGCCGGTGAACGCCACCTTCGGCGAACGCCTTCGGCTCGTCGCCTACGAGGCCGGCGCGGCCGGTCCGGGGGAGGCCCTTCGGCTCACCCTTTACTGGGAGTGCCTCGGGCCGACGGCGGAGCCCTGGGCCCTCTTCTTCCACCAGGTTGGGGATGCCGCCGGGGCCGTCGTCCCCAACCTGGACACCTTCCCCGGTCGGGGCCTGATGTCCACCACGGACTGCCGGGCCGGCTACCGCTTTGCCGACCGGTACGCCTTCCCCGTCGCCGGTGTCCCGGAAGGGACGGTCGTGGCGAGGCTCCGGGTCGGGTTCCGCGTCCCCGCCGTCGGGGGCGAGGCCGTGCCCGTTGCCGGGCCCTCGGGGGAGCCCCTGGAGGCCCTGGTTATCGAGGCCGGCAAGCTGCGGAGGCGGGGCGGGGCGGGGGGAGGCGCCCGGGGGCCGGTCATCGGGCCCCTCCGGCTGAAAGACTTCGACCTCCCGGGAACCGCCCGGGCGGGGGAAAGCCTCCCGGTCACCACCGTCTGGGAGGTGGCCGGCCCAACCGCCGACGACTGGCGGCTCTTTATTCACCTGGGCGACCCGGCCCGCCCGCCCCTGGCCCAGGCCGACGGCCCCCCGGCCGGGGGAAGCCTCCCGGCCGGGTGGTGGGAGGCCGGGGATATCCTAGTGGACCGGCGGCAGATTCCCCTGCCCCTGGACCTGGCCCCGGGCCGCTACCCGGTCGCCGTCGGCCTTTACCGGCCGGACGGCGTCCGGGCAGCCGTCCAAGGCTCCGGCCTGTCTTACACCGTCCTCGGGGAGGTCGAAATTTCGGGCCGTTGACAGGCCCGGCCGGCCGTTGTAACCTCTAGGTGCGGGATGGTCTTATCGCAACCCCTTTACCGCCGCTGGCGGTCGCAAACCTTCGCCGAGGTGGTCGGCCAGGACCACGTAACCCGGACCCTGCGCAACAGCGTCCGTTCCGGCCGACTCCACCACGCCTACCTGTTTGCCGGCCCCAGGGGCACCGGCAAGACCTCCACCGGCCGAATCCTGGCCAAGGCCGTCAACTGCCTGGAACCGAGCCCCGAGGGGGAGCCCTGCAATCGCTGCCGCATCTGCGTCGAGATGAACGAGGG
The DNA here is from genome assembly GCA_034434875.1 of Dehalococcoidia bacterium. Taxonomy (GTDB): domain Bacteria; phylum Chloroflexota; class Dehalococcoidia; order JAUQQI01; family JAUQQI01; genus JAUQQI01. The sequence continues at coordinate 10,231 of DAOTYJ010000052.1, read as the reverse complement.
CCGCTCCCTGGACCTCATCGAAATCGACGCCGCCAGCAACCGCAAGATCGAGCACATCCGGGACCTGCGGGAGGCCGTAAGGCTTGCCCCGGTCGCGGCCCGCTATAAGGTTTACATTATCGATGAGGTCCACATGCTCACCAACGAGGCGGCCAACGCCCTCCTTAAGACCCTGGAAGAGCCGCCCCCCCAGGTAATCTTCGTTCTGGCCACCACCGAGCTCCACCGGGTTCCGGCCACCATCGCCTCCAGGTGTCAGCGCTTTCTCTTCCGCCGGATACCCCCGGCGGCGGCCCGGGCCCGGCTGGAGGCCATCTGCCAGGCCGAGGGCATCCGGCTAAGCCCCCAGACCCTGGACCTCATCATTAACCTTTCCGGGGGGAGCCTTCGGGATGCCGAAAACCTGCTGGACCAGCTGGTGGCCCACTTCGGAACCGAAATCGACCATGAGGCGGCCCGGGAGCTTCTGGGCTACGTCGAGGACGTCCGGGCCCTGGAGCTGGTTCAGGCCCTCTTTGCCGGGGATATTCCCCGGGCCGTCCGGCTGGTGAACGCCGTCCGGGAGGACGGCTACGACCTGCGCCAGTTTAACCGGGAGGTGGTGAGCCACCTGCGGTCGATGCTTCTGCTGGCCTACGGCTTGGACGACGAGGTGGAGGCCGGCCCGTCCACCGTGGAGGCCCTGCGCCCCCTGGCCGGGGCGGCCGAACCGGAGACCCTGGTGGCCCTGATTAAGACCTTTAATGCCGTCAACTTCGGGACCGACCCCGGCTGGCCCCTCCCCCTGGAGCTGGCCATCGTCGAGGCCGGCCGGATTCTTGGGGCCCCGGCCCGGGCCGAAGGGTCCCAGGCCCCCGCCCCGCCCCCGGCCCGGCCGGTCGGGGACGGGCCCCTCCCCGGGGAGGCCCAACCGCTAGCCGAGCAGGTAAAGATGCCCGGGGGGCCGGTGCCACCGGCCGGGGACCTCCCGGCCGATTTCAAGGGCCGGCTCGCCGAGGCCCTTCGGAGTCGGGGCGGGGAAGGCCGGAAGGTGGCCGGCCTCCTCGACTGGTGCGAGGGGGTGGAGGTGAACGGCGGCCGGCTGGTGTTTGTCTTTTCCAACCGGCTCTTCCGGGATAAGGCCGCCGACCCCGTTAACCGGCGGGTCCTGGACCAGGTGGTCCGCAAGCTCACCGGCCGCCGCTACGAGCTTGAGTTCGACCTCCGGGCCGAGGACCGGGCCGCCAGGCTGGAACGGGCCAGGGCCGACCCGGTGGTCCGGTTTCTTCAGGAGGAGTTTGGCGGCGAGGTCCTGGACATAAAGTAGGGGGAAGTTATGTTTGACCCGAAGCTTCTTAGAAAGGCCCAGCAGGAAGCCCTGAAACTTCAGGAGCGGCTTAAAAAGGCCCAGGAACAGCTGGCCCAGGAGGAGATTGAGGCCACCGCCGGGGGTGGGGCGGTGCGGGTCGTGATAACCGGCGACCTCAGGGTAAAATCTATAAGGATAGACCCGGCGATCGTCGACCCGGCCGACGTCGAGGGCCTGGAAGACCTGGTCTTGGCCGCCGTAAACCAGGCCATCGAGAAGGCCCAGGCCCTGGCGGCCGAGCGCCTGGGGGCCGTAACCGGAAATCTAAAGATTCCAGGATTGGGATTTTAGTTAAGTGGACCTGCGCACCGTTCCCGTCGCCGAGCCGGTTAGCCGGCTCATCGCCGAGCTGGAAAAACTGCCCGGCATCGGGCCCAAGACCGCCCAGCGGCTGACCTACTACATCCTGCGCCAGCCGGAATCGGAGGTCAGGAGCCTGGCCCAGGCCCTCCTGGACGTAAAAACCAGGGTCCGGTTCTGCGCCGAGTGCTTCAACATCGCCGAAGACGACCTCTGCCCCATCTGCCGCTCGCCGGACCGGGACCGGTCGGTCATCTGCGTGATGGAGGAGCCCCTCCACGTCCTGGCCCTGGAGCGGACGGGCAGATACCGGGGGCTTTACCACGTCCTCCACGGGGTCATATCGCCCCTTAACGGCATCCTGCCGGAAAACCTCAAGATCGCCGAGCTCGTCGAGCGGGTCCGGCGGCACCGGGTTCGGGAGGTCATCCTGGCCACCAACCCCAACCTGGAAGGGGATACCACGGCCAGCTATATCTACAAACTGCTGGCCCCCCTGGGGGTGGAGGTGAGCCGGCTGGCCCGGGGCCTGCCTTCGGGCGGCGAACTCGACTACGCCGACGAGCGGACGGTGGTCGAGGCTATCGAGGGCCGCCGCCGCCTCAACTGATGGCCCGCTTCCGCGTCTACCACACCGAAGGGGTCATCCTGCGCCGGCTGGACTTCGGCGAGGCCGACCGGATAGTTGTCGTCTTTACCCCCGGCCGGGGCAGGGTCGAAACCATCGCCAAGGGCGTCCGGCGGATAACCAGCCGCCGGGCCGGCCACCTAGAACCCCTCACCCGGGCCAGGCTCCTGCTGGCCCAGGGCCGCCAGCTGGACGTCATCACCCAGGCCGAAGCCCTCGACCTTTTCCCCAACCTGCGCTCCGACCTGGTGCGGACGGCCGCCGGTTTCTACCTGGCCGAGCTGGTGGACCGGTTCACCGAACCCCAGCAGCCGAACCCCGGCCTCTACCGCCACCTGGTGGAGGGCCTGAAACTTCTCGACCTGGGCCAGGACCCGGACCTGGTCCGCCGCTACTTCGAGCTCCGCCTCCTGGACGCGGTGGGCTTCCGGCCGGAGCTTTTCCGCTGCCTGGAGTGCGGGCGGGAGCTTAAGCCCACCACCAACTATTTCTCCCCGGCCGGCGGCGGGGTCCGCTGCCCGGACTGCGGGGGCCGGAACCGGCCGGTAAGCGTTGGGGCCCTTAAGGTCCTCCGGTTCATCCAGTCGGCCCCGGCCTACGACCGGGTCGCCCGCCTCCGGGTTCAGCCCGGCCTGATGCGGGAGGTGGAGCTTCTGCTCCGGGACTATCTGCGGTTTCTCCTGGAGCGGGACCTGAAATCCACCGCCTTCCTCGACGGCCTTCGCCAGCTTTCGGCCGGGGGCTGACCCGGGGTGGGGAGGTTGCGGCGGGTCCTGGTCACCGGCGGGGCCGGCTTCATCGGCTCCCACCTGGTGGATGAGCTGGTGGGAGCCGGGTACGAGGTGACGGTCCTGGACTCCCTCGAGCCGCAGGTCCACGGCCCCAACCCCGCCCCACCCCCCTACCTTAACCCGAAGGCCCGGGCCGTCTGGGCCGACCTGGCCGCCCGTCCGGAGGTCCTCGACCAACTCCTGCCCGAAGTCGACGCCGTGGTCCACCTGGCCGCCGTGGTCGGGGTCGGCCAGTCCATGTACGAGCCGACCCGGTACGTCCGGGCCAACACCCTGGGAACGGCCGTCCTTTTAGAAAGGCTTATCGGGCGGCGGGACCGGATAAGGAAGCTGGTGGTGGCCAGCTCCATGTCCGTCTACGGGGAGGGGGCCTACGCCTGCCCCAACTGCGGCCCGGTCTACCCCCGGGGCCGGTCGGAGGCTCAGCTGGCGGCCCGGGATTGGGAGGTTCGCTGCCCGGCCTGCGCCGCCGTTGCGGAGCCCCGCCCCACCCCGGAAGACAAGCCCTTAAGGCCCGAGTCGGTCTACGCCGTGACCAAGCGGGACCAGGAGGAGCTGGCCCTTACGGTGGGCCGGGCCTATCGGATCCCCACCGTCGCCTTAAGGTTTTTCAACGTTTACGGGCCCAGGCAGGCCCTGGGCAACCCCTACACGGGGGTTGCGGCCATCTTCTCGGCCCGGCTCCTTAACGGCTGGCCCCCCGTCGTCTACGAGGACGGCCGCCAGACCCGGGATTTCGTCCATGTTCGGGATGTGGTCCGGGCCTGCCGCCTCGCCCTGGAAAGGGACGGGGCCGATTACGAGGCCGTGAACGTGGGAACCGGCCGGCCCGTATCGGTCCTGGAGGTGGCCTCGACCCTGGCCCGGGCCCTGGGCCGGCCTTTAAAGGCCGAAATCGCCGGCCGCTACCGGGCCGGGGACATCCGCCACTGCTACGCCGACATCACCCGGGCCCGCCGGCTCCTGGGCTACGAGCCCGAAGTGAGCTTCGAGGCGGGAATGGCCGAGTTCGCGGCCTGGGCGGCCGCCCAGGCGGCCCCGGACCGCTGGGCCGAGGCCGCCGCCGAGCTGGAACGGCAGGGGCTCACCCGATGATCCCCATCTCCGACGAAGACGTCCGCCGAAAGAAGATCTTTCCCCTCATCAACCTGGCCCTCATCACCATCAACATTCTGGTCTTTTTTTACGAGGTCAGCCTGCCCCCGGCCCGGCTTGAGGCCTTCGTTTCGGCCTTTGGGGTCGTCCCCTTTGAAATCGTCACCGGCCGGGACATACCCCCGCCGGCCCCGGGCTCGGTCTGGCTCACCCTTATAACCGCCATGTTCATCCACGGGGGCCTCCTGCACATCGCCGGCAACATGCTTTACCTGTGGATATTCGGGGACAACGTTGAGGACGCGATGGGCCACTTTAGATATTTAATTTTTTACCTGCTGTGCGGAATCATCGCCAGCCTGGCCCAGGTGCTCTCGGACCCCATATCCCGGGTTCCCAGCATTGGGGCCAGTGGGGCCATCGCCGGGGTGCTGGGGGCCTACGTGGTGATGTTTCCCCGGGCCCGGATTCGGACCCTGCTTTTTATCGGCCCCTTCTTTACCCTGGGTCGGGTGCCGGCCCTGCTGGTAATCGGCCTCTGGGCCGTTATCCAGCTCTTCGCCGGGATCGCCGCGCTGGGGGTGCCCACCCAGCAGACCGGGGGCGTGGCCTATTTTGCCCACATCGGCGGCTTTGTGGCCGGGGTCGTCCTGGTCTGGCTTTTCCGCCGCCGCTAAGGGCCCTCAGTCGGGGGTGGGGGTCGGCAGCAGCCGCTGGCCCTCGGGACCGGTCACGAACTCGTAGAAGCGGGCGGCCAGGGGCGAAAGGGGTATGGTGCGGCTGCGGCCGAGGAAAACCGGCTGCCGCACGGGCAGGTCGCTGAAACGCAGGACCTTGAACTGCCCCCTAAGCTCCGCCGCCGAGGCCGGCAGAACGGCCGCGACCGGCTCGGCGGCCAGGGTGGCCAGCGCGGCCTGGAGGCTGCCGGCTTCCAGCCAGACCTGTTCGGCCCCCAGCCCGAGCCCCCGCCGGTGGAGGGCGGCCTCCAGGGCCAGACGGGTCCCCAGCCCCGGGCCGGGCAGGACCAGCCGGGCCTCCCGAAGGTCGGCCGCCTCCAGCCGGCGGCGTTTGGCCCAGGGATGCCGGTCGGAAACCACCACGACCAGCTCCTCCTGAAAGAGGAGGTCCAGGTCCAGCTGGCGTCCGCCCAGCTGCTGCCCCAGGAAGGCCAGGTCCAGCTCCCCCCGGTTCAGCATGTTGGCCAGCGTCGTGGCGTCCCCCGTCACCAGCTGGGGACAGAGGTTTGGGGACTGGGCCCGAAACCCGCTCAGAATTCGGGGCAGAAAGACCTCGGCCGAAAGGACCCCGACCCCAACCTTAAGGGTCCCGCCGACCCGGCCCCGCAGGGCCTCCAGGTGGGCGTGGTAGCGCTCGGCGTGGGCCAAAAGCTCCCGGGTCGGGCCGATGAGGGCCTCGGCGGCGGCGGTGGGCACCCGCCGTCCCCCCTGCCGGTAGAAAAGCTTAAAGCCGAGGCTGCGCTCCAGGCTCCGAATCTGCTGGTAGACGGCCGCCTGGCTTAAATGCAGCCGCCCCGCCGCCCCGCTGATGCTCCCCGCCTCAACCACCGCCAGAAAAACGTACAGGCGGTAGAGGTCCGGCACTTCCGGATGCACCGATTCCTCCCGTCCGGTGGCATCGACCCAGGCCCGCGGCCGAAGCCGGGTTAGCTGGACCGGCGAACCGTGAACTCGATAAGGGATGCGAGGGTCTGCCGGGCGGGTTGGTTGGGCAAACGTTCCAGCGCGGCCCTGGCGGCCCCGGCAAACTGTTCGGCCACGGCGTAGGCGTCGGCCAGCACTCCGCTGGACCGGATCTCCTCGGCCAGCTCGTCCACCTCGGCCGGGGTTGCCCGCCCCGCCAAAACCCGGCGCAGGCGCCCGTCCTGGGGGTGCCGCTCCAGGTAAAGAATCGTGGGCAGGGTGAGGACTCCCTGGAGCAGGTCGTTGCGGGCAGGCTTACCAAGCTGTTCCTGACTCCCGCTGAAATCGAGGATGTCGTCCACCACCTGGAAAGCCATGCCGAGATTGTAGCCGTAGCCACGCAGGGCGTCAAGAGCCGGTTCCGGCGCCCCGCCCAAAATCCCCCCGGATTCGGCCGCCGTGGCAAAAAGGGCCGCCGTCTTGCCCTCCACCCACCTGAAATAATCCTCCCGGCGGCTGTTGGGGTCTTTGGCCCCGAAGGCCTGACGCAGTTCCCCCGTGCAGATCACCATCAGTGTCCGGGCAAATAAGGTCATGGCCCGCAGGTTTTCGGTGCTGGCCACCAGGTCGGCCGACTTGGCAAAAAGGTAATCCCCGACCAGCACGGCGGTGCCGGCGCTGGCCACCCGGTTTATGGTCGGCTGGCCCCGCCGCACCTCGGAGCGGTCGAGGACGTCGTCGTGGACCAGGGTTGCCGTATGCAGAAGCTCCATGGCCGCGGCCATGGGGACCAGCTTGTCCAGGCGGTAATCAAAGAGCTTGCCGGCCAGCAGGGTAATGGTCGGCCGGATCCTTTTGCCCCCCGGCCTTAAGACGTGGGCCACCAGCTGGGCCAGCAGGGGGTACTCGATGCGGGCCACCGCCTCTAAGGCCTCCTCGACCAGGGCAAGGCCGTCGGCGACGGGGGCGTGGACCTCTTCCAGCCGGGTCAATTTAGACCTTCCTCCGGCAAGCCCGGGCCCACGGGAACCCCTTCCAGGGCGAAAAGCCGGCAGGCGTTGGCCGTGGTCTGCTCAATCACCCCCTCCACCGGCCCCGACCAGAGGCCGGCTAGGACCCTGGCCACCTCCACCAGGTAGGCCGGTTCGTTCCGTCGGCCCCGCCAGGGCTGGGGCGGAAGATAGGGGGCGTCGGTCTCCAGGACGACCCGGTCCCGGGGGAGCCAGGCCACCACCTCCCGGAGCCGGTCGTTCTTGGGGTAAGTAATGGGCCCGCCGACGCCGAAATAAAACCCGAGGGCCGCGGCCTCCTCGGCCACGGCCAGGTCCCCCCCGAAGGCGTGGAGCACCCCCCGCAGCCGCGGCCCCAGCCGCCGACGCTGGGCCCGGAGCAGCTCCAGCATCCGGGGCCAGGCCTCCCGGTTGTGGATTACCACCGGCAGGTCCGCCTCGACGGCCAGCTCCAGCTGGGCGATAAACGCCCGCTCCTGGACCTCGGGCGGAAAGTACATCCGGTAAAAATCGAGGCCCACCTCCCCGACGGCAACCACCTTCGGCCGGGTCGTCAGGTCGGCAAGGGCGGCCAGGGCGTCGGCATCCAGCCGGCCGGCACTGCTGGGGTGGATGCCGACGGCGGCGTAAACCCCGGGTTCGGCCGCCGCAATCTTTAAGTTTTCCCGGGCCGTATCCAGGTCCAGGGCGGCGCTTATAAAAATATTCACCCCGGCCTGGCGGGCGCGGGCAAGGACCGCCCCCAGATCTTCCCGGAACTGCGGGTCGAAGAGGTGCAGGTGGGTATCCGCCAGCGACCGCATCCGAAGCTTTGCCCAGGGTGATTTTAACATAGAGCTTCGGGCCCCATTAGGCCGGCTGGTAACTTACCAGCCGGTCCAGGCGGAAGGTTCGGGTTTCGCCCCGCAGGTGGCAGAAGGCCACCAGGTAAACCACCCCGCCCTGCGCGAACACGTCTAGGGGCTCGATGAGCCGGCTGGTGGCCATACCCCGGCCGTCGACGTAGCGGACCAGGAGGGGCCGGCGGCAACGCAACGCCTCGGCCAGGTCGGCCGGAAGGCAGACCCCGGGCCGGGCCTCCGGGTAGACCGGCCCGCCCTGCAAGGGGAAAATCCGGTCGGGGTCCACCTCTGCCGAGCCCGTCAGCCCGAGGACGAGCCGCTCCAGCACCCCCTTCGTCGTGTAGGCGTCGCTCAGGGCCCGGTGGGGGTAGGCCGAGCCGAGGCCCAGCTCCCGGGCGATGGCCCGCAGGCTGTTGGACCGGAAGCCGTAGTGGCGGGCCAGCCTGAGGGTATCCAGGGCCGGGTTTCCGGGGTAGGGGACCCCGAGGCGGCCGAGCTCGGCGGCCAGAAAGTTTAAATCAAAGGGGGCGTTGTGGGCCACCAGGGTGGTCCCGGCGATGAGGTCGAGGAGCCTGGGCATAACCTCCCCGAAGCGGGGGGCGCCGGCCAGCATCCGGTCGGTGAGGCCGTTTACGGCGGCCGCGCCGGGGGAGATGGGCCGCCCCGGATTGACCAGGGTTGAAAACTCGGCCTCCACCCGCCCGCCGCGGACCCGAACCAGGCCGACTTCGCAGACCCGGTCGCCCCCGAAGGGGTCGAGGCCCGTGGTTTCGAAGTCCAGATAGACCAGGACTGCCGGGTCCGGCCGGCCGCAGTCGGTCACCCTGCCCGTCCCAAAGGCTACTCGCCGTGTTATACCACAAAGCGGCCCGGCCGGTCAGCCGCCCGGAAGCCGGGGCCGGATTTGCCAAACGGGCCCCGGCGGGCTAGAATTATCCGCTGGATACTTGGCCGGGAGGTGGCTTCGGGTGCGGCCGGGGTTGTGGCCGGTGGCAACGGCCGTGATTTTAAGCCTGGTCTTCGGGGGCATCGCCGGCGGCTTCGCCGGGGCGGTGGCCACCCTCCTCATCACCCGGCTGGAGCGCCCCGCCGCCCAGCCGGCGGGCCCGGGCCAGCCCCCCATCCAGACCCAGGTGACCCTCACCGAGGAGTCGGCCGTCATCCGGGCGGCGGAGAAGGCCGGCCCGGCGGTGGTCACCATCGAGACCTCGGCCTCCGCCGGCCGAAGCCTCTTTCGGCTGGGCACCGAGGTGGGCTCCGGGGTGGTATTCAACCCCCAGGGGTTTATCCTCACCAACCGCCACGTCGTCGAAAACGCCCGCCAGCTCACCGTAACCCTGGCCGACGGCCGCCGCTTCCCCGGCCGCCTCATCGGCATCGACCCCTTCGAGCAGTCGGACCTGGCCATCGTTAAGGTCGACGCCGGGGCCGAGCTTCCGGCCGCCGAAATCGGCGACTCCAGCCAGCTCCGGGTGGGACAGCTGGTGGTGGCCATCGGAAGCCCCCTGGGCACCTTCCAGAACAGCGTCACCAGCGGGGTGATAAGCGCCCTGGGCCGGACCGTCCAGGTCCAGCGCCCGGGCCGGGGCCTGGTCCAGCTCCGGGACCTCATCCAGACCGACGCCGCCATCAACCAGGGCAACAGCGGCGGGCCGCTGGTAAATTCCCTGGGCCAGGTGGTCGGCATAAACACGGTGGTGGCCGGGGAGGCCCAGAATATCGGCTTCGCCATCCCCATCAACGTGGCCAAACCCATCATGCGCTCCGCCGTCGAGGAAGGCCGCGTCCGAAGGCCCTGGCTGGGGGTCTGCTACTTTATGGTGACCGGCGAACTTGCCAACCAGTTTCAGCTTCCGGTAGACTATGGGGCGTATGTTTACTGCCAGGATGCCAACCAGCCGGCAGTCCTCCCCGGCAGTCCCGCCGAACGGGCCGGCCTCCGGGAACGGGACCTCATCCTGGAGGTTAACGGCCGCCGGCTGGACAGCCGCTACGCCCTGGTCGATGCCCTCGCCCAGGCCCGGGTCGGCGAACGGGTGACCCTCACCGTGCTCCGGTCCGGCCGAACCTTCCAAGTGGAGGTCACCCTGGGCGAGATGCCCGCCCGCTAACCCGGGGTGGGCGGCCGGCCAGCGGCCCGGTTCCCCCGCCGGCCGCACGAGGCTAGGCCGATGGTGTTTTTGATTACTTTGCCAGGCTTGAGAGGAGGGGTTTAACCGTGCGCCTAGGGCTTGCGTTGCTAAGCCTGTTTCTGGGCCTGATAATGCCCATCCTGCCGGCCTTCGGACCCCAGGGCCCTGGGGTTGCGCAGGCGGCCGAAGACTGGGACATTCCCGGGGGCCATTTCTTTACCCAGACCCGGGGCAGTGCCCCCTCGGGCGGCTACGCCGTCCGGGACGATGCGGTGGCGCCGTTCTGGAGCGAGTTTCGGCGGCTGGGCGGGGTTCAGGGGGTAGGTTACCCGGTCTCCAGGCGCTTTATCTGGAACGGCTTTGTGGTCCAGGCCTTTCAGAAGGCGGTCTTCCAGTGGCGGCCGGAGGTGGGCCGGGTCTACTTCGTAAACGTCTTTGACGAGTT
>DAOTYJ010000051.1:0-24658 GCA_034434875.1 Dehalococcoidia bacterium | reverse complement strand
CAGGAACTTAAGACCTTTGCCGGGGTTGAATCGGCGCTATTCCTGACCTGCGCCAGGCTTGGCAAACTTAACATAAGTCGTCTTGCGACTTATGTTAAGTTTGGGGTCACCCAGGACCTCAAATTCCTCCCACCGCCTTTGGGACAGAGGGAACCCATACACGAGGTTGAAGGTCTCCCGGCCGGCCGGTTATACTCGGTAAGATGCTGGCCCATAGCGGCGAACCCATCGGACCCGTCGACATCCACGTCCACATCCTGCCGGCCGTCGACGACGGGGCGCCCGACCTGGATACGGCGGTGCGCATGGCCCAGGCCGCCGCCCAGGACGGCATCGTCGGCCTGGTGGCCACCCCCCACGGCACCGAGTGGCGTCGGGTGGGAAACCGGGAGCAGTTTCTGGGCCGACTCGGGGAGGTCCGGGATGCCGTCCGGGCGGCCGGCATCCCCTTAGAAATCTACCCGGGGCAGGAGGCCTGGCTGGGGCCTAATCTCCTCGACCAGCTGGCCGAAGGCTATGCCTTCACCCTGAATAATAGCCGGTATATCCTGGTCGAAGTGCCCTTCGGCCACTGTCCGGCCGAGACCGAGGAGCTCGCCTTTCAGCTTCTGGCCCACGGCTACGTGCCCATCATGGCCCATCCGGAGCGCAACGCCGACCTGGCCCGGGACCTGGACCGGGCCGTCCGGCTTATCGGGCTGGGGATGCGGTTTCAGATTACGGCCGCCAGTCTGCTGGGCCATTTCGGGGCCGGCCCCAAGGGGGCGGCCGAAAGGTACGTCCGGCATCGGCTCGCCCATTTCCTGGCCTCCGACGCCCACCACCCCACGGGCCCCCGGGCGCCGCGGCTAAGCCAGGCCCGCCGGGTTGTCGAAACCCTGGCCGGGCCCGAGTACGCCGAGCTCCTCACCGTTGTCAACCCCCGGGCCGCCCTGGCCGACGGGGAACTGGTGGTTCCCGAGCCAGAGCGGCCCCACCAGAAGACCTTCTGGGAGACCATCGGATGGCGACGTTGAAGGGCCTCATCCTGAGCGGGGGCAAGGGCACCCGCCTGCGCCCCCTCACCTACACCGGGGCCAAACAGCTGGTGCCGGTGGCCAACAAGCCCGTGCTCTTTTACGCCATTGAAGACCTGGTTGAGGCCGGGGTAACCGACATCGGCATCGTCGTCGGGGATACCCGGGAACAGGTCATGGCCGCGGTGGGCGACGGCAGCCGCTTCGGCGCCCGGGTAACTTACATCCACCAGGAACAGCCCCTCGGCCTGGCCCACGCGGTCCTTGTCGCCGAGCCCTTTTTGGGGGACTCCACCTTCGTGATGTTCCTCGGGGATAACTTTCTTCTGGAGGGCATAACCGCCTACGTAGACGATTTCCGGAAAGGCCGGGCCGATGCCCTGGTCCTCCTCCACCGAGTGCCGAATCCCACCGAGTTCGGGGTCGCCGAGCTGGTGGACGGCCGGCTGGTCCGCCTCGTGGAGCGGCCTAAAGAGCCCCCCAGCGACCTGGTCATCATCGGCATCTACATGTTCAACCACCGCATCTTCGAGGCCGTCCACAACATTCGGCCCTCCTGGCGGGGCGAGCTGGAGATAACCGACGCCATCCAGTATCTTATCGACCGGGGTTACCAGGTGGACTACCGGGTTATTAACGGCTACTGGATCGATACCGGCAAAAAGGACGACCTGCTCGACGCCAACAGGGTCGTTCTCGAGACCTTAGAGCCCCGGGTGGAGGGCTTCGTGGACGGGCAGTCCCGCCTTTACGGCAAGGTTATCGTCGAAAAGGACGCCCAGATAATAAACAGTGTTATCCGGGGTCCGGCCATTATCGGCGAACGGACAAAGGTGGTCAATGCCTACGTCGGCCCCTTCACGTCCATTTACCACGACTGTCTGGTGGAGCGGGCCGAAATCGAGCACAGCATTATCCTGGAGTTCAGCCGGATCCAGGACTTAGACCACCGGGTCGCCGACAGCCTTATCGGCCGCTACGTGGAGATAACCCGGTCGCCCATGAAACCTAAGGCTTATAACCTGATGCTCGGCGACCACAGCCGGGTGGGGGTTGTCTGATGCGCCGGCCCACCATCCTTGTTACCGGGGGCGCCGGGTTCATCGGGTCCAACTTCGTCCGGTTCCTCCGGGCCCACCGGCCCGAGTACCGGGTGGTGGTTCTGGACAAGCTCACCTATGCCGGCCGGCGGGAAAACCTGGCCGGCATCCCCGAGGGGGAACACTTCCGCTTCGTTCAGGGCGACATCGCCGAGCAGCCCCTGGTAGACGCCCTCTTTGCGGAGGAACGGTTCGACCTGGTGGTCAATTTCGCCGCCGAAACCCACGTCGACCGCTCCATCCTGGAGGCCGGGGAGTTCATCCGGACGGACATCTGGGGCACCTGGGTCCTTCTGGAGGTGGTCCGCCGGCGGGGTACCGGCCGGTTTTTGCAGGTTTCCACCGACGAGGTCTACGGCCAGATCCTGGAGGGCTCGGCCACCGAGGCCGACCCCCTGGCCCCCCGCAGTCCCTATGCCGCCAGCAAGGCCGGGGCCGACCTGATGGCCCTGGCCTACCACGAAACCTTCGGCCTCCCCATCCTCATCACCCGGGGCTCCAACACCTTCGGCCCCTATCAATACCCGGAGAAATTCATCCCCCTCTTCATCACCAACGCCCTCGACGACGAACCCCTGCCCCTCTACGGCGACGGCCGGCAGGTTCGGGACTGGATCTACGTGGTCGACCACTGCGCCGCCATCGACCTGGTGCTCCACAAAGGGGAGGTCGGGCGGGTTTACAACGTGGGGGCCGGGAACGAGCGGCAGAATATCGAGGTCGCCCGGCTCATTTTACGGCTTTTAGGCAAGCCCGAAAGCCTCATCCGGCCGGTGGCCGACCGGCCGGCCCACGACCGCCGCTACTCCCTGGACACCAGCCGGCTGCGGGCCCTGGGCTGGGCCCCGCGGTATCCCTTCGAAGAGGCCCTGGCCGAAACGGTCCGCTGGTACCGGGCCAACGAGGGCTGGTGGCGGCCCCTCAAGCAGGGGGAATTCGCCGAGTTCTACCGGCGCAACTACGGCCACCGCCTCGGGGGTTAATCCGCCACCCCACCCCAGGGCAAAACCCCGCGGCCTTTACCGGTGACCGGGCCCGGCTTATCCTCCGATATCGCCCGGAGCCGGTAACCCGGGGCCCGGCCGAAATCCTGGGATTAGACTTCGGCCTTGGTCAGGGTTGCCAGGAACTCGGCGTTGCTCCGGGTTCGGGCGAGCCGCTCCAGAACCTTCTCGGTGGCCTCCGTGGGGGAGCTGGCGTTCTGGCTGATAAGGGAGACCATCCGCCTGAGCAGCCAGACCTGGCGCAGGGTCTGCTCGTCCAGGAGCAGCTCCTCCCGGCGGGTGCCGCTGCGCAGGATGTCGATGGCCGGGAAGATCCGCCGCTCGGCCAGCCGCCGGTCCAGGTGAAGCTCGAAGTTACCGGTCCCCTTGAACTCCTCGTAGATCACCTCGTCCATCCGGCTGCCCGTGTCGATGAGACACGTCGCCAGGATGGTCAGGCTCCCGCCCTCCTCGGTGTTGCGGGCGGCCCCGAAGAACCGCTTGGGCGGGTAGAGGGCCACCGGGTCGATGCCCCCGGTCAAGGTTCGACCGGAGGGGGGCAGGGCCAGGTTGTAGGCCCGGGTGAGCCGGGTGATGCTGTCCAGCAGGATGATGACGTGGCGGCCCAGCTCCACCTGCCGCTTGGCGTACTCCAGGGCCAGCTCGGCAACCCGGGTGTGGTCCTCCACCGGCTCGTCAAAGGTGGAGCTGACCACGTCGGCCCGGTGGACCGACCGCCGGACGTCGGTTACTTCTTCCGGCCGCTCCCCGATAAGGCAGAACATTATGTGGATATCGTCGTAGTTGGCGGCGATGGCGTTGGCGATGTGCTTTAGGACGGTGGTCTTGCCCGCCTTCGGGGGCGAAACGATCAGCCCCCGCTGGCCCCGGCCGAGGGGGGCCACCAGGTCGATGAGACGGGTCGTCAAGTTATTGGGCGTCGTCTCCAGCCGGATAAGCTGGTTAGGAAAGATCGGGGTAAGCTCCTCGAAGAGGGGCCGGTGGCGGGCCTGCTCCGGGTCGACCCCGTTCACGGCCTCAACCCGCAGCAGGCTGTAGTACTTCTCCGTATCCTTCGGGGGCCGAACCTGACCGGTGACCAGGTCGCCCGTGCGCAGGCCGAACCGCCGGATCTGCGTCTGGGAGACGTAGATGTCGTTGGGGCTGGGCCGGAAGTTCTGCCGCCGGAGGAAGCCGTAGCCTTCGTCGGTGATCTCCAGGACGCCGCTGGTGAAGATATTCCCCTGCTGCTCGGCGTGGGCCTGCATCAGCCGGAAGATGATGTCCTGTTTGCGCAGGGAACTTAGGCCGGTGAGGCCGAGCTCCCGCGCCAGCTCGAGCAATTCTTCGCGAGTTTTGGTTTCCAGTTCCGAGATGTTCATGGCCACTCCCAGGGATAGCGTTTTGGGGGTTTAGGGTCTCGATTTCCGGGGGGGTAGATTAAAGGCTACCTGGGCCGCCACCCCCAACCGGCCCGATTATAACCATTTGTTTTTCACCACGTCAACATCAGTTTGGGGTCTTCAGCGGCCAACCGGCAGCTCCAGCTCGAGGCCCGCCGCCTTCCAGTCCTCCAGGAAGCGGCTGAGGCCGATATCGGTGAGCGGGTGGTGCAGCATCTGGAGGAGCACTTTAAACGGGACGGTGGCGATATCGGCCCCGGCCCTGGCCGCCGCCACGACGTGGAGGGGATGACGGATGCTGGCCGCAAGGACTTTGGTCGGGATGTCATATTTTTTAAAAATCTCGACCGTATCCCGCACCACGGCCATCCCATCCTGACCCACGTCGTCGAGGCGGCCCACAAAGGGACTGACGTAGGCGGCGCCCGCCCGGGCCGCCAGCAGGCACTGGTTCACCGAAAAGCAGAGGGTGCAGTTGACCCTGATCCCTTCTTTTGAGACGGTGCGGATGGCCTCGAGCCCGGCGGCGGTCACCGGTATCTTGACCACCACATTGGGGGCCCAGCCGGCCAGCTCCCGGGCCTGCCGGACCATCCCCTCCGGGTCCACGGCGGTAACCTCGACGCTGACCGGCCCGGGAACGAGGCGGCAGATCTCCAGGACCAGCTCCCGGAAGGAGCCGGCCCGCTCCCTGGCCGCAAGGGACGGGTTGGTCGTAACCCCGCTGACCACCCCCAACTTGACGCCCTGCCGGACCTCCTCTATATTTGCGGTGTCGAGGAAAAGCTCCATACTCTCCTCCCGGGGGTTTCGGGTCGCCTACCCAATTATACCGGAGCCGAGGCCAACATCCGGGGGACCGTCCGCTATAGATTATGCCATAAGGCGGTAGAAAGCGCAATGGACGTCAAGGTGAAATTTGACCTGACCGATCGCATCGCCCTCGTCACCGGCGGCAGTCGGGGCCTCGGCCGGGGGATGGCCCTGGCCCTGGCTTCGGCCGGGGCCCACCTAGCCATCGCCGCCCGGTCGGCCGAGGACCTGGCCCGGGTCGCCGCCGAGATCCGGGGCCTGGGCCGGGAAAGCCTCCCCATCCAGGCCGACCTGGTCCAGAGCCGGGAGGGCATCCGGGCGGTGGCGGAGACCGTCCGGCACTTCGGCCGCATCGACATCCTGGTAAACAACGTGGGCACCAACATCCGCAAGCCGGCCCTGGAGGTCACCGAAGCCGACTGGGACTACATGGTCAATCTAAACCTTAAGACGGCCTTCTTCGCTGCCCAGGCCGCCGGCCGGCAGATGGCCGCCCAGTTTCAAAGGGACCCTTCCCAGCGGGGCAAGATCATCAACATCGGGTCGCTAGCCACCAGTCTGGCCCTGCCCAATGCCTCGGTTTACGCCGTGACCAAAGGGGGCATCGGCCAGCTTACCCGGGCCCTGGCCCTGGAATGGGCCAGGCTGGGGGTAAACGTCAACGCCATCGCCCCCGGCTACTTTTACACCGACCTTACCGAACCCCTCCTTACCCACCCGGAGCACTCGGCCAGGATCCTGGGGCGGATTCCCCTGGGCCGCACCGGCGATATCGAAGACATCGCCGGCCTGGTCGTCTTCCTGGCCTCCCCGGCCTCGGACTACATCACCGGCCAGATAGTCTACATCGACGGGGGCTGGTCGGCCTGGTGAGGCCGCCTACGGCTGGCGGCCCAGCTCCGCCTTAAGCTCGGCGATCTCCCGCTCCACTTCCTTCAGTTCGGCCTCCAGCTCCCGCCGGTACTCCTCGAGCATCTCCAGGTACTCTTCCCGCCGGGGAAAGCCCGGTCCGAAGTAGAAAAACCCGAAGTGGGGCCAGCCGAAGCCGAACCGGAAAAACCGCCGGCGCATTCTTCCACCCCCCAATCCAGCCGGTCGGTTCAGGGTTTCAGTTATAATATAAAGCGGCCGCGGGAGTAGCTCAGCTGGCAGAGCGCCTCCCTTCCAAGGAGGATGTCGCGGGTTCGAATCCCGTCTCCCGCTCTATTTTTGCCCGGCCGATGCCGGCCCGCTAAAAACCGTCGCGGAGGGGGTTCGAAGGTGAAGGTAATTCTCCGCTACCCTAAGCGCCAAGAGCTCGAACTTCCGGGCGCCCGGCGGGTCCGGGACATCCTTAAGGAGCTGAACATAAACCCCGAATCGGTCCTGGTGATCCGGGGCGATTCCCTGGTCACCGGAGACACCCTGGTGGAAGAAAACGACGTCATCGAAATCCGCCCGGTGATGTCGGGAGGCCAGGCCGATGCGCTGCATTAAGTGCCGAAAACCCGCCGCCGTCGAGGTGCGCCGGCACCACTCGGCCTTCTGCCCGGAGCACTTCGTCGAGTTCTTCGACAACCAGGTGCGGCGGGCCATCCACGAAGAGAAGATGTTCGCTTACGACGACCGCATCCTGGTCGCGGTCTCGGGGGGCAAGGACAGCCTTGCCCTGTGGGACGTCCTTCTGCGTTTCGGCTACCAGGCAACCGGCCTCCACATCAACCTGGGCATCCCGGGCTACTCCGACCTTTCCCAGGAGAAGACCGAGGCCTTCGCCCGGGAGCGGGGGGCCGAGCTTATCATCGTCGACCTGGAAGCGGACTACGGCGTAACCGTCGAAGACTTTAAGCGGGGCTCGGAGCGGACCCCCTGCTCGGCCTGCGGCCTCTCGAAGAGATATATCTTTAACAAGGTCGCCCTGGAGCAGGGCTTCGACGTGGTGGCCACCGGCCACAACCTGGACGACGAGGCGGCAACTCTTCTGGGCAACCTGATCCACTGGCAGGAGGGCTATTTAATCCGCCAGGGTCCGGTGCTTCCGGCCAGCCACCCGAACCTAGTTAAGAAAGTAAAGCCCCTCTTCCGGCTGGCCGAGCGGGAGATTGCGGCCTACGCCGTTCTGCGGGGCATCGACTATATCCTGGACGAGTGCCCCAACGCCGTGGGGGCCCGCTCCCTGCTCTATAAGGAGGCCCTGAACCTCATCGAACAGCACTCCCCTGGGGCCAAGCAGAGCCTCTACCTGGGCTTCCTTCAGAAGGGCCGCAAGCTCATCGCGGCGGCCGAGGAAAAGCCCCAGCTGGTCGAGTGCGAGCGGTGCGGGATGCCCACCACCTCCGAGGTCTGCTCCTTCTGCCGGCTGATGGAGCGGGTAAAGATTCGGCTCCGGCGGACCCGGCCCGAACCGGTCGGTCAGCCCGCGTCCGACTAGGTCCCTTCCTCCCAGCTGGCCAGATACCGCTCCTGCTCCTCGGTGAGGGTGTCGATGGCGATGCCCATGGCCGCCAGCTTAAGGCGGGCGACCTCCTCGTCGACCTCCCGGGGGACCCGGTAGACCTGGGGGGCCAGGGACCGGCCGGCTTTAACCAGGTACTCCACCGAGAGGGCCTGGTTGGCGAAGCTCATATCCATCACCGCCGCCGGGTGGCCCTCGGCCGCGGCCAGGTTTATGAGCCGGCCGTCGGCCAGCAGGTAGATGCGCCGGCCGTCGGGGAGGGTGAATTCTTCGACGAAGTCCCGGATGGTCCGCCGGCCCACCGCCAGCCGCTCCAGGGCCGGGATGTTGATCTCCACGTTGAAGTGGCCGGCGTTGGCCAGGATCGCCCCATCCTTCATCGCCCGGATGTGGTGCTCGTCGATGACGTTGATGTCCCCGGTGGCGGTGATAAAGACGTCCCCAATTCGGGCGGCCTCGGCCAGGGGCATCACGTCGTGGCCGTCCATCAGGGCCTCCAGGGCCCGGACCGGGTTTACCTCGGTCACAATGGTCCGGGCCCCCATTCCCCGGGCCCGGAGGGCGACCCCCCGGCCGCACCAGCCGTAGCCGCACACCACCACCCGCCGCCCCGCCCACAGGATATTGGTCGCCCGGGTGACGCCGTCGACGGTGCTCTGGCCGGTGCCATAACGGTTGTCGAAAAGATACTTGGTCTCGGCCTCGTTTACGGCGATGATGGGGTAGCGCAGGGCCCCGGCCCGGGCCATGCTTTTGAGCCGGATAACCCCGGTGGTGGTTTCCTCGGTGCCCCCGATAACGCCCTCTAAAACGTCCCGGCGCTCTTTATGGGCCGTGCTCACCAGGTCGGCCCCGTCGTCGATGGTAATCTGGGGGCGGTGGTCCAGGGCTCGGTGGATGTGGCGGTAATAGGTTTCGGTGTCTTCGCCCTTAATGGCGTAAACGGGGATGCCGTATTCCACCACCAGGGCGGCGGCCACGTCGTCCTGGGTGCTCAGGGGATTCGAGGCGCAGAGGACCAGGTCGGCGCCCCCCGCCTTCAGGGCGATGGCCAGGTTGGCCGTCTCCGAGGTGATGTGCAGGCAGCCGGCCACCCGTACCCCTTTTAGGGGCTTTTCTCTTTCAAAGCGCTCCCGGATGAGCCTGAGGACGGGCATCTCCGCGGCGGCCCACTCGATTCGGAGCCGGCCCTTCGGGGCCAGGGTCGGGTCCTTGATATCCCCGCGGTATCCGGCGGTTGTCATCTTGCCTCCTGTCCCGGGATCATTCGGCCGAAGAGCCGCCAGAACGGCCCGACGTGGCGCCGCTCGGCGACCCCTTCGATCAGGCTGGCGACGGCCTCGTAACCCAGCTTCCGGTAGGCCCGGACGGCCGGGGCGTTGGAACGGTTAACGTTAAGGACAACGTCGTCGGCGACCTCGAGCAGGTCGGCGGTGACCCGGCCGGTGACGGCCGTGGCGTAACCCAGCCCCCGGAAATCGGGGTCGGTAAAGACGTTGCCCACGGCGGCGATCCGGCGGGCCCGGTCGATGAAGTGGGTCCCGGCCACCGAGACCAGCCGGCCGTCCTGCCAGATACCGTAGTATACACCATCCGATAACTGCCGGGCCGTGATCAGGCTTCCGGCACCCCGTCGGTAGAGCCGGTTGACCTCCACCGTATCTTCGGGCTGAAGGCGCACCGCCCGGGACCATTCCACCGGCCGGAAGCGGCCCCGGTCCACCCACATCCGCCACATGGGCTGGCCCCCCTGGAGCCGAAAGACCCGGTCTACGGCCGGAAAGTCCCTTTCCATGACCGTCAGGTAGACGGTACCCGGTATGGGGGCCTCGGCCAGGAGCCGAAAGAGGAGCTCATCCGGGCCGTAAACGAGGAGGGCCGGCGGCTCGTAGGCCCGGTTGAGCACGGCCCAGGCGGCCTGCCCCCCCTCGAAGAGGGCAAACCACTCCGAACGCTCCCGCAGTGGGGGCAGCAGGTAGCCGAAGGCATAGGCGGCTTCAAGGCGGGCCCCCTGCAAAAGGGGCAGAATCTCTTCGTCGGCTTTCAGCCGGACGACCGACCTTACCTGCGCCACACCTTCAGTCCACCACGAACCGGGTAAACTCCCGGAGCTCCTCCGTTCGGAGCCGAATCTCTTCGGGGGTGACCTTTTCGAGGCGGTTCAGGCTGAAATCTTCGACCGTAAAGCTGGCCACCACCGTGCCCATCACCACGGCCCGCCGCATGGTCTCCAGGTTTACCCGGTTGGCCCTGGCCAGGTACCCCAGAAAGCCCCCGGCGAAGCTGTCCCCCGCCCCCGTCGGGTCCCTCACCTCGTCAAGGGGGTAGGCCGGGACGGCGAAATAGTCAAAATCCGTAAACATCACCGCCCCATACTCGCCCTTTTTAATAATAACTGCCTTCGGACCCAGCCGTAAGATTTTCCGGGCGGCGGTGAGCAAACCCGGGGTTTCCACCAGCATCCGGGCCTCGGCCTCGTTCATAAGGAGGATGTCCACCTGCCCGATGGTGCGGACCAGGCTCTCAGGCTTGTGCCGAATCCAGTAATCCATCGTATCCATCACCCGGAGCCGGGCCCCCGGAACCTGCTGAAGGACCTCCAGCTGAATATCGGGGTCGCCGTTTGCCAGGAAAACAAACTTACTTTCGGCGTAGCCGTTGGGCAGCACCGGCTTAAAGTCGGCGAAGGTGTTGAGTTGGGTTTCTAAGGTCTCCACCACGTTAAGGTCATAGTCGTACCGGCCGGACCAGCGGAAGGTTTTGCCTTCCCGAACCACCACCCCCCGGAGGTCGACCCCGGGCCGGCGCAGGCGCTCCCAGAACTCCGGGGGAAAATCGGTGCCGACCACGGAAACCATATTTACCGGGGCAAAGAGGCTGGCGGCCACCGCGAAATAGCTCAGCGAGCCCCCCAGCACCCCCTCGGCCCGGCCGAAAGGCGTCTCGACGGTGTCAATGCCGATGGTGCCGACGGCAAGGATGGGCATAGGCTTCTGACCTCAGCTTATGTATTTGCCGATGAGAAGGCGAAGGTCCTGCTTTAGCTTTTCGGGGATGAATTCGGGGGCAGTGATGATGGCATCCTTAAGGGCGGTGGCACAGGGGCACTCCCGCCCGGTGGGCACCATGGTGACGGCCTGTTTTATCACCTCTTTGGCTACCTGCACGTTCTTTAAAAGGTTTGTCACCACCAGCTCCACCGAGACGGTCTGTTCGGCCGAGTGCCACACGTCGTAGTCGGTCACCAGGGCGAGGGTGGCGTAGCAGATCTCGGCCTCCCGGGCCAGTTTCGCCTCGGGCAGGGCCGTCATCCCAATGATATCCGCCCCCCAGGACCGGTAGAGGCGGCTCTCGGCCTTGGTGGAAAACTGCGGCCCCTCAATCACCACGTAGGTCCCCCCAAGGTGGGTCGTAGCCCCCGTCCCCCGGGCGGCCTCGTAAAGGACCCGGCTCAGCACCGGGCAGAAGGGGTCCGCGAACCCGACGTGGGCGACGATTCCACCCCCGAAAAAGGTGCTCACCCTCCCCCGGGTCCGGTCGATGAGCTGGTCGGGGATGACCAGGTGCAAGGGGGCGATCTCCTCCTTGAGACTCCCCACCGCGCTGACGGAAATTATTCGCTCCACCCCCAGGGATTTGAGGGCAAAGATGTTGGCCCGGGCGGGAAGCTCGCTCGGGCTTATCCGGTGGCCCCGCCCGTGCCGGGGAAGGAAGGCCACCCGCACCCCGCCCAGGGTGCCGATGATAATGCTGTCGCTCGGCTCCCCGAAGGGGGTGTTAACCTTTACCTCCTCGATATCCGAAAGCCCCTCGATCTGGTAGAGGCCACTGCCCCCGATAACCGCAATTCGGGCCTCAGCCACGGTTTCACCTCCGCTCCGGACTGGTCGGCGGCCCGGAAATTCCCCCGGCCCTGCCGGCCAGGGCCAGACTCTCCCGGTAAGGCGGCCGCAGGACGCCCGCCTCGGTGACGATGGCCGTAACCAGCTCCGCCGGGGTCACGTCGAAGGCCGGATTGGCCGCCTCGACCCCTTCGGGGGCGACCCGGCATGCCCCGACGTAAAGGACCTCCTCGGGATCCCGGTGCTCGATGGGAATTTCCGCCCCCGATGGGGTGCCCAGGTCCACGGTGCTCAGGGGGGCCGCCACGTAGAAGGGCACCCCGTGGTGGCGGGCCAGCACCGCCAGGCTGTAGGTTCCTACCTTATTGGCCACGTCCCCGTTGGCGGCGATGCGGTCCGCCCCGACCACGATGCAGTCCACCTCCCCCCGGCCCAAAAACCAGCCGGCCATTGAATCCGTAATCAGGACAAAGGGCACCCCGGCCTTCTTAAGCTCCCAGGCCGTAAGCCGGGCCCCCTGAAGCCGGGGCCGGGTCTCGTCCACCAGCACCCGCCGGATTTTCCCCCGGGCCCAGGCCTCGTAGATAACCCCGAGGGCGGTGCCGATTCCGGCGGAGGCCAGCGCCCCCGTATTGCAGTGGGTGAGCACCGCGGCCCCGGCGGGCACCAGTTCGGCCCCGAAGCGGCTCAGCCGCAGCGATGCCTCCCGGTCCTCGGCCAGCAACCGCTCGGCCTCCGCCTGCAGGGCCACTTTGGCCTCCCGGGGCCCGAGGCCCTCGGCCAGCGCAAGCATCCGGTCCAGGGCCCAGAACAGGTTTACGGCGGTGGGCCGGGTCCGGCGGAGGCGGTCGGCCGCCCCCAGGAGGGTGGCCCGGAACTCCCCGGGCTCCGCCGGGGCCTTAAGGGCCGCCAGAACCAGGCCGAAGGCGGCCGTAAGGCCGATGAGGGGGGCACCCCGGACCTGCATCCCCTCAATGGCCCGGGCCACAGCCTCCGGGTCGGTAAGCTCGACGTAGATTTCCTCTTCGGGGAGGCGCGTCTGGTCCAGGATTATGAGCCGGTCCCCGGCCCAGCGTAAGGGCGTAACCGGAACCATACGCTGCTCCGTCCGTCGGCGAACGACTTTGCCGATGGTAGTATCCGGAACATAGCGGGCCGCTGTCAACGGTCACCCAACCGGCCAAGCCTTTCTAAGGGCCCGTCGGGCCGGGCACCCCTACAGCGGCCGGCTGAGCCCCAATCTCCCTTGACGGCCCGTTAACACCGGAAGCCCCGCCGGTCCCAACTGTTAAAAATCCGGGGCCGGCCAGGGCCGCGGGGTTTCCGGGGTATAATCAACTCGGGAACCATGCCGCCGCTGACGAACCTTCGGGTCGCCCAGATTTTCGAGCAGGTCGCCGACCTGCTGG
Organism: Dehalococcoidia bacterium; assembly: GCA_034434875.1. GTDB lineage: Bacteria > Chloroflexota > Dehalococcoidia > JAUQQI01 > JAUQQI01 > JAUQQI01. Next base: position 11,658 of record DAOTYJ010000051.1, on the reverse strand, counting down.
AGGCCACAGGGGAAAGCCCCTACAAGGTCCAGGCCTACCGGCGGGTGGCCCGCAACATCGGGCGGCTCGAAGAGGACCTCCACCAGCTGGCCGCCCAGGGCCGCCTGACGGAAATTCCCGGGGTCGGAACCGAAATCGAAAAGAAGATCCGGGAGATCCTCCAGACCGGCAAGCTCGGCTACCTGGAACGGCTCAAGGCCGAACTTCCCGGGGTCTTAACCCTGATGGAGGTCCCGGGGATCGGCCCCAAGACGGCCTACCGCTTGAGCCAAGAGCTGGGAATCCGGACCATCGAGGACCTGGAAGCTGCCCTCCAGAAGGGGGACGAATTCTGGGCCCGGGTGCCCCGTTTCACCCCCCGCCTGGTCGAAAATATTCGGCGGGGCCTGGAAGCCTACCGGCGTCGGAGCCCTCGCCTGCCCCTGGGTCAGGCGGTGGTCTTCTTTGAGGAGCTCCGCCGCAGCCTCATTCAAGCCGGGGCAAGGCGGGTGGAGGCCGCGGGCAGCCTGCGGCGGTACGAGGAGACGGTGGGGGACCTCGACCTGGTAGCCGTCGGTGCCGACCCCGAGGAGCTGGCCCGGCGGCTGGCCGGGGACCCTGACATCCAGGCGGCCGAGACGGCCGGACCCGGTTGGGTTCGGGTCCGCCTCGCCCCGGGGGTAAATGGGGATATTTATGTCGCCGACGAAGAAAACTTCGGGGCGGTGCTGGTCTGGGCGACGGGGAATTTAGAGCACCTTCGGCAGCTGGAGAGCCGCCTGGCCGGGGCCGGCTATAAACTCACCGGCCAGGGCCTGCTGGGGCCTGGGGGCCGGCCGGTGAAGACCCCCGCCGAAGACCCGGTCTACGAGCTTGCCGGCTGGCCGTATATTCCCCCCGAACTCCGGAGCGGAACCGAAGAATTCGCCCCCGACGTGGCCCGGCGGCTGGAAAACCTGGTCGCCCTGGAAGACATCCGGGGCGACCTCCAGTCCCACACCGACTGGAGCGACGGGGGCGCATCCCTGGAGGCGATGGTCCGGGCGGCCGCCGCCCGGGGTTTTGAATACCTGGCCATCACTGACCACTCGGCTGGACGGGCCAACGCCGGGGGCCTTAACCCCGAGCGTTTGGGGGCCCAGCGGGCGGCCATCGAAGCCCTCAACGGGCGGCTCAGGGCGGAGGGCCGGCGAATCCGGGTGCTGGCCGGCGTCGAGGTGGACATTCGGGCCGACGGCGGCCTGGACCTGCCCCCCGAGGCCCTCGCCCCCCTGGATGTGGTCGTCGGCTCCCTTCATACCGCCCTCACCCAGCCCCCGGAACGGGTGACCGAGCGGCTCCTCCGGGCGGTGGGCACCGGCCTTATCCACATCCTCGGCCACCCGACGGCCCGGCTCATCGGCAGCCGGGAGCCGGTCCAGTTCGACCGGGAGGCCGTCTTCCGGGCGGCGGCCGAGGCCGGGGTCGCCCTGGAAATCAACGGCAACCCGGACCGCCTCGACCTGAACCCGGCCGACATCAGGCTGGCCCGCCGATTGGGGGCCTGCTTTGCCGTCAACACCGACGCCCACTACCCGACCAATTTTGACTTTATAAAATTCGGGGTGATGATGGCCCGCAAGGCCTGGGTCCGCCGGGATGAGGTTATAAACACCCGCGACCTTGACCAGCTCTTCGAGTGGCTGAGGCGCCGAAGATGACGCCGACCGACGCCGGCTCCCCACCCGAGACGGCCCCCGAACACCCGGCCGTCGCCCACCTGAGGCGGCGGATCGCCGAGGGAACCCACTGGTTCATCGCCCTGCTCGAGGCCATCGGGCAGTGGGACCGGGTCACCGAGGAGTACCGGGGGCGCCGCTATGAGTATCTGATCGAAGACGAGGCCTTCGACTGGCTGCTCCTAGCCGAGCGGCTCCTGGACCCGGTCCTGGACCTCTGCCCGAGCCGCGAGGTCGAAGAACTGCTCTTCGAAGGCCGCCCGCCCATCGAGATAGGCGAGGCGGAATTTCGGCGGCTTATCGGCCCGACTAAATACCGGGCTTATCTAAATTATCTTTATGGGGTCTCCGTCGAAGAGGCCCTTCAGCTGGCCATCCTCGAAAAGCTCGAAAAAGAACGGCGGAGCCTGGCCTACTGCGCCCACCGCCCGGTGGACGAAGACGAAATCTTCACCCACATTTACGGCCGAACCGAATCTGAACTGTGGGCCATGTTCTGGCGGGAGCAGGGCTTAGAACCGCCCCAGCAGACCGGCATCGCCGGACTCAAGCGGTTTACGTACTGGCTCTTTAAATACCGCCTCCGGCACAGCGACCGGGAACGGCTGGCGGCCGACACCCGCCTTGGCCTCGAGACCCTCGAAAGGCACCGCACCCGGCGGTGGGTGGTGGCCGGGCTGAACGGGCCCGTCGCCCCGGGTCCGGTGGTGGAAGCCGAGGCGGTGGTAACCCAGTAGGCTTTTCTAGGATTCCTCCCCGGCCGGCGTCGAGGAGCGCAACACCCGGAAGATAAAGGCGACGTTTACCAGGGCCGTGCCCAACGCCAGGGCCCCGAGCCACTTGGTAAGCTCACCCCGACCCAGCAGGACCACCCCGACCGGGGCGGCGACGCTCAAGAGCAGAAAAACCAGGCCGAGTAACCGCCGAGAATAAATCTTCCGGGCGACCGTGCCCAGGAGGGTTGCCCCGCGGAGTTCAAAAAGGCCGAAATCGGGAAGCGGGTCCATCTTGTTAGGTCCGGGGGATTATAATACCAGGGATATGACCGAGTTCAAGCCGGGTCCTTCTGCCCGATGCGCCGGCCGGGCCGGCAGCTGAGCCTCATCCTCACCGGGGCCGTGGTCGGCCTTTTCCTGCTCGGCTCCCTGCTTATTACCCTCACCGAGGGCCTGGGCCCGACGGCCGGGCAGAACCCGGCCCGAACCCCGACCGTATCCCCCGCCAGCCCCACCCCGGTCCCCAGTCCGGTCGGCATCCTGGGAACCCCGGCCCCTTCACCCGCGCCGCCTACCCTCCCGGCTCCCAGTCCCACCCCGGCCGCGAGCCCCGGCCCGCCGGCCGCGACCCCGACCCAACCGGCAGCCCCGCCGCCGGCGACGCCGACGCCCTCCCCGACAGCCCGGCCGCCGGCCACCATGCCCACCCCAACCCCCCGGGCCTACCCGTAGACCCGGGGCGGGGGCCGACCGCCCCGGGCCCAACCGGCCGATAAGACGCCGGCCGACGGCCCACTAACCCAACCGCCCCACCCGAGGCCGCGGGAAAAATCCAACCCCAAACCCCGGCACCATATTATCCACAATGATTATGTCGTATGCACCGCCGGCCGGCGCCAGCAAAATTTTGCCATAACATTATGTCGACTAAATCCCCAAAGCCCGGCAAAATGTTATCTACCGACTTTCTGTAAACTTTCCATGCCGATGCGGACGGCCTCCAGGATGCGGCTCAGCCGGGCTTCCACTTCTTCCGGAGGTAGCTGAATCAGGGTGGAATCCACCACAATGGAGACGTTTACCGTGATGTTTAACCCACCGGGGTGGCCGTCCCTCGCCGGAGGCCCCGTCTCTTGCCCCACCGGCCGTCGTCTTCCCCCGGCCGCTCCCTCCCGCCGCCCCGGCCGGGGGCTTCGCCGCTCAGGCCCGCCGGGTTCCCCCTCGCCGATCAGCCCGGCGTAGCGGGCGAGGGCCAGGAACAGCCGGGCCGCCTTGGCGGCGCTCTCTTTCCCCATCCGGTAATGTCGGACCAGCCGGTTATGCACCTCCTCAAAGCTGGTCAGCGGTCCCCGCTCGGTGAAGAGGGGAGCGTAGGCCGCCTTCAAAATCTCCTGAAGGCCGAGCTTAAAGGCGCTGCCCCGGGACCTGAGCACCAGGGCCCGCTCCGTCACCGTCCCCGACTCATCCACCAGGCCCAGAAACCGCAGGGCCCCGATCACCTTATACTCGTTGCCCGGGGCCACCCCCTCCCGCGCCAGGACTTCCTCATCCACCCGCGTCAGATTTCCCCGCTGCAACAAGTTCAGTCCGGCTATTGTCCCCTGCACCGGACCATAAGGCGGCAGGTTCTTAAAAGGTCGTGCCATCGCTCCTTCCTTTTGCGGACGTTACCTTTACCGAGCAGTCGCCTTTTCGACAAAACCTTTGGAATGGTCCGCAGCACTGCAACGGTCCAACCCTAGTTTAATAAGTTCCAAACCGGTGCCGGACGAGACTTTTCCACAACTATTTTGCCCGACTCCCGGACCCCCGGTCGGGACTGAAGGCCCCAGGCCCCACGGGGCCGGCACCCTGAAAGACTTTTGGGTCAGCCCCGGCGCCGCCAGGTTGCGGGCCCCGCGGCCGCGGGCTCCTGGGGCTAGGCCGCCTGGATACCGGACCCCCAGGCGGCCCCGTCCGACCAGGCTTGACGATTACTACCCTGGGGTCCGGCCGACGGGCCTGAGGCCGGCCGGAACCTGTGCCCGCTGATGGCAACCTCGACCCAAAAGTCCGTATTAGAAGAGTTACCCCCGTCACCTCCTCTCGGGCGTTGCATTCTTCGTGTGAACTATTAGCAACCACCGAACTATAGTGATAGTCCCTTACGGTGGAACTTAAAAGGCCAGGGGAATAGTTCGGAAAGTGTAGTCCGTTGCGTAATGCCGCCCGGGGTGGCCAGGACAATGGGGATGTTAAAGTCCGCCGCAAATTCGGCCAGCACCTGCCGGCACGCCCCGCAGGGGGCCACAACTTCCGCCGTGTCGGCCACCACCGCCAGACAGAGTACCCTACGGGCCCCGGCCAGCAACGCCCGGAAAACCGCCACCCGCTCGGCGCAGACCGTCAGGCCGTAGGAGGCGTTCTCAATGTTGGCCCCGGCGTAGACCCGCCCGTCGTCCCCCAGCACCGCCGCCCCGACGGCAAACCCGCTATAAGGGCAGTAGGCCCGCCGCCGGCCCAGTCGGGCCGCCCGAATCAGCCGGGATTCGAGTTCCCGGTTCAACCTTGATCCCCCCCAGGGAGGCGTCCCGAATCCGGCTCCCCGCGCCCACCTCGCAGTCCAGAAGGACGGCCCGGGGTCCGATTCGGCACCCGGGACCGACCCGGGTCTTGCCCCCCAGGTACGTCAGGGGTAGGAGCACCGTCCCGGCCCCAACCTCCACCGAAGGTTCCACCCAGACGGCGTCGGCCCCTATCAGCCGAACCCCCCGTTCCAGCAGGGACGCCCGCACCCGGGCAAAGACGCAGCCTTCGGCCCGCACCAGGTCGGCCGGGGTATTTATCCCCAGCACCTCGTCCGGGTCGAAAACCGTCAGGCTTTCGACCTTGAGGCCCCGGGCGGCCGCCCAACCCACCAGGTGGGTCAGGTAATATTCGCCGTTGGGGGACCGGGGCAGGCTTGCCAGCCCCTCCCACAGGGGCCCCAGGTTGAGGGCGTAGACTCCGGCGTTCCACTCGGGAATCCGCCGCTCTTCCGGCCCGGCTTCCCTCTCCTCCACCACCCCACAGACCCGGCCGTCCCCGCCCCGCAGGATGCGCCCCATCCCGGCTGGGTCTCCGCCCAGGCAGGTAATAAGGGTGATGTCGGCCCCCGCCGCCTGGTGGTGGGCGACCAGCCGCCGCAGGGTTTCCGCCCTGACCAGGGGCGTGTCCCCCCCGACCACGACGACGCCGGCGTCGGCCTCCAGGGCCGGCCGGCAGACGGCCAGGGCATGGCCGGTGCCGAGCTGTTCTGCTTGAAGAACATAGCGATAGGCATCACCCAGGGCCGTCCGAACCTCCTCGGCCCGGTGGCCGACCACCACCAGGATCTGGTCCGGCCGAAAGAGGCTTTCGAGGGTATCGAGCAGATAGCGGACCATCGGCCGGCCGGCAACCGGGGTTAAGACCTTGGGCAGGCCCAGGGGCAGACGGGTGCCCTTGCCGGCCGCCAGGACCACCGCCCGGGAAACCTGCCCCACGGCCCTCAGCCCCCCGATTGCCCCCCGCCCACGGCGATGGCGTCCACCTCCACCAGGGCACCCCGGGGCAGGCCGGCGGCTTGGACGGTAGTGCGGGCCGGGGGCTCCTCGGGAAAGAATTCGGCGTAAACCTGATTCATCCTGGGGAAGTCGGCCAGGTCCGCCAGAAACACCGTGGTGCGGACCACGTCTTTCAGGCCGAGGCCGGCGGCCTCGAGGATCGCCTGAATGTTGAGCAGGACCCGGCGGGTCTGCTCCTCGATGCCCCCGGCCACCAGCTGGCCCGTCGCCGGGTCCAGGGGGATCTGGCCCGAGACAAAGACCATGTTCCCCACCTGGACGGCCTGGCTGTAGGGTCCGAGGGCCTGGGGGGCGCCGGATGTAGAGATGACTTTGCGGGGCATAGGCTTCCGTCTCCTCCGTTGCAGGTCTGGCGCTCGGCCGATTATAGCACGGCCCCAAGGCCGGACCTGACGGCCGTTCCGCCTACGCCGCCGAAATTTCTCCCCGTTCGATGGTGTAGATTTGGTCGGCGAGGCGGCGGACCCAATCGAAGGCGGATTCGCAGACCAGGACGGCCAGGCCGGCCTCCCGGTCCTTGAAGGCCCGGATCCCCGCCAGCAGCCGCTCGGCCAGGGCCGGGGCAAGGCCCTCAAACGGCTCATCCAGAAGCAGAAGCCTTTTTGCCCCAAGGAAGCTTCGACCCAAGGCCACCAGCTTCTGCTGGCCCCCGGAGAGGGCCGCCGCAGGCCTCGGCCCAAGCTCCTTAAGCTCCGGGATGAGCTCATAGACGGCCCTCAGCCTGGCCTCGAAGTCGGGGATATTCTGGGCCCAGCCCAAAAGCCTCAGGTTGTCCGCCACCGAAAGCCCCCCGATCAGCCGCCGGTCCTCGGGCATATAGCCCAGCCCGAGCCGGGCCCGCCGGTGGGCCGGCAAGGGCCCCAGCTCCGTCCCGGCCAGCCGAACCCTGCCCCCTTCGGCCGCCACCAGCCCCATAATGGCCCGCAAGGTGGTGGTTTTGCCCGCCCCGTTGGGCCCGATAAGGCCCACCACCCGCCCGGCCCCGACTTTTAGGCTTACGCCCCTCAGGACGGGGAATCCCCCAGTCGGACGGTAAGCCCCTCCACCTCAAGCATGCCCGAAGACCCGCCGCTTTAGCTCCCCATCTTCCAGCACCTGGGCCGGCGGCCCGTCGGCCAAAACCTTTCCCTCGAAGAAGACCAGCACCCGCCCGGCGTAGCGGCGGACCACCTCCAGGTCGTGCTCGATGAAGACGGTGGCGGTCGCCTTCTCCCCGACCGCCCCCAGGATGGTGGCCATCACCGGGTGCTTTTCGGCGCTGCTTACCCCGCTGGTAGGCTCGTCTAAAAGCAGAAGTTTCGGGCCCAGGGCAAAGGCTAAGGCCACGTCTAAAAGCTTTCGCTCGCCCCCGCCCAGGGCCGCGACCTTAACATCTAAGAGCCGACCAAGACCAAACTTAAAAAGCAGCTCTTCGGCCCTTTTAAGCCGGTCCGGGCTCTTTAAAGGCCGCCAGAAGGCAAAGCCCCGGTTTTCCCGCACGGCCAGGGCCAAAAGCATGTTCTCCAGGACGGTCATCCCCACGTAAAGCTGCGGAATCTGAAAGGAGCGGGCGACCCCTAGCCGGCTTATCTTTCGGGGCCCGAGGCCCGTTACCTCCCGGCCCAGGTAGATTATCTTTCCCCGGTCGGGCTTTAAGTAGCCCGTTACTAGTTTAAAAAGGTGGTCTTGCCCGAGCCGTTGGGGCCCACCACCCCCACCACCTCCCCGGCCCGCACCTTCAGGCTTATGCCCGCCACCGCCCAGAGGCCCCCAAACTGCCGGGCCAGGTCTACCGTTTCGAGGAGGACTTCGGACGCCATCGCCTTAAAGCCTGATAAAGGCCAAAGAGGCCCTCGGGGTAGAAAAAGATGATGCCCAAAAGCACCAGCCCGAGGCTCAACTGCCAGGTGTACGGCGAAAGCTTTAACGCATAGTTGCGCACCAGCTCAAAGAGGGCGCTGGCCAGAAAGGGCGAAAGGACGCTTCCCGTTCCCCCTAAGATGGCCACAAAGACGAACTCGCCCGAAGTGGTCCAGTAGGCCAGGTCCGGGGCCACATGGCCCACACTCAAGGCCGTAAGGGCCCCGCCCAGGCCGCCTAAAACCCCGGAAAAAAGATACACCCCGTAGACGGCCCCTCGGGCCGAAGCCCCCAGGTACTCGACCCCCACCTCGTTGTCCTTCACCCCACGCAGCAAATACCCTAAAGGCGAAAGGCTAAGCCGGTAGGCGGCAAATAGGCCCAAAATCCCAAAGGCTAAGTTCACAAAATAGTTCACCGTCCTTATATCCCTGGCCGGAACCTCAAAACCTAAAACCGTGGGAATGGGAACCCTGAGCCCATCGGTCCCGCCCGTGATGAAGTAAAACTTGAGCAAAAAGGCGTAAAGGATCATCGAGAAGGCAACGCTTAACATCCCAAAAAATATCGCCCGATAACGGCTCAAAAAGAGCCCTAAAGGCCCGGCCAGGGCCCCGTTTAAAAGGGCCGCCCCCAAAAGGCCTAAAGCCGCCTCCCGGACCCCTAAAAATCTGGCCAAGAAGGCCACCGTGTAGGCCCCGGCGGCAAAGTAAAGCCCGTGCCCGAAGGACACAAGCCCGCCCCACATCAGCACCAAAATCCCCAGGACCACCAGCCCCTTGGCCAGGGCCAGGCTGAGCAAAAACAAAAGCCAGCCGGGCAAAAGCCAGGGCGCCCCCAAAAGCCCCAAGGCCAGAAGGGCCCCAAAAGGCCCTTAAACCCAGGGCCTTTCATATCCGGCGGATTTCGGCCCGGCCGAAGAGGCCGTAAGGCCTGAAGATGAGCACCAAGGTCATCAGGGCATAGACCAAAAACAGGTCCAGTTCGGGGAAAAAGTAAAGGGCACCCGCCCGGACCAGCCTCACCACCAGGGCCCCCAGGGCCGCCCCGGCGATGTGGCCCAGGCCCCCGATAACGGTAACGGCAAAGGCCAGGATAATAACCTCCACCGAGATCCCGGGCACCACCGAAATCATCGGGGCCACCAAAGCGCCCCCTAAAGCCGCAAGGAACGCCCCCGGGCTGAAAGCCAGATTGCTTACCCGGCCCACATCCACCCGCAGGGCCGCACTCACCTCCCGGTCGGCGATGACCGCGGTTATCAGCTTTCCGAAGGGGGTCCGGCCGGTCAAAAACCAAAGAAACGCCCCCACCAGGGCGGCGGCCCCGACCAAGGCCAAAGGATAAACGGCATAGGTTACGGCCCCAAGCTTAAGCTGGCCCAGGGCCCCGTAGGGGGCATCGGCCGTCCAGGGGGTAACCCCCCAGATGAGCTTGATTAAATCCTCGAAAATCAAAAGGAGCCCAAAGGTAAGCAAAAGCCCCGTAACCTCATCCCGGCCGGAAATCCGGCGCAAAAGCAGCCTTTCGACGGCCGGGCCCACCGTAAAGCCCACCAGAAGGCCGGCCAGGACCAGGGCCGGGTAGCTCAAAAAAGGGCTTAAACCCCGGCCCACCAAAAAGCCGACTAAAGTGGCGGCCAGGTAGGCCCCCAGGGCATAAAAGCTTCCGTGGGCCACGTTTAGGGCCCTTAAGACCCCGTAGACAAACGTAAGGCCGGCCGAGACCAGGAAAAGCCAGGCCCCGAAGATGAGGCCGTCCAGGAGGACGGCTAAAAGCCTTTCGGTCAGCACCGGGCCCCCGGAAAGCCCTGCTCAATCCAGTCTAAAGTTTTTACCCCATCCGGGGGATTTACGCACTTTACCGGAAAGACCTTAATCCGGTCCAACCGGCTGAACCCGAGCTGAGGGTCAAACCTGGTTATGCCGTAGACGGCCGGCTCGACGGCCTGATGGCCGTAGCCGATGGCCATGGCGATGCGGCCGCTGGGGGTGTCAAACTCTAAGTACTCAAAGGCCTTTATGACCCCCTCGACGCCCGGCCAGCGGCCCGCATCCTTTATCGCCTTCTCATAGGCCGCTTTTACCCCCTGCAGGGCCTGAACCACGTGGTAGCTTCCGTGGGGGCATGGGGCATTTGCCGTATTTGGCCCGGTAAAGGTCGATGAATTCCTTCTGAAGGGGGTTCTCCTTCGGGTCGGGGTATTCGATCCAGTGCGGACCCCGAAAACCGACGATGATCCCGTCGGGCAGGTCCTTGCCGAACTCTTCAATGTTGGCCCCGTCGTTGTTAAACAGGATTGTCATCTGGTCGAAAACGCCCCGGGCCCGGCCCTGGTTGATAAAAGAGACGAAGTCGCCGCCCCAGAAGCTGGTGAAGACCACTTCGGGCCGCAGGGATAAAAGCTTGGAGATTTCCCCGGAAAACTCGTTCTGCTGGAGCTTGGGCCAGAGGGTGTCCACGACCTGGACATCGGGCTTGAGCTTGCGAAGGGCCCGGAATGAAGATCTCCCAGGAGTCCCGACCCCAGGCGTAATCCTGGTTTAAGCCGGCCACGGTCTTTACTTCAGGCTTGACCATGAGCAGGTAGCGGGCCGCCCCGATGCCGTCGGTGCCGGTGTGGGCGGCCGTCCGAAAGACGTATTTATACCTGGCCTCCTCGAAAACCTGGTTGGTCCCGCAGTCAAAAAGCACGGTGGGGAGTTTGAGCTCCCCGGCTACCGGGGCCACGGCGAGGCCGTTGGCGCTGGAAATATACCCGATAACCAGGTCCACCTTCTCGTCCAGGGCCAGCCGCCTCAGCTGCACCCCCTGCTGGTCCGTCGGCACGTTTCCGTCCACAATCACCAGCTTGATCTGGGCCCCGCCGATGCCCCCTCCCGGTTGAGCTTATCCACCCAGACCTCGGCCGCATTCCGGGCCGGAATGCCGAAGGGGCCGGAGGCCGCCCCCGAAAGGAACGTGACCAGCCCGACCTTGATTTCCGAAGGAGCCCCGGGCACCGCCTGGCGCCCGGAAGGCTGCTGGGTCGGGGCGGCCGGCGTCGGGGCGCAGGCGGCGGCCAGAATGCCGACCAGGACAAGGGCTTTTAACCCGAATGCAACCATTCGCCGGACGAAAGCCGCCATGGGGCACCTCCACGGCAATTTCAGCGGGATTATAACTTCGGCCTCCTGAGCACGTCGATGGGCCTCGGCGTTAGCGGGGCTTTGCAGTTTTCGGGGGCCCAAGGTCCCCGCCCACCGTTCTGCGGGGACGGCCGGCCGGGCGCCCTCGCAATCAAACTATAGGCTATTGAATATGCGGAAAGCCCTGTCCTTGGTCCTCGCACCGCCCGGCCCACGGGGTATTATCATCAGATCAGACTGCCCGTCGACCACGGGGAGTCAGTTTTAAAATCACCGGGGCCACGGTCGGAATGAAGAAATTTAAGGCGATTTACACTTCCTTCTTACTTTTGGCGGTCCTGGTCGGGTCCGTTATGCCCGCCCAGGCGAATCGCCTTACCCGGGACGGGCCGGGCCTCCGGGTCCCGGCCGCTTCTTCGGCCCAGGCGGCCGAAGACTGGGACATTCCCGGGGGCCATTTCTTTACCCAGGCCCGGGGCAACGCCCCGCCCGGCTTCGGCTATTCGGTCGCCGACGACGCGGTGGCGCCGTTCTGGAGCGAGTTTCGGCGGCTGGGCGGGGTTCAGGGGGTGGGCTACCCGGTCTCCAGGCGCTTTATCTGGAACGGCTTTGTGGTCCAGGCCTTTCAGAAGGCGGTCTTCCAGTGGCGGCCGGAGGTGGGCCGGGTCTACTTCGTAAACGTCTTTGACGAGTT
>DAOTYJ010000050.1:0-4182 GCA_034434875.1 Dehalococcoidia bacterium | reverse complement strand
CAACCTCCCACCCCCACGGCCAGCCCCAGCCCGGCCCCCGCCTCCCCGACCCCTGTCCCCACCATTCCCCCCGTGCCGCCCCGCCCCCCCAACCCCGGCGGCTTTAACCTGCTCAGCTGCCTCGGACCCCTCCTGCTGGGAACCGGCCTGGCCCTGGGGTTCTTTGCCCTGGCCCTGGGCTGGGTCTACTGGTACCGCCGGCGGCGGGAGGAGCTGGACGGCGGCTACCCCGAGGAGGAAGGTTAGCCTATTTCCAAGCCGCCCCTTCCGGCCGGGGGGCCGCCACCACGCAGTCCCGGCCCTCGGCCTTGGCCTGGTAAAGGGCCAGGTCGGCGGCCGAGATGAGGGCCTCGACGGTCCCCCCGTGGTCGGGGGCGGCCGCAACCCCGGCCGACACCGTAACCGGGGCCAGCACCTGCCCGTGGTACTCCAGGGTCAGCTCCCGGACCCGCAGCCGGACCTGCTCCGCCCGTCGGTAGGTGTCCTCCAGGCTGGCTTCGGGAAGGACCAGCACGAACTCCTCGCCCCCGTACCGGCAGGCGATGTCCTCGGCCCGGATACTGCTTTGAAGCAGCCGGCCCAGCGCCTGCAAGAGGCTGTCCCCGGCGGTGTGACCGTAGGTGTCGTTAAACTGCTTAAAGTGGTCGATATCCAGCATGATGACCCCGACGGAGCTCCGGTGGCGGATGGCCCGCCGGATCTCCCGCTCCAGGGACTCCTCCATGTAGCGGCGGTTAAAAAGGCCGGTTAGGGGGTCCCGGATCGCCTGGTTGCGAAGCACCTCCTGCATCTTCAGGCCGGCGATGCCCAGGGCGGCGTGCTGGGCCAGCTCGAAGGCCAGCCGACGCTGGTCCTCGTCCACCACCGGCCCGTCCAGCCGGATGTGGAGGATACCCAGCGGCTCGCTCTGGCCCACCAGGGGCACGCAGATATACGCCCCGGCCGCCCCCGACCCCACATGCTGGCAGCCGACCGAAACCGTCGACTGGTCCACCACGTGCATCCGCCCCCGACGCAGGGCCCAGCACTCCTCGGGCCCAAAGACCAGGGAATCCTGGCCCCACCGGTCCGAGCCCCAGCCGGCAACGGCCTCGACCAGGTTTCGGGAAGGGTTCACCATGTAAAGGAGGCCCCTTCCGGCGGGGAAGAACCAGCCGCCGAAATTGGCGACGACCTTGTAAGCCTCCTCCAGGGTCTGACAGGACCTGAGCAGTTCGCCCATCTCGGCGAGGGAGCGGTTCTCCTCATTCCGCCGCTCCAGGAGGCGGATGGTCGCCTGCAGCTGGGCGTTGGCCTGCCGGAGCTGTTCTTCCATGGCCACCCGCTCGGTAACGTCCCGGCCGTTGAGGACCATCCCGTTTATGACCGGGTCGTCCAGCAGGTTCGTCACCAGCCACTCGATAACCCGGACCTGCCCCTCCTTGCCCACCACCCGGAGCTGGATGTGGCGGCTTATGGCGGCCCCTTCGGCGGCCGAGGCCCGGAGGAATTCCACGGCCCTGGGCCGGTCGTCCGGGTGGACGAACTTTGCCCCGGGCTGGCCCACAAGCTCGGCGGGCTCGTAGCCCAGGACCCGGCTGACCGACGGGCCGGCGTAGGTGACCACGCCCCGGCCGTCGGTGACGATGACCAGGTCCGAGGCCCGCTCGATGAGGGACTGGAATCTGAGGCCGCTCCGGCGCAGGTTCTCCTGGGCCCGGTGCAGCTCGGTGACATCCCGGTAGAACCAGACCCGGGCATAGTAATTGCCCGCCTGGTCCCGAACCGGGGCGGTGTAAAACTGCAGAACCCGGCCATCCTTTAAGAACATGTTGCCCCGGTGGGCTTCCGAGGGCTCGTCGTAAATCCAGTCCAGCAGCGCCCTGATCTCGGCTTCGTTTTCCAGCTGGCCCAGGATGATGGGCAGGCCCTGCTCCCGGGAGCGGCTGCGGACGACCTCTTCGGGCAGGCCCCAGAGCTCGGCAAAGCGGCGATTAAATAGCAACCACTTCCGGTCCGGGGATACCACCAGAATCCCGTCCTCGGAAGCCTCCATCTGGGCCTCCAGGAGGGTCTGGTGGAAGCGCAGTTCAGCTTCGGCCCGGCGCCGGGCCGTAACGTCCCGGTAAAACCAGACCCGGCCCAGGTAGGTCCCATCGTCGGCCCGGACGCCCACCCCGTATTTTTCAAAGACCCGGCCGTCTTTAAGCAGGAGCTCCTGGCGGACCTCCTCATCGGGGTGGGTGTAGGCGTAGTCAAGGGTGGCCAGAAAGCCGACCGGGTCCACAAGCCGGGCGGTGATTATGGGTAGGCCGTCGTCCCGGGAGCGGCTGGCGGCCACGTCGGGGGGCAGGCCCCAGAGGGCCGCGTACCGCCGGTTAAGAAACACCCACTCCCCCCGGGGCGAGACCACCACGATGCCGTAATCGACGGCCTCCATCAGCGCATTGAGAAGGGCAACCCGAAGCCGAAGGTCGGCCGCCAGCCGCTCCCGCTCCTCCACTTCGGCCTCGAGGCGGGCGACGGCCTGGGTAAGGCTGGCCGTCCGCTCCTGGACCCGGCTTGCCAGCTCCTCGTGGCTTAAACGCAGCCTCGCCTCGGCCGCCTCCCGGCGGAAGGCCAGGTAGCTCACCAGGCCGATGCCGGCGACGACCAGCCCGACCCGGGCCAGGGTGAAGGGCGGGGCCTCGGGGCCAAAGGGCCTGGCAAGCCAGCCGACGGCCAGGACGCTCAAAAGCCCCCCAACCACGGCCGCCACCCAGCCCCCCAGGTAGGCGGCCACCACGGCGACACAGATAACGAACAGCCAGCCGGACGCCGGAAAATCGCCGGGGAAGAGGAGGATTAGGACGGCCGTAAGCGGCAGGCAGGCCGCGCCCACCGCCAGCCCGGCCAGATGGGACCGCAGGCTATTTCTCATGATAACAACATCATGCTATCATATTTGGCAGATTATACCATCCCCAAAAACCGGCCTGCCAGTTAGCCGGCCGGTCGATGACCCTTTGCGGTGTGCAGGTTCAGAAAGATTTGAGACAGTCACAGTCGCCGTAGGCGACTCGGCCGGGTGGGCCGGCCGCAAGCTTGACTTAAAAAACATCGAGGGGCATCCTTCCGGGTAGAGAACAAACACCAGGAGGTGCGCCGGCGAAGCCGGCTCGGGTAGTTGGCCTACCCGCAAACTTGACATAAGTTGTAAGTCAACTTATGTCAAGTTTGCCCAGGCCAATCGCATAACGGTATGTGAGCTCAGCCTCAAAGCCCAGCAAAGGCTGCGCCGCCTCCGGCGGCGGTCCGTAGATAACCTTAAGGCCGCGGGCTTAAGCGTCGAGAAGGCCACCGAATGCCTGGGAATCGCCCGCTCAACCTACTACCGCTGGCAAAGGCAGCTTAAGAGCGAAGGCCCCAGAGGGCTCGCCGGCAAAGCCGGCCGCCGCAGGCCTAAAAGCCCGAGAAAACCTGCCTGGGAGCCCGAGCTCATCATGGCCGTAAAAAGCCTCAGGGAGCAAGCTCTTGACCTAAATTGCAGGACAATTTAGGTCAAGAGCGGGGCAAGGCCAAACTTACCCCGGCTTTTCGGTCTCGGAGTCGCCTCCGGCGACTGGAGGATTTTAAGCTACCTTAAGCGCCGGGGACAGCTTATCCAACCGCCCAGAAATGGCGTAAAAGCCCGCCGAAGACGGCAACGGCCGAAGGCCGTGCGCTTCGCGCTCCCCCACGCTGAGCGAAAACCGAAGGCCAGGTGACCTAATCCAGCTCGATACCCTGGAAAACTAGACATAAATCGCAAAGCGATTTATGTCTAGTTTCCTCCTGGTTTGGATTCAAGCACTTTACGGCCCAGGATACGGTAAGCCGGTGGAATGTGGTGGCGGCCTACCCGAGCGCCAGCGCCAAAAACGCCCGGGACTTTCTCGAAAAGCTCATCCACCGGACGCCTTTCGAGGTCAAAGCCACCCAGGTGGATGGCGGCAGGCTCTTAACATAAATCCTTTTGCGATTATTCTTGACATAACTTGCAAAGCAAGTTATGTCAAGAATGCGCTGAATTTGAGGCCGCCTGGCTGTTTGTGCTGCCGCCCCGCTCACCGCCGCCGAAGGCGGCCGGCAGGTTGAGCGAGCCCACCGCAGCCATGTCCATGCGGGTGAGCTCTCCGTTGCGGCCGTAAACCAGGCCTTAAGGGCCTGGGAGTTGACTTACAA
>DAOTYJ010000049.1:0-3668 GCA_034434875.1 Dehalococcoidia bacterium | reverse complement strand
CGGGAGTTCGTCGAGCAAAGGCTCCTGGCCGGGGCCTACCTCTGGCCGGAGCCCCTCGTCCAGCTCTCCCCGGCCTACCGCCAGGACGCCACCGTCGACGAGCTGGCCGCCCAGGGTCTCATCCACCCCGAAACCGCCCGCATCTTCCGCCGGGAAGACGGCGCCCCCTACCGCCTCTATACCCACCAGGTCGAGGCCATCCGCCTGGGCCTCGCCGGCGAGAGCTTCGTCGTCACCTCCGGCACCGGCTCGGGCAAAACCTTCTGCTTTCTCATGCCCATTGTCGACGCCGTGGTGAGGCGGCCGGACCTGCCGGGACCCGTCGCCTTCGTCGTATACCCCATGAACGCCCTGGTGAACTCCCAGCTCGAAACCCTCCGCCAGCTCAAAAGCCGCTCCGAGGCGGCCACCGGCCGCCGGTTCCCGGTGACCTTCGCCCGGTACACCGGCGAAACCCCCGACCGGGAGCGGGAACAGATCCGCAAAGACCCGCCCCACATCCTGCTGACCAACTACGTCATGGCCGAGCTCCTCCTCGTCCGGCCCGAAGACCGGCCCCTCATCCGGTCCGACCCCGGGGCCGAGGCGCCCTTCTTCCTGGTCTTCGACGAGCTCCACACGTACCGGGGGCGGCAGGGGGCCGACGTGGCAATGCTGGTCCGCCGACTCAAGGCCCGAATGAACTGGCCCCGCTACGTCCACATCGGCACCAGCGCCACCCTCGTCGCCCACCGGGACGCCGCCCCGCCGGAGCGCCGCCAGGCGGTGGCCGAGTTTGCAACCCGCTTCTTCGGCCACCCCATCGACCCCGCCCACGTGGTCGAAGAAACCCTCGAGCCCGCCACCGTCGGCGGGCCGCCCGCCCCCGGGGAGGTCCGGGCGGCCCTGGCCCGGCCCCTCCCCGCCGACCCCGAGGAGTTTCGGCGCAACCCCCTGGTCCGCTGGGTCGAATACGCCCTCGGCCTCGCCGTCGAGAACGGCCGGCCGGTCCGGCGGCCGCCCCGGCCGCTGGGGGAAGTTGCGGCCGAGCTGGCGGAGCTGAGCGGGGAGCCGGCCGAAGCCTGCCGCCGGCGGCTCGAAGGTCTGCTGGGGCGGGCGGCCGACCTGCGGCTCTTCGCCTTCAAGCTTCACCAGTTCATCGCCCAGGGCCGGGCGGTCTACGCCACCCTGGAGCCGGCCGAAAGCCGCTCGTTCTCCTTCGAGGGGGAGCTTGCCGTCGAAAAGCCTTACTACCCCCTCCGGTTCTGCCGGGTCTGCGGCCAGGATTTTTACCACGTGGTCCGACGGGAGGACCGCTTCGAGCCCTACCCGGTGGGGGCCGACCTGACGGAAGAGGACCTGGAGGCCGGGTATCTCATGGTCGTTTCGCCCGACCTGGGCCCGCCCGACGACCTCATCCCCGACGACTGGCGGGACTCCAACACGGGCCGGCTTTTACCCACCTGGCGGGACCGGGTTCCGAGGGAGAGGTGGGTCCTGCCGGACGGGACCATTCTGCCCGGGGAGAGCCCGGGGGCCGTTCGAGTATGGTATCAGGCGCCCCGGCTCTGGCTCTGCCCGGTCTGCGGGGAGTACTACACCGAGCGGGAGGCCGAGTTTACCAAGCTTTCGTACCTTTCCAGTGAGGGCCGGTCGTCGGCCACCACCGTTCTGGCCGCGGCCCTGCTCCGCCACGCCCCCCGCTTCGGGGTCCGGGACAAGCTCCTGTCGTTTACCGACAACCGCCAGGACGCCTCTTTACAGGCCGGTCACTTTAACGACTTCGTTCACGTGGCCGTTTTGCGCTCGGCCCTCTACGCCGCCCTCCGGGAGCACGGCGAGCTTAGGTTCGACCGGGTTGCGGGGGCGGTGGTGCCCCACATGGGCCTGGAACTTAGGGATATCGCCCGCAACCCCCACCTCGACCCGGGGTCGGCAGCCGCCGGGGAGGTGTGGCAGGCCTTCCGGGAGCTCACCGAATATCGGCTTTATGTGGACCTGCGGCGGGGCTGGCGGGTCATCCAGCCGAACCTGGAGGATGTGGGCCTCCTCCGGGTCGAATACCGGGGCCTGGCGGAGTGCTGCGCCCGGGACGACCTCTGGGCGGACGTCCCGGCCCTGGCCGGCCGGTCGGCCCCGGACCGGGAGCGCATTCTCAGGGCCGTCCTGGACCACTTCCGCAAGCGGCTGGCCATTCAGGTTCGGGTCCTGGAGGAAGACTACCAGCGCCAGCTTGCCCAGCGGGCCGAGCAGTACCTTAACGAGTTCTGGGGCCTCGACCCCACCGGCGAGGGCCTGCGGCCGGCCTCCTGCCTGGTGCGTCCGGGCCCCGCCGGCCGGACCGCTCCCCCTGGCTACCGGCTGACCCACCGGACGGCCCTGGGCCGGTATCTCCGGCGGGAGCTGGGCCTCAGCCCGGCCGAATTTGACGCCTTCATCGAGGGCCTCCTGCGGGTGCTGGTGGGCCAGGGCCTCCTCTGCCAGCTGGACCCCTTAAACGGCCACCGCCGCTACCGGCTGGATGCCGCCTGCCTGGTCTGGCGGCCCGGGGACGGCACCCCGCCCCCGCCGGACCCGGTTTATGCCCGCCGGCCTCTGGACCGGGAGACCCCCGTCCGAACCAACCTTTTCTTCCGCAGGTTCTATGAAGAGGCGGCCCGGGAGCTGGGGGCCCTGGAGGCCCGGGAGCACACCGCCCAGGTGGTGGCGCCGGGGGAGCGGGAACGGCGGGAGCGCCGCTTCCGGTTGGGCCCGAACGAGGTGGACCCGGTGGTCGGCCGCCGTCTCCCCTACCTGGTCTGCTCGCCGACCATGGAGCTGGGGATCGACATTGCCGACCTGGACCTGGTCCACCTGCGCAACGTTCCCCCGACCCCGGCCAACTACGCCCAGCGGAGCGGCCGGGCCGGGCGCCAGGGCCAGCCCGGGCTGGTAGTAACCTACTGCGGGGCCTGGAATAACCACGACCAGTACTTCTTCCGCCACCGGGAAGAGATGGTGACCGGGGCCGTCCGGGCCCCCCGGCTGGAGCTGGCCAACGAGGCCCTGCTGCGGGCCCACCTCCAGGCCGAGTGGCTGGCCCAGGTCGGCCTGCCCCTGGGAGCCACCATCGAAAATGTGGTCGATACCGAGCAGTTCCCCGAACTGCCCCTCCGGGAGTCCGCCCGGGCGCAGTTAAAGCTGGGGCCGACGGCCCGGGGCCAGCTTCGGGAGCGGGTCGGGCGGATCCTGGCGGCCGACCGGGAGGTTTTGGCCAGGACGGGCTGGTTCGACGACGGCTGGGTCGACCGGGTGCTAGAGGGGGCCCCGGAGGCCTTCGACCGGGCGTTTGACCGCTGGCGGGAACTTTTCCGGACGGCCACCGCCCAGCTCCGCGAGGCCCAGAGCCTGATGGAGCGGGCCCGCACCTCCGACCAGCAGCAGGAAGCCCGCCGCCAGCAGGACGAGGCGGTCCGCCAGCGCAACCTGCTCCTGCAGGTGGATGTGGCCCGGGAAGAGAGCGATTTTTACCCTTACAGGTACCTGGCGACGGAGGGTTTCCTGCCCGGGTATAACTTCCCGGCCCTGCCCGTTCGGGCCTGGGTGCCCCGAACCGAGCAGGGCGAGTTCATCCCCAGGCCGCGGTTTCTGGCCATCCGGGAGTTTGCCCCCCACAACATCCTCTACCATGAAGGGGCCAAGTGGCAGGT
>DAOTYJ010000048.1:0-10942 GCA_034434875.1 Dehalococcoidia bacterium | reverse complement strand
AAGCTTATTGCCCCGGTGGCCCTGGAAGAAGGCTTAAGGTTTGCCATCCGGGAGGGCGGCCGGACGGTGGGGGCCGGGGTCGTAACCAAAATCATCGAGTAAGGGTGGGTCGAGATGGCCAAGAAGGGCGAGGCCCGGGTTATCATCACCCTCGCCTGTACGGAGTGCCGGTCGAGGAACTATACTACTGAGAAGAACCGCCGCAACGACCCGGACAGGCTGGAGCTCCGAAAGTACTGTCCCCGTTGCCGGCGGCACACCACGCACCGCGAGACGAGGTGATGGCGGTTAAGCCCGGTGCCAAGCCGGCCCCCAAAACCAGGCCGAGGCCCGAGCGGCGGCCGGGGGCTCTGGCCCGGCGGCTCCGGCCCAGGCTTGGGATTAAGTTCGTCCAGGAGGTCATCGCCGAGCTCAAGAAGGTCACCTGGCCCAGCCGGGAGGAGGTCATCCGGCTGACCCTCGTGGTCATTGTGGTTTCGGTGGCCGTGGGGGCCCTGCTCGGGGCCGTCGACCTGATCTTTGCCTGGCTGATGGAGCGGCTGTTACTATCCTAAAACTGGCTGAAGGTGGATATGGAAGAGACCGGCCGACCGGACCAGAAAGTCGAAGTCCAGCCCGAGGCCGAGCGGCCCCCGGCCGAAGGGGAGCCCAAGCCGGCCTGGTACGTGGTCCACACCTACTCGGGCTACGAAAATAAGGTCGAGGCCAACCTGCGCCAGCGCATCAAGTCGATGGGGATGGAGGGCAAGATCTTCGACATCGTCATCCCCACCGAAGAGGAGGTGGAGCTTCGGGAGGGCCAGCGGCGGACCGTCCAGCGCAAGATATTCCCGGGCTATATCCTGGTGCGGATGATCCTGGACGACGAATCGTGGCAGGTGGTCCGGAACACCCCGGGGGTGACCGGCTTCGTCGGGAGCGGCAACCGGCCGGTCCCCCTTTCCGAGGACGAGGTTAAGGCGATCCTGAGCCGGATGCGCCGGCCCGAGGAGGAGCGGCCCATCCGGATCGGCTTTAGGAAGGGTGAGACGGTCCGCATCATCGACGGCCCGTTCGCCGACTTTACCGGCGTCGTGGACGAGATCTACCCGGAGAAGGGCAAGGTCCGGGTGCTGGTCTCCATTTTCGGCCGCGAAACCCCCCTGGAGCTCGACCTGCTTCAGGTCGAGCGGCTCTGAAAACCTGCTTATCGTTGAACGCCTATGGCTAAGAAAATACGTGCCGTCGTAAAACTTCAGATCCCGGCCGGAAAGGCCACCCCGGCGCCCCCGGTGGGCACGGCCCTGGGGCCCCACGGGGTCAACATTATGGCCTTCTGCAAAGAGTACAACGAGCGGACGGCCGCCCAGGCCGGGATGATCATTCCGGTCGTCGTCACCATCTACGAGGACCGGTCCTTCACCTTCGTTACCAAGACGCCCCCGGTCTCAGACCTGCTTAAAAAGGCGGCCGGAATCGAAAAGGGCGCCAGCGCCCCCGGCCACCAGAAGGTCGGGCGGGTGACCCGCCAGCAGATCCGGGAGATCGCCCAGATCAAACTGCCCGACCTTAACACCGACGACCTGGAGGCGGCGATGCGGATGGTGGAGGGCACGGCCCGGACGATGGGCATCGAAGTCGTCGACTGAGGGAAGGCCGAAATGGCAAAGCGGGGCAAGAAATTTTTAGAGGTCTTAAAGCTCGTCGACCGGACCCGAACCTACCCGCCGGCGGAGGCGGTCCGGCTGGTAAAGCAGACCGCCCGGGCCAACTTCGACGAAACGGTCGAGGTCCACATCCGCACGAGCCTGGACCCCCGGCACGCCGACCAGCAGCTCCGGGGGGCGGTGGTCCTTCCCCACGGTCTGGGCAAGCGGGTTCGGGTCCTGGTGTTCACCCAGGGCGAGGGTGAGCGGATAGCCCGGGAGGCCGGGGCCGATTACGTGGGCCTCGACGACCTGATTCAGAAGATCCGGGAGGGCTGGCTCGACTTCGACGTGGCCATCGCCACCATGGACGTGATGGGCAAGGTGAGCCAGCTCGGCCGCATCCTGGGCCCCCGGGGTCTGATGCCCAACCCCCGGACCGGGACGGCCGTCCAGCTGGACGACCTGGCCCGGGCGATCCGGGATGCCCGGAAGGGCCGGGTGGAGTTCCGCCTCGACCGGAGCGGAAACGTCCACATTCCCATCGGCAAGGTGAGCTTTACCGAGCAGCAGCTTTTAGAAAACCTGGCGGCCGTCATTGACGCCGTCCTTCAGGCCCGGCCGCCGGGGGCCAAGGGTCAGTTCATCCGGTCGGTGACCATCTGCACCACCATGGGGCCGGGCATCAAGCTGGATGTTCCGGCGACCCTTGCCCTGCCGAAGGCGGCCTGATCAGATAAAAATATCGGGCCGGAGACAGCAGGTGCCCGCGGGCTTAAAGGGGGCGGCCAGGCCCCGCCTGCCGAGGCTAACAAGGTTGCCGCAGCCGACCGGCCGCGGCCGAGCCCTGGGTTTCCGGCCCGGGGTCAGTTTTTAACAGGAGGGCCGATGCCAAGACCGGAAAAGGTCGACAAAGTAAACGAAATTGCCCGGCTGCTTAAATCGGCCGGCTTCGTGGTCCTGACCCAGTTCAGCGGCCTTTCGGTGCCGGAGATGAACGGGCTGCGCCGGCGGCTTAAGGAGGCGGGGGCGGAATACCACGTCGTCAAGAACACCCTGACCCGAATCGCCGCCGAGCAGGTCGGCCGGGCCGAGCTGGTCCAGTTCCTCCAGGGCCCCACGGCCATCGCCTTCGGCTTCGGGGACGAAGTGGCCCTAGCCCGAACCCTCATCGAGTACGAGCGGGGGACCAGGGGGGCCCTGAAGGTGGTGGCCGGGCTGATGGACGGCCGGGTCCTGACCCCGGCGGACCTGGGCACCCTGGCTTCCCTCCCGCCCAGGCCCGAGCTCCTCGCCCGGGTGGTTGGGGGGATGCAGTCGCCCCTTTACCGCCTGGCCGGGGCCTTCTACAGCCTGCTGGCCGGGGTGGTGTGGGCCCTGGATGCCCGCCGCCGGCAGCTCGAAGAGGGGGCCGGGGGACCGACGCCGGCCCCGGCCGAAACTTAAAACGAAAGGAGTGCTAAGCCGATGGCTACTAAGGTTGACCAGGCAATCGAGCTTATCAAGAGCATGACGGTCCTCGAGCTGGCCGAGCTGGTCAAGCGGTTTGAGGCCGAGTTTGGGGTGAGCGCCGCCCCGGTGGTGGCCGCGGCCCCCGCCGCCGCCCCGGCCGCCGGCGCCCCGGCCGCGCCCGCCGCCCCGGCCGAGGAGAAGACCGAGTTTACGGTCATCCTCAAGGAGGTCGGGCCCAACAAGATAAACGTGATTAAGGCGGTCCGGGAGCTCACCAACCTGGGCCTTAAGGAGGCCAAGGACCTGGTGGAGGCGGCGCCCAAGCCGGTCAAGGAGGGCGTCAGCAAGGCCGAGGCCGAGGCCGCCAAGAAGAAGCTGGAAGAGGCCGGGGCCGTCGTCGAAATCGTCTAACTCCCTTGGCCCCAGGCTGGCACTACCGGTGCTGGGGGTGCGGGGCCCACTCAGCAATGGCCCCGCCCGACTGGGTCTGCGCCTGCGGCCGGCCCCTCGACCTTTTCTGGGCGTCGGCCGAGGCCCGGGCCGAATTTCTGGCCGGGGCGGCCGATTTGAGCCTGGGGGAAGGAAACACCCCGGTGGTGGACCTGCCCCGGGTGGCGGCCCGCCTGGGCCTGCGGCGGGTCCGGGCCAAGCTGGAGCTGGGAAATCCGACCGGCTCGTTTAAGGACCGGGGCGCCTGGCTTCTGGTTGCGGCCGCCCGGTTTTTCGGGGCCGCCGAAGTCGTGGAGGACTCCTCGGGCAATGCCGGGGCCGCCGTCGCCGCCTACGCCGCCCGGGCCGGCCTCAAAGCCTACATCTTCGTTCCGGCCGATACGCCCCCGGCGAAACTGGCCCAGGCCCGGGCCTACGGCGCCCAGGTTGTACCCGTGCCCGGGAACCGGGAGGCCGCCACCCAGGCGGCCGTTAATTTTGCCCGGGAAAAGGGCCTCTTTTACGCCTCCCACAACCGCTCCCCCTTTTTTACCGAGGGCATGGTGGGCCTTGGGGAGGAGCTCCTTCGGCTGGACCCGCCCCCCACCGACGTCGTTGTGCCCGTGGGCAACGGCTCCCTGGCGGCCGGAATATGGCTGGCTTACGAGCGGGCGGGCGGCCGGCCGCCCCGCATTCACGGGGTTCAGGCCGAGGCCTGCGCGCCCCTGACCGAGGCCTGGGAGCGGGGCCTGCCTGAGCCGGTGCCCATCAGCCCGGGGCCGACGGTGGCCGGGGGCATCCGGGTTGAGCGGCCGCCCCGGGGAGCCCAGGTCCTCGGGATAATCCGGGCCGCCGGCGGCTCCCTGGTTAAGGCCGACGACGCCGAAATCCTCGACTGGGCCCGGTTTCTGGCCGAAAGGGAGGGCATCTTCGCCGAGCCCACCTCGGCCGCGGCCTTCGCCGGCCTTGCCAGGCTCGTCGCCGTGGGGCGGCTGGGGGCCGGGGCTGAGGTGCTGGTCCCGGTTACGGGAACCGGCCTTAAGACCGTCGCCGCCTGAGGCCGGCCGGTGTGTTAAAATGGGCCGGCGAAACCCCTGACTTTACCGAGGAGGGCAGCCGATGCAGGGCTCTTTTGAGACCCCGGGGGCGACGTCCAGGGGCGCGGTGGGTAACACCACCTACCGGCCGGCCTTTCGGGGTCGGCGGTTTGGGATTAGCACGACCCATTATCTGGCCACCATGGCCGGGTTGAAGATTTTGGAGCGGGGCGGAAACGCCGTCGATGCCGGGGTTGGGGCCGGCATCGCCTTGAACGTGGTCGAGCCCCATCTGACCACCTTCGGCGGGGTTGCGCCCATCATGATTTACCTGGCCCGAGCGGGCCGGGTCCTGACCGTAAGCGGCCTGGGCCGCTGGCCCCGGGCGGCAACCCTGGATTATTACTTGCGGGCCTACGGCGGGGACCTTCCCGAGGGGATCGCCCGGACGGTGGTCCCGGCCGCCTGCGACGCCTGGCTTACGGCCCTGGAGAATTTCGGGACCCTCTCCTTTGAGGCGGTGGTCGGCCCGGCCCTTGAGCTTGCGGCCGAAGGCTTTATCGTTTACCCGAGGCTTGAGGCGGCCTTAAGGGCCCAGGCCGAAAGGCTAAGGGGTTGGCCGAGCTCGGCGGAGGTCTTTTTGCCTGGGGGTGAGGTTCCGAAGGTGGGGCAGGTTTTGCGTCAGCCCGGGCTTGCCCGGACCTTTGAGGCGCTGATTTCGGCCGAGCGCAGGGGCCGAAGGCTTGGCCGCGAGGCGGGGATTCGGGCGGCCCGGGACTATTTTTACCGGGGTCCGCTGGCGGAGGAGATGGTCAGGTTCTGTCGGGAACAGGGCGGGCTTTTAAGCCTTGAGGACCTGGCCGAATTTTCGGTGAAGGTGGAAGCGCCGGTGGTGACGGGTTATCGGGGCTACCGGGTGTATGCCTGCGGGCCGTGGTGTCAGGGTCCGGTGGTGGCCCAGACCTTGGATCTTTTAGAAGGTTTTGACTTAGTAGGCCTTGGGCACAACACGGCCGAGTATCTGCACGTTTTGGTGGAGGCATTAAAGCTTAGCTTTGCCGACCGGGAGGCTTATTATGGGGACCCCGAGTTTGTAAAGGTGCCCATGGATGTGCTTTTAAGCAAAGATTATGCGGCCGGGCGGCGCAAGCTGATTCGGCCGGATAGGGCGTGGGGTGGGCTTCCGCCGGCCGGGGAGGCTGGGGTTGAGCCCGGGCCTGAGCCTGAGGTTAAGGCGGGTCCGGCCGGGGCGGACACAAGCTATGTGTGCGTAGTGGACGGGGAGGGGAATGCCCTTTCGGCGACGCCGAGCGACCCGGCCCTGAGCAGTCCGTTGGTTGCCGGTTGGGGTTTTAGCCTTTCGTCCCGGGGGAGCCAGTCGTGGCTGGAGGCCCGGCACCCGGCGTGTCTTGGGCCGTGGAAGCGGCCCAGGCTTACGCCCAACCCGGCCTTAGCCTTAGGCCCCCGGGGCCAGGTCATCCCCTTCGGCTGCCCGGGCGGGGATGGGCAGACTCAGGCGATGGTCCAGGCCTTTGTCAACCTCGTCGATTTTGGGATGGACCCGCAGGAGGCCGTCGAAGCCCCGCGGGTTATCTCCATGAGTTTTCCCAACTCCTTCTGGCCCCATGCCTATTATCCTGGTCGGCTTTTTGTGGAGGGCCGGATTGGGGAGGGTGTTCGGGCCGGGCTTGGGGCCCGGGGCCATGAGGTTATTGTCTGGCCGGATTGGACGCCGGCGGCGTGTGCGGTCTGCCTGATTGTGGCCGAGCCCGGGGTTGGGCGGGTGGAGGCCGGGGCCGACCCCCGCCGGGATTCCTACGCCGCAGGCTGGTGAAGGAGGTTGCCGATGGCCGAAGACCGCCGCTTTAGCTACGACGTCCTCTGGGCCCCCAAGGCGGCCCGGCCGGCGGTGCGGGGCCGGGGAGCGGGCGGGACCCGCATCGACCTGGCCGGGGGCCGGCCCGACCCGGCTTCGTTTCCGTATGCGGAGCTGGCCGAGGCCGCCCGGCGGGTGCTGGCCCGGGACGGGGCGGCCGCCCTGAATTACGGCGAACCCCTGGGTTTCATCGGCCTCCGGGAACTGCTGGCCGAGAAGTACCGCCGGGATGAGGGCGCCCGGGTCGACGCCGACAACTTTTTAATAACCAACGGGTCGGCCCACGCCCTTCAGCTCATCGTCGAGGCCCTGGTGGAGCCGGGCGACCCCATCATCTGCGAGGCCCCGACCTGGATGGGGGCCGTCCACGCCTTCCGGGTCCAGCGGGCCGAGGTCCTTACGGTGGAGCTGGAGACGGACGGGATGAACCTTGACCAGCTCGAAGATATCCTTCGCCGCCTGAAGCGGGAAGGCCGCCGGGCGAAGTTTATCTACACCATCCCGACTTTCCAGAATCCCGTGGGCCTCACCATGTCCCGGCCCAAACGGCGGCGGCTCCTGGAGCTGGCCCTCGAGTACGGCACCCCCATCGTCGAAGACGACGCCTACGGCGACCTCCGCTTTGAGGGGGAGCCCCAGCCTTCCCTCCTCGGCCTGGATACCGCCGGGGCGGTAATCAAGATGGGAACCGTGTCTAAAATCCTGGCGGCGGGTCTCCGGCTCGGGTGGATTATCGCCCCCAGGGAGATTATCGGCCACTTTTTGACCGTCAAGCTGGACGGCGGAACGAATCCGTTTGTTTCCCGGGTGGCGGCCGAGTACCTGCGGGAGCATATGGACGCCCACATCGGGGAGCTCATCGAAGTTTACCGCCGGAAGCGGGATGCGATGCTGTCGACCCTGGGGGAATACGCCCCCCAGGGCTGCCGCTGGACCCGACCCGAAGGGGGCTTTTTCGTCTGGCTTAAACTGCCGGCCGGAACGAGCCTGGGCCGTCTTTCGGAGCTGTGCGCCGGGAGCGGGGTGGGCTTTATGCCCGGGACGGCCTGCTACCCGGACGGCCGGGGCGAAGACGCCGTCCGGCTCGCCTACAGCTTCCCCACGGCCGAAGAGGTCCGGGAGGGCACCCGCCTCCTCTGCGAGGCCATCCGGCAGGCCGGGCAGTAAAGAGCCGGGGCCGGCAATCTTGCCGGCCCCGGCCTGGTTTTCCGTTCCCCTTCAGCGGACCACCACGTTGACCAGCCGGCGGGGCACGTAGATGATGTTTACGACCTCCTTGCCGTTCAGCTGGGCCTGAACCCGGGGGCTCCTGAGGGCCAGGGCCTTGACCTCTTCTTCGGATATGTCGGCCGGGACGGTGATCCGGTCCCGGACCCGGCCGTTGACCTGGACGGCCAGGGTCACCTCCTCTTCCACCACCAAGGCCGGGTCCCAGGCCGGGAACCGCTGCTGGTGGATGCTGTAGGGGTGGCCGGTTCGGACCCACAGCTCCTCGGCCAGGTGGGGCGTAATGGGGGCCAGCATCAGCATCAGGCTTTCGACGGCCTCCTGCCAGGCCGAGGTTCCCAGCACCGGGGTTTCCCGAAACTTGTAAAGGTGGTTCACAAACTCCATCAGGGCGGCGATGGCCGTATTAAACTGAAACCGCTCCAGGTCGTTGTGGACCTTCTGGATGGTCTTGTGGGTTATCCGGCGCAGGTTGCGGAGGTCGTTCTCGGCGGGCTCCCCAGCCGGGACCTTGCCGGCCCGGATATCCTCGTAGGTGCCCAGCACGAGCCGCCAGACCCGGTTCAGCCAGCGGTAAACCCCGCTGATGCCCGAGTCGTCCCACTCGCCCCCCTGTTCCCAGGGGCCCAGGAACATCAGGTAGGCCCGGACGGTGTCGGCCCCAAGCTCGGCCACGTAGGGGTCCGGGGTGATGACGTTGCCCCGGGACTTGCTCATCTTCTGGCGCTGGACGATGATGTGGCCCTGATGGTAGAGCCGCAGGAAGGGCTCGTCGAATTTGACCAGGCCCAGGTCCCGCAAGGCCTTTATAAAGAAGCGGGCGTAGAGCAGGTGCATGGTGGCGTGCTCGGCCCCCCCGGTGTACTGGTCCACCGGGCACCAGAATTCGACCTTTTCCGGGTCGAAGGGTCCGTCCTGGTAGTCGGGACTGGTGTACCTGAGGAAGTACCAGGAAGAGTCGACAAAGGTGTCCATGGTGTCGGTCTCCCGCTTGGCGGGACCGCCGCACTTTGGGCAGGTGGTGTTGACGAAGGCCTCGTGGTACTTGAGGGGCGATTCGCCCGTGGGCTTAAACTCGGCGTCCGGGGGCAGCAGGACCGGCAGCTCCTTCTCCGGGACCGGCACGATGCCGCAGCTGTCACAGTAGATGATGGGGATGGGGGTGCCCCAGTAGCGCTGGCGGGAGATGAGCCAGTCCCGGAGCCGGTAGGCGACCGTCCGCTTGCCAAGGCCGTGTTGCTCGAGGTAGTCGGCGATGGCCTCCTTGCCCCGTTCGCTGGGCAGGCCGTCGAAGGGGCCGGAGTTGACCATAGTGCCGGGTTCGACGTAGGCCTCGGCGAGCTCCCCGCCCTGCCAGCCCGGCGGGGCGATGACCACCTTGATGGGGAGGCCAAATTTCTTGGCAAATTCGAAGTCCCGCTGGTCGTGGGCCGGGACCCCCATGACGGCGCCGGTGCCGTAGGTGAGGAGTACGTAGTCGCCGATGAAGATGGGGACCCGCTCCCCCGAGAGGGGGTTTCGGCAGTAAGCGCCGATGAAGACCCCCGTCTTTTCCCGCTCTGTGGAGAGCCGCTCGATCTCGGTCTCCCGGCGGGTCTGCTCGATATAAGCCTCGACCTCCGGCCAGCGGTCGGGGGTAGTGAGCTTCGGAACCAGGGGGTGCTCCGGGGCCAGGACCATAAAGGTCACCCCGTAGATGGTGTCGGGCCGGGTGGTGAAGACCCGAATCGCCTCAGGGTGCCCCTCGACGGGGAAGGCGACCTCGACCCCCTCGCTCCGGCCGATCCAGTTTTTCTGCATCAGAATGGTCTTTTCCGGCCAGTCGATGACCTTGGAGAAGTCCAGGAGCTCTTCGGCGTATTTGGTTATCCGGAAGAACCACTGCTCCAAATCCCGCTTGATAACCGGGGTGCCGCACCGTTCGCACAGCCCGTCGATGACCTGCTCGTTGGCCAGAACCGTCTGGTCCTTGGGGCACCAGTTGACAGGGGCCAGGGCCCGGTAGGCGAGGCCGGCCTCGTAAAACTTCAGGAAGAACCACTGGTTCCACTTATAATATTCGGGCAGGCAGGTAATCACCTCCCGAGACCAGTCGTGGGCCGGGCCCATGGACCTGAGCTGGCGGCGCATATTTTCGATGTTGCCCATGGTCCAGGTGTAAGGGTGGATGCCGTAGCGGATGGCGGCGTTCTCGGCCGGGAGGCCGAAGGCGTCGAAGCCCATGGGATACATGACGTTGTAGCCCTGCATCCGGCGGAAGCGGGCGTGGGCATCCGATGGGGCCATCGCGTACCAGTGGCCGATGTGCAGGTCGCCGGAGGTGTAGGGGAACATGGTGAGCATGTAAAACTTGGGCCTGGACGGGTCTTCGGTCGCCCGGTAGATGCCGTCCTCCTCCCAGTGCTTCTGCCATTTGGGTTCGATTTCTTGAGGCCGGTATTTCTCGACCATCAGGCGCACCTCCGTATGAAATTTAAAGCTCCCGTCCCTCGGGACGGGAGCTTCGGCTTAATTCGACTCCCGCGGTACCACCCGAGTTGACGCCGGCCCGGGGGTGGGCCGACATCCCCTCAGCCGCGCTAACGGGCGGACCCGGCCGGACCTACCGGCCGCCGTCGGGCGGCTTTCGGCCCGGCTGCTCAGGGGCGAGTTCAGGGGCCTGCTCTGCCGGGCTTGCACCGGACCCCGGCTCGCTGGGCGAGCGCCAGCCTCCCTACTACTCCCCGTCGGCGCAGTTAAATCTTAGCCTTTCCGTCTAACGGATTATCACACCGGCCCGACGCTGTCAAGACCCGCCCTTATTTTTCAACCCAGGCGTACTGAAAGCGGACGATCTGGTCCGGGTAAGGTTCGAGGCCCCGGGTTCGAGGCCCCGGACCCGCCGGCTGGTCACCAGCATGGCCACCGAAAACCGGTACCAGACCCGGGCCGGGTCTTCGACGGCGTAGATCTGCTCGGCCCGCCGCAAAAGCTCCCGGCGCCGGGCTTGGTCATAGGTCGTCCGCTGCTCGTCCAGGAGCCGGTCCACCTCCGGGTTGGAGTAGCCCGTCGTGTTGTTGCGCTGGGCGGTGTAGACCCGGTCGTAAATGTTGGCATCGGGGTCGATCCGGCCGCTCCAGCGGCCCAGCACCAGCCCCTTATGCTGGCCCTGGTCCTCCAGCTGGACAATCTCGGCCCTGATGTCGGCTTTGGCCAGCTGGGCCAGCTGCAGGGTCTGGGGGTCGCCCGAGGGAACCAGAAACTCGAACTGGAGCTGGCCCTTGCCCGCCTCGGCAATGAGCCTTCTGGCCCCCTCG